>JBDKUY010000058.1:0-5258 GCA_039679445.1 Methanofastidiosum sp. | reverse complement strand
GACAAGAGGCGCTTTGGCTGGAAGATAGAGCAGAAGCGCACAGGCAGAATATATTCTGCTGTCGCCTGCATCGCCCTCTGGCACAATCTATTAAATCTAAATGCAGGTTAATTATGTCCCACAGCCCAAATTATTCGCAGAAAACTCAAAAATATCGAGAGTACTTAAATTATGAAAAATTCTTAAAGTGAATCTAAAGAAAACTATTTTATACCAATTGTGGCCAGTATATTTAGGGATTACATGACAAAGAATGTTATGATTGCATATGGCAGCAGGTATGGATGCACTGAAGAAGTATCTAAAGAGATAGGTAAGACTTTAGAAGCAGCCGGGATAACTATAAAGATTATCAATTTAGGCGGTCTAAAGGAAAGTGACATCCCCTCTATTGAGAATTTTGATGGGGTTTTAGTAGGTTCAGGTATTAAAGTCGGCAAATGGGCAAATGAAGCTGATTTATTTATAGATAAAAATAAAGATAGATTTAAGGATACAATCTTTGGAATGTTTGCCTGTGCAGGATTTGTAGCAAATGACCCTGAAAAGTCAAAAGAGATGTATGTAGAAGAAAAAATTCAAAAGCTTGGACTAAACCCAGATGTATACGATATCTTTGGCGGAGTCTTTGACCTTTCAAGAAAATCCAAAGCAGGATTTATGGATAGAAAAATCATGTCCATAGCAGCAAAAGGATTGGAAAGAGAGAAGGGGATTAAAATAGAAAAGAAAGGAAAGAACGACTTCAGGAATTGGAACCAAATAAAATTATTTACATTGAAGTTTGCAGAATTAGTCAAATCAAAATGAAATAGCTATTGATAATTTCTAAACGAATGCGGGGACATAATCAGAAAAATTTTATATAAAACGACCTAATATATTTCGTGATTAGATGACAAAATGTGTTTTGATCACATATGGTAGTAGGTATGGTTGCACCGAGGAAGTATCGCAAGAAATCGGAAAGGTATTAGAAAAAGAAGGGGTAAATGTAAGTTTAGTGAATCTTGAATTATCTAAGAATGTTCCTGACTTAAAAAATTTTGATGGTATCTTAGTTGGCTCTGGGATAAAGATTAGCAAATGGACAAATGAAACAGACAATTTTCTCAAGAAAAACAAAATGCAATTTAAAGATAAAATTATAGGTCTTTATGCCTGTTGTGGATTGGCCATGGAAGATACAGACAAAACAAAGAAAATGTACGTTGAAGAAAAAATGGAAAAGCTTGGAATTGACGCACAATTATTCGATGCTTTTCTAGGAAAATCTATCCTACCCGATTTCGATCTATCCAATCCAAAGATCGGTTTATAGAAAGAAAAATTATAGAAAAGGTAGCTAAAGCTCAAGAGAAAGATAATAAGCCAATAAAAATCGATGAGAAGTGGAAAAACGATCCTAGAAGTTGGGACCAAATTAGATCATTTGCCACAGAATTTGCAGAACTTGTAAAGTCTAAATAATATAAAAACTTTAGCAAAATGTGTAATTCAAATAGTCCATCTGAGTTTGTATCTTTTCTCTAATTTCTTTTCCCATAATCTTTTCACAAAGATAAAGCCCTAAATCTATTGCAGAGGAAACTCTTCTTGCCGTGATAATGTTCCCATCTTCAACTATTCTACAGTCTAGGGCATTATTTGTATATTTCTTTAAATCTTCCATAACACGCCTATGAGTTGTTGCTTTCTTATCTTTTAATTTTCCCATGATCCCCAATAGTAAAGATGCGTAGCATACTGTACATATAACGGCAGATTCTGGTATTTTTCTTAACCAATCTAAAAACTCTTTATTTTCCATTAATTCAAAGATCCCTTTACCGCCAGGAATTATAACATAATCGTAAATTGATAAATCATTTCTGGCTTTTGTGGGCACTATCTCTAGCCCCTCTACAGATAATACTCTGTCAGCAAATGAACAGACATCATATTCAAAAGAATCTGAGAATTTCATAGTTTTAATTCTTGTCAATGGATCATATACTCCAATAAAATCAAGAGTTGTTAGATCATTAAAAATAATAAAAGCTATTTTCATGACCTCTTTTTATTAAATAAAAAAAATCCTTAAATACTTTATTACTTACAATAAGAAATTAGCAATGTTTATAAAAAATTGTCATCAAAAAAGTTAACAAATTGTTGATTATCTAGAAATAATTAAAGGCGAAATAAATGAAATCAAACTTTATAAAAGGATTTTCAGCCACCATACCTGTTGCTATATCTGTAGCTGCCTACGGTCTTGTTCTTGGTGTTCTTGCTTATTCAAAAGGAGTCACCTTTTTTGAGCTATTACTTATGGATGTTGTAACATTTGCAGGCTCTGCCCAATTTCTTATCGTGGAACTCTGGAAAGATCCACTACCTTTTACAGAGATGCTCTTTGCTGTATTCGCCATTAATCTAAGATATCTTTTAATTGGGGCATCTCTTACTCCACTTTTCAAAGGAAGCTCATTATTTGAAAAGGCCGCCTTGGTGCATCTTGTTGCTGACGAAAACTGGGCAGTAACTATGTCAAAATTGAAAAAAGAGAAGATAACTCCTTACTTTCTTTTTGGGGGTGGTATATGTCTTGTTATCTCTTGGTTAGCAAGCACATTGGCAGGCCATACCTTTGGATTTATGATAGCAGATCCATATTCGGTAGGTCTTGATTTTGTCATAATCATAATTTTTACAGCTTTGGTCTCAAGTTTCTATGATGGAAAAGACAGTGTTTTTCCATGGATAGTTGCAGCGTTATTTGCATATCTTTCCTTTTTGTTTATTCCTGGAAAATGGTATATTGCAATAGGTGGACTGGCAGGCGCTTTGGTGTATTCAGTTCAAAAATATTTTAGGGATGAGAAAAGTGAATGATTTTGACATGCTTGCGATAGCCCTCATAATACTTGCGGGGATAATAACTTATTCCTTAAGATTTGGGGGATTGTTAGTCGGAAATATGCTATCAAAGCACAAGTTTATCGAGAATTTGATAAAAGCTTTGCCTGGAACGCTACTTCTTTCCTTTATTGCCCCAAGTATTATCTCTGAAGGAATCCCGGGCGCTATAAGTGCTCTTGCAGCAGGTGTTGTTGCAAAGAAGACGAATAATGTCTTAATAGCATTGATAATAGGCATGGCCATCATAATTATGTTCAGAAATCTATTATAAGAAAGAATTATTTCTAATTTTTTCCACGGCTAATCATATTCATTAGAGCATCGAATGGCGATTCTTTCGGGAATATTCTAACAGTCTCCATACTTCCACAATTTTGGAATACTACAGTTCCAGAACTTTTTGCTTGATATATGCAATATTTGCAGTTGACTGCAACTAACTCAACGCATCCCGTAGAAAGATTTTGATTAATTGTTGCAGTTAAAGGATAAACAAAAAAACTATCGCCGACTTTTAAAGTGCCCTTCTCAAGTATTATAGAAACACAGTCGTCACTTAGAACTGATGTCGTTCCTAAAAATGATAGTATTACTAATAAGCCGACACTTATTGGAATTATTTTCGTCATAATCCACGCCTTTCGATATATTAAGGATATATATTCCTAATATAAATCTTTCTGATGTGGCCTTTGCATCTAATTTCAGTATCGATGGATTATTACCGCCTTTAGACTAAAATAGAAAAAGTAAAATAGTTGAATCTCTAGTTAGTATAAGAGGGATATGTCGCGCAAAGAAAAAATAAAAAGCCTAGTAAAACAGGGCAAAGATATATTGGGGATAAAAGAAGGTGAATACGTAAATAGAGGCGCCTTTGCTGCATGGAGATCCAATGTCTATAATTTTCTTAATGATGAATTCTCTATAGAAGAAGCACTTGCGTTTACAAATATTTGCGGGAATAATCACCATAAAAATGTTGAAAATGGGATTTATTTCTTAGAAAATCTAGATTCTGATTAGTAATCTTAAATCAATAATTATCAAGATTTAATTCTATTTCTGGATCAATTGGGTCAGTAAAACCAAATCTCCGATACATTTGGATCCCATCTTTTGTTGCGTGGAGATTCAAGATATCTATGCCTAGTATTTTTGCTTCCTCAATGAGTTTTTTTATTAATTCGGTACTAATCCCATTTCTTCTAGCTTTAGGCACTGTATACATATTAGAGATATACCCGTATTTTCCATGCAAACAATCATATCTTGGTGGAACCCTCCATAAAATTAAGCCACTTGTTGCTACTATCTCTCCTTCATACTCGACAAGCCATGAAACAAAATCATCTGAGCCAATGTATTCTGTAAAGAATTTTTTTAATTCTAGTTTTAGTTTTTCTAGATTACTCTTATCGTCATCTTCATTAAGTTCATCTAAAAGTAATAGTTTAAATTTGACAAGTTCAGGTATATCTTCTAGGGTCGCCCTTCGAAAAACTAAATTATTTTTATTTATTATCATTACACTATTATAATTTTTTAGTTATTTATTAGTTTCTATAAATTAGAGATAACTGAATGAAATAAGCAAGGAACAATTTCTCTAAAATTGTGGAAATAATAAGATATGCAGACACTCTGTCCGGTTTACTAACGATGTTTCAAAGTCCGTTCTAAAAGGAGTTGTGAATGGCCTTTATTTGAGAATTAAAGCGAAAAGCGCCGAGGGGGAGATTTGAACTCCCGCTTCCCTAGGGGAAACCGGATCTCAAGTCCGGCGCACTAATCCTAGCTATGCGACCTCGGCTTAAAGTTTCATCAGGTTAGTTAGTTTATAAAATTTGTGGGCATTAAATTTGAAGTTCATACAAAATTTCATATTCTTTTTTATCAGATAATTGATCGTTATATTTCACTTCGCCAATTTTTGCAAAAGTATACGAATTCTTTTTTGCATATTTAACAAAAGTATTGTAACTTGCTTGATTCTCTGGGGATATTGAGACTTGAATTTTATTGCAATCCATGTCAATAACAGCTTTAATAAAATGATCAATTAATAGAAGAGCATAATTTTTTCCACGTTGTTCTTTAGATATTCCAATCTGCCATAGGTACACAACATCTTTGTCTAAAGAGCTTCTGATGCCAGAGATAAATCCAATTAGTTCTTCGCCTTCTATCATCAAAAAACATAGATTAGAAAAATAATTGAATAGTGTCCAGTATGTGAAGGGTGTGTGTAACTCCAAAGGTTTACACGCATTGACAAATTTTCTGACGTTCTCAACATCTTCTACAGTACAGTTTCTTATTATCATCTAATCTCCTTAAAAAATAAAAATTAA
>JBDKUY010000057.1:0-24442 GCA_039679445.1 Methanofastidiosum sp. | reverse complement strand
ATACGCCAATATAGACAATAATTTAAATATGTAACCACAATTACATTAAATACAAAACGTTTATAAAGAAATTTACTACTTATTTATATAGTATGAACAAATCAATAAGTAGTCTTTTCATATTATTAATACTGTTATCTACTTTTGGGACCTATATTGGTGCTCAAGAAGATGAAACAAAAAATATGCTACCTGAAGTTTCTCTTGATTATCCAACTGAAGTTACTCCAAATCAAGAGATAAAAATTTCTGTAAAAGTGAAAAATACTGTTAATGATGTAATGTGGGATACACTTGCATACATAGATGAAGATTCAATGACTAAAGAGGCAAAAGCTGCTTTCCAGATTGTTGAAGGCAAGAAATTATTTCCCATCAGGATGGATCCAGACCAAGAAGAAACTGTTATTTTAACAATAAAAATTACAACAAAAGCATTAAGTGGAGAATATTTAGTTCCAGTAGTCGTAGCAACTGGAATAGGTGGATGTAGAGAAGGTTGCGAACCATCTCTATTGACCGTCTTTTCTACTATTAAAATTAAAAGAAATGACCCATTGGTCACTCTAGAATTTGACAAATATCAAATAGATATTGAACAAGGGGTTTGTGAAGTCGAACTAGTAGTACCTTATCTACCAAATATTCCATTTAGAATTACTAATATTCACAACACTGAATCTGCATATAATCTTAAGATGACTGTTATCCAAGATACCCCTATGGTTAAAGGAATAATTGACCCTCCAGTAAATCAAAGCGTCCTTCAACCAGGCGGGCAAATAACAGGGTCTCTATATATCAGGGCTTCGTACGAAGCCCCTATCGGAAATCAAGTGGTAAGGGTAAGACTTGCATATGCCGATAAGTATGGCGCTGATTATGATTTATTCCGAGATATTACTGTAACAGTCAAAAACGTAGGTAAAAATTACTACGATCAAGGGAGACTTTATTATGACTCATGCGATTATGAGAATGCAAAGATTTCATTAATTCAGGCCAGAGAAATATACCAAGAAAATAACAACATATTGATGGTACAAGAAATCGATAAGTTAGTAAAAAGGATGGAGGCAAATGATAAGTTCATGCTAGGACAAAATAGATTTTTCTCAGGTGACCTAAAAAATGCAATAACTTACTATTCTGAAGCAAAGACTCTTTACACAGAAATTAATGACTGCCAAGCAGTTCAATTATGCGAAGATGCCATGAAAGCGGCCAATAGACCTCTTGGAGGAATTCTTGGGGGAGTTTCAGGTTCTGGAGGAGAAAGTATAACTACATTTTCCATCCATACAATAATTGAAATAGCTCTTGCAATTATTGTTGCAATATTATTGATTATCTTAATTAGAGGTAAAGAGGGGGGCGGAGGTAGAAAATTCAATCTTAAAGGAAAAATTTCTAGACCATCTCAACAGCCTACATCAAGGCCTTCGCAAGAACCAATTAGGCCCCTAAGAAAAGAGATGCCTAGATAATTTTTAATATATTACCTTATTTAACGGATATTCTATTATCCCTTCTGCACCTGCATTTTTTAGTTTTGGTATTAAGTCTCTAATTATTTTTTCGTCGACAATTGTTTCAACTGCGACCCATCCGTCAGAACTCAGATTAGATACAGTGGGCTTTCTCAAGGCAGGTAACACAGAAATTACATCTTCAAGATTTGCTTTTTGTACATTCATTTTTACCCCGACCATTGATTCCGCTGCCAATGCCCCTTTTAGGAGTAAGAAAAGATCCTCAGTTTTTTTCCTTTTCCAGCTGCTTTTCCAGGATTCTTTATTGCTTATTAGAACTGTTGTAGATTCTAGGATAGTGTCAAGAACCTTAAGATTGTGAGCTTTAAGTGATGATCCTGTCTCAGTAAGCTCCACTATTGCATCAACAAGTTCTGGAACTTTTACTTCAGTTGCACCCCAAGAAAATTCAACGGATGCATCTATACCTTTCTGTTCTAAATATTTCTTTGTTATATTGACTACTTCAGTTGCAATTCTTTTCCCATTAAGGTCTTGGGGTGTCTTTATCTTAGAGAATTCAGAAACAGCTAATACCCACCTCACAGGTTTTAATCCTTGTTTGGCATAAACAAGTTTTCCTATATTCACAATATCAGCATTATTCTCAACTACCCAGTCCATTCCTGTTAAACCAATATCGATTATTCCTTTTTCCACGTATCTTGGTATCTCTTGTGCTCTAATCAATAAGCATTCGATATTTGTATCATCAATGGATGGTTTATATGACCTTGAAGAGATATTAATAGAATATCCGGCTTTTTTAAACATGTTAAGGGTAGACTCTTGTAGGCTACCTTTGGGCAATCCGATTTTAAGCATCATCTTACTCACTTTTTAGTATAAAACTCGTCTTGAAAAACTGTTTATATATTTTATGCACTAATCTATACAATATTAGATTATATTTACAAAAGGATTAAATAAAATGAAATCATAAAATTAATCATGCCATACGAAAAACATTTAGAAGGCGAGCAGGCCATAAATTTCTGTTTAAATGATAAAAATCTGAATAAGATTTGCTTAAATGATTTTAGAGGTAAATGGAAGGTACTTTTCTTTTTTGATAAAAGCAGTCTCAAATCTGATAATTCGGAGATACTGTACTATTCAAAAGTTAGAGACGAGTTTAAAGATTTAAACGCAGAGTTAATTGGGATTGGCCCTGCATCAGAAAAAGAAATCGATAAATTCTGCGCTGAGCATGATATTAATATTATTTTACTAAGTGATTTAGATTACAAGATATCAAAAGAATATGGAGTAGTTTTCTTTGATAAAGAGAATAAGAAGAAAATACTTCCAATGACGTTTCTAATCAACAAAGATGAAGTTGTATCAAGGATATGGAATAGGGAAAAGATGTATTATAGGTTTTCTGGGTATGGCGGTAACGCAATAGATCTTTGGGAACAAGGTAAAATGTGGGCCCATATATCGATAGTAACCGATTACATAGAGTTCTTAGATAAAAAGAAGAAATAATTTTATGGTAATTCAATTTTTTCTAATATTTTAGCATTAAGTAGATTGTTAGATACTATAATTCCTTTAGAAGATTTAGAAATTTTGTTTCCCGAAAAATCAATAGCTGTTCCCCCGGCTTCTTCACACATTAATGTGCCAGCGATTGCATCATAATAATTTATTTTATTTTTAATAAAAATGTCATATCTACCTTCTGCAACAAATGCAAGATTGATAGATGTAGATTGAATTAAACGAATCCCTAAGACTTCTTTCGACAATGACTGCATCGTCTTAAAAAATTCTTCGTGAAAATTTCTGTCCTTTGTTAAATCGGTAACTATTAATGAATCTTTGAGATTTATGTTCTTAGAAATAGAGATTTTTTTGTCATTAAGATAAGCACCCTTTCCTTTCTCCGCATAGTAAAAGTCGTCTATTATTGGGTTATATATTATGGAAATAATAGGATCCTCATTTCTTAACAAAGCTAAGGAAACAGAAAATAGTGGAATACACCTAGAAAAGTTTATAGTTCCATCGAGTGCATCAACTAACCATTTATACTCAGCATCATCGTGTCCAGAAAAACCGCATTCCTCGCATAAAAATGAATGATCTGGAAATTTTTGGCTTAGTATCTCAATGGCTTTTTTTTCAGATTCATAATCTGCGTCTGTTACTAGGTCAAAATCTCCTTTTTTATAGATCCCACAATCATTTCTATAGTATTTTTTGAGAATCTCTCCAGATGCTCTTGCAGCATTAAAAGCAGTTTGAAGCATAGATTCAACCTTTAATCAATTTTACATATACATTCCTTGATCTTGGACCATCAAATTCCATGAAAAAGAGGCCTTGCCATGTTCCAAGTACAAGTTTTTCATTTTCAATAATTATAGTTTTTGAGGGGCCGATTATAGAACTTTTTATATGGGCATCTGAATTCCCTTCTAGATGCTTATAGTCTCTGTTATGTGGGACTAATCTTGAAAGAAATGTGTTTATATCTTCCGCCACTGAAGGATCATAACTTTCGTTGATCATTATTCCTGAAGTAGTATGAGGGGAGTAAATTAAAGCCACACCTGAAGAGAAATTTGATTTTGAAATAACTTCTTTTATTTCTTTTGTTATTTCAATTGCTTCTATTCTCTTATTTGATCTTAAGTTTATAACGTGACTCAATCTATCCTCTCGCCCTAATTTTAACAACTTTTCCTCTATTCAACTTTTTCATCATGTCCCCAGAAACTACTGCTTCGCCCACACCGATACATTTATTGTTTTTTTGGACTATAACATCGTCACCAGGTCGGATATTCTCGGAATTACTTATGATGCCTTTAGAAAAGATATCCCCTCTTAAATCAAAATCGATATTTACCCACAAGGAATCTTTTATTAGTTCGCCACCATTAACATTCACTTTAATTTTATTCTGGAAAATACCTATAATCTTTTTATTAAAAGTTAAATCAGTAGTTTTTCTTCTTTCTATATAATTAAAAGGTAGATCAAATTCTTTTTTGAATTGAAATGAAAACATTTTTTGTGCTTTAGTTTTATATTCATTACGAGGCTCTTTATCCCAAAGAGCTCTATTGGTATCAAGAATATTCTTTAATTCTTCAAGAGACCCATGAGTATATCGCATTTCAAATGGCAGTGCCTCAAGTGCCTTTAAATAAGGGCTATTTTCCCCAAAATGTGCGATTACAACTGGATTATTACATTTATTTAGTAATGAACAAAGTAATCCATAAAGAGAATCCAACTCTTCTTGATTCCAGTGCCCGGTCACAGGAATATCGTAGTCTGCATAGTCTTCAAGTTCCCTAGGAACTACACACAATGGCGATGTGAGAATTAACTGGGATAAATTAGAATATTTATCCTTTAGAATATCTCTTAAGAATGAGATAATTTTTGTATGAGATTTAGAGACTCGGTAAGGCTTTTTTGCACTACAGGGAAGCAATAATATTATATTTGTTGGAGGGGTATAATATTGCTCTACTTCTTTTCTCCACCTCACTACCTGTGGCCTATCCAAAGAAATATCATCAATATAGTAAGACCTCTTAAATTCCCTTCTCAAATGGACTTCAAAAGAATTATAAAACTCTTTGTAGAGAATTCTCAATAATCTTCTTGAATTAACGGACCCATTTGAGTACATCTCTACTAATTCTGGCAAAGGATTTGAAAGATATTCTTTGAAAAAACGCTCATTGTTTTCTTCAGCCAAGAATAAGTCAAACCCCAAAAAGAGAAATATTGGAATTTCATAATTTGTTGAATCGATGAAAAAAATAGAAGAAGGATATTTCTCTTTTAATTTAAAATAGAAATCAAGAAGAATTCTCTCGTCAGCTATTCTTTTGAAAAAATAAATAGATTTTTTTGGTATTGACTCAAAAAGTTCCTGATTTATTTCCCCATATTTTGTAAGATAAATCGGAAGGCAATCTCCTTTTTCTTCTTTGATTATTGATATATTCAAGCTAGATAATATTTTTGCTTCTTTTATTGGCAAGTCAAAAGGTATTTGGACAAGTGGGACTGTAGAAAGGTCATACTCCCCTCTTATATAAGTATCAGCGACAAGATAAGAGAGAGGTTTTTCAATAGTTAAACTGCCAAATTGAAAATAGTCCTTATTATTTAGAAGAATGTAAGGCGTATTCTCTATACGATCATCTAAATTTACCTTACCTAGCCTATGTCCATCTTCATAAAGTATCTCAAAAGAAAGATTATTTTCCAATGACATCATCCACTATCTCTTTAGCATACCCAATATATTTTTCAGGATTTAACGCATCAGTTATTTCAGATTCAGATAATAATTCTCTTATTTTATTATTCTTCTTAACGTTGTCAATGAATCTTCCCTCTTTCATTGAGACTACCCTCATGATCTCATGCGCATCCTGCCTCCCCATACCCTTCTCAACTAATTTTAGCATTAGAACCTCTGCCAAATTTGAATACCCTGTAAGCTCTAAGTTCTTTTTTACATTTGACTCATAAAATACTAGATTAGATAAAACTTTGATAGTGCCCTTAAGCATCTCATCCAATAAGATAAATGATTCAGGATGAATTACCCTCTCACATGAAGAATTTGTTAGATCTCTTTCATGCCATAAGGGATTATTGAGTATTGCAGGAAATACATTAGAGTATACGACTCTTGCAAGACCACATATTTTTTCACATGTTACCGGATTTTTTTTGTTCGGCATAGTTGAAGAGCCAACTTGTTTCTTACCAAATCCTTCTGCAATTTCCATTATTTCTGTTCTTTGAAGATTTCTTATTTCCAAAGCTAGTTTATCTAAAGTTGAAGCCAAAGAAGCTAAAGAGAACATAACATCTGCATATGTGTCTCTAGATACAACCTGATTTGATATTTTGGCCATTTTAATGCCAAGAATATCTCCAACTTTTCTTTGAAGCTCAGGGCCATCTTTGTAAGAAGCCATAGTTCCAACAGCCCCAGATATCTTACCAGAAACATTACTATATGAAAATTCGAGTCTGTCTCTAGACCTTCTTATCTCATCTAAAAAAAGAGCAAATTTCATACCATACGTAGTTGGGATGGCATGTTGTCCATGCGTTCTTCCCACACAAACCGTATTGCGATATTTTTTGGATAATCCCATAAGTATGTCTTCAAGTTTATTTAAATCAGAAAAAACAATCTTAAAAGCTTCAACAAATTGGAGGGCAGTTGCAGAATCATTAATGTCATTAGAAGTTGCCCCCAGATGCACATACTTCCCATGCTCCCCACACTGCTCAGAAAGTGAAAGCACTAATGCCATTATATCGTGATTTATTTCTGATTCTATCTGCTTCATTCTTTCAAGAGAAACGTATTTTGTATTTGCCTTTTTGAAAATCTCGTCACCTGCTTCTTTTGGTATATGGCCTAATTCTGAATGAGCTTTTGCTATTGCCCCTTCAACTAGAAGCATCTTATTTAATCTCTCCTCCTCATCAAATATTTTTCTCATTTCAAGAGAACCATATCTATTATCAATTGGATGAATCATTATAATCCCTAATCTATTTTAATAAATAAAGTTTATTAAGTTTTTTGACAGATTGCATCAAAAATAATAAAGTTACCGAAAGACATATGATTTAAATACATATTCTACAATGTATGGACATTGTTACGATTATTGGCCTAACAGCCGCATTCCTTACTACCGTCTCATCGTTACCTCAAGTAGTTAAGACTATTAGATTAAAAGAAACAAGAGCTATATCTTTCTGGATGTGGACTTTTCTGTCTGTAGGTATATTTTTATGGCTAATATATGGATTATACAAAAAAGACCTTCCAATTATTTTAGCGAATGGGATATCACTATTCCTCGTATTAATTGTACTGGGCTTAAAAATAAAATATAAGTAGATTAGTTCTTTTGGTTACATTCTTGTATCATTTCTCTTAATTCTACGACTTCATCGATTACCTTCCAGCCCTCGCCCAAATAAATTGCATCGACTAAGTTTCTTAAGAAAGCAAGATTTGACTTGGGGTCGTTAAGATCGTACTTAGATACTAAATTTAATATTTTTTCTAAGAAAGAGAATGTAACGGGAAAGTCTTCTTGGAGTAGCTCAATAAGGTCATTTTTTAGTTCTTCCGAGCAGTTCAATGCATCGTCGGCAAATAAAAGTGCAAACTCAGCCCATCGATCTCCTAACATTAGTTCAGGACCTCTAGTTAGATTATTTAAATTAGACTTTGTTCTTGTGTCAATCATTTTTTGCGGATCATGCCCGAGGTCTCTCTGGAGTTTGTAAAGGGGAGAATGCTGGGCTAAAGAATTCATGTTAATATCTATGCCAGTTTGTCTATTATATTTATTTACCAATCCTTTGAATCCCTTAATCATTAAAATCCAATGCCCTATTTCATGCGTTATTAGTAATGGGTCAAAAGATTTTGGATTTTCAAGCCATATTGGCAACACTACATTTCCATCTATCACTGCAGGATATGCACTATTAAGTTCCCCGGGTATATGTTTTAATTCAGGATTATCCTTCCGATCGCCCATCATTACCTCAATTGGGTAGTCAAGCAATTCTTTTGATAATTTATTCCATAAATCTAGAAATTTCGAAGTTGGTTCATCTGCCATTTTTCTTATATAACTTTCAGGTAAAGGTTTCATTTAATCACCAATAAAATACTAATATTAATCTTTATCGGATTCGGTTATAATTTCAATTCCTTCTTTTACAAGGAATATAAAAATTATTATTCCCACTATTGAGTCGGCCTGCCAAAATCCAAATAAATAATTCAAAGTTAGGCCTAAAAAAAGAGGTAGAGATAAAAAAGCACATGTAAGAGTTTCTTTTGAATCTGCGACAAGCGCTTTGCTACCTATCTTTTTTCCAATAGAATTTTTCTGATAAAACAGCAAGGGCATTATCAATAGTGAGGCTATTGCAATAATTATTCCGGCTGCTGATGGGTCAGGTTTTTCTACAACGAGGAGTTTTCTTATTGACTCTACTAAAACATAAAAACCTAGGATAAAAAATGTTAATCCTACTAGCTTTGTTGCTTTTTTTTCTATATCTAGCTCTTCATCTGCATCTACAAAACCATGTTTTTTTAATCTCCAAATTAAAATAATTCCGGACAATGATTCAACGATGCTATCTAAGCCAAATCCTATCAAGGCAATACTATTTGAAAGACTTCCAAAAATTATTGAGAAAAATGCCTCCAATATATTGTATACAACTGTAAAATATTCTAAGGATAATCCTCGCTTATATAAATCATCCATGATTTTTTTCGCCTTTAAATAATTATAAAACTATCTAAATTAGGATTATATCTCACAATTTTTGGATAAGATATCAATTAAACGAGAGAATAGAGAAGCCTTGTGCCTAGATTTGTAATGATATCCCAAATCAACTATACCTCTATCAAAGTTTTCATTAAAATTTGTTGTTTTGTAATTTAACTTAAAAAAGATGAAGTATCCGAACCTGAATCTATTGCTTTATTTTGTTCGTCAAGGTAGTAAGGGCCATTAGGTCCGATTATGAATGACGGATTAAAAACTAAAAAATCAATTTCAGAGATGCCATGATTTATTTTATTTGCCCATAACATGTTACTAGAATAAATAATTTGGCCTTCGTTGTAAATTCCATAATTATTATTTGAAATAATATTATTTTGCATGTCAATGATCCCTTTATTATAGATTCCAAATCCTTTAGAGCCACCATTTGAATCGATAGTATTATTTATCAAAATACCTTTAGAATTAGTCGAATCAAATAAAATTCCTTTTTCATTATTACTAACAAGGTTATTTTTAAAGTATAGATCTACCGGGCCAAAAACTTGGATGCCAGTATTATTGTCAAGGAATAAAGAATTTTCTACTTTAAAATCGATAGTGCTCTCCGGGGAAAAAGAATATGCAGTTAGAGAACTAGAGTTAACAAAATTTGAATCAATTATTGTTATTTCCATCGATTTATAGGTAAATTTTATGTCATTTCCTAATGAGGTCTCTATTTCAGGAGGTGAACTCTCCCCATAATAAATATCACACCTATTTATTGTCATTTTATAATCTCTAATGGGATATACAGCAGAGATAAATGAAATATCTCCTAAATTTTCGAATTTACAATCAGATAACACTAAATTAATGGAATGGCTAGGAACATAATTCTCAAAAATAATGCTCTCAGAAGTCTTTGCATTTTTAAAAGTGATTCCAGAAATTGTAAAGATCATAGGATTTGCGTTATTTTGGGTTTATATATCCTAAATACATGGTCTTCGAGAAGAATTATAGTTTTATCAGATCCATCCCCAACTATTGGAAGACTTTTTCCTGAAATATTGACATCTGCAACTAAAGTATGAATGCCCTCATGGATATAAACAATGTCCCAACTACAAGTATTGTTGGTAATTGTATTCGCTAGATCATCACCAGGATAAATATGGTACGAAGTTGCATAAGCTATTTCTCCAAAAGATATAATTAAACTAAGTGTGAATAACAATATAATTAAAATTTTCTTCATTCTTATCAGATTATAAAGAAAGAAAATAAATAATTAATTATAACATATTATAGGCCAAGTTACTTATCACTGATTATTGTATAGATGATTGAATAACAACAAATATTTAAAACAATTATTAGATTATTATATATGCAAGAAGCTTTAACTACCCTAGAACGGTCAGAGAAAGGTGTAAAAGTTACCTATATTGGGCTTCTTGGAAATATTGTTCTAACTATCTTCAAGTTTATTGCTGGTATCTTGGGCCAAAGTACTGCAATGATAGCAGATTCCATACATTCTATTTCTGATACAGCTTCTGATATTGTAGTATTGTTAGGTTTTCAATATGTAAAAAAACCTGTAGATGAATCTCATAACTATGGGCACGGCAAAATAGAAACTTTATCGACAGCAATTGTAGGGATAATGCTTATACTTGTGGCTTTATTTATTGTATTTTCGGGTGGGGAAAAACTTCTAAAATCTTTGCAAGGCGAAATAATACCAAAACCAGAATTTATTGCATTATACGCTGCAATAATATCCATTATAGTTAAAGAATCAATGTATAAGTATACGGTAAATGTTGGAAGGGCCATAAACAGTTCATTAATTATCGCAAATGCATGGCATCACAGATCTGATGCATTCTCTTCAATAGGGACTATGATTGGTATTGGAGGCGCCATTTTTTTAGGGGAAAAATGGCGAATCTTGGATCCGATTGCAGCTATTTTTGTAAGTGTCCTAATTATTAAAGTTGCAATTGAAATACTACGCGATAGTGTGAATGAGTTAATTGAAACTTCAGTAGACGAAGACAAGAAAAAAGAATTATTAGATGTAATTTCTAAAGTAAATGGGGTTGAAGATTTCCATAAACTAAGAATAAGGCATATAGGGCATTATTATTCTATGAGCATTCATATTCTAGTTGAGAAATCATTGAATATTGTTGAAGCTCACCAAATTTCGGATAGGGTTGAAGGAGAAATAAGGAATTTTCTAGGACATGAAACAATCATTACAGTGCACATCGAACCCTATCAAAAAGAATAAATAGCTATTATTCCATATATTAATCATGATTTGTATTTAACAAATCAAAGAGGACAATAATGGTTAAAGAATCTTCTGAATCCCGCATTGCCAAATTGAAAAAATTGAAGAATGGTGATATCGATAGTTTTTCGCCTAAAGACATAGTTTGTGTGGATGATTATGAAAAGTTATCTATTGTCTTTAAGAATGCCCCTATAACAACTGAGAAATTTAAATTATTAAGAAAAAAAATAGAAAAAAGAAAGAGATAAATAGAAAAGTATATAAAATTAGAATTATAAATATCTACATGAATAAAGGACGTATTATAAGTTTAATAGGGGGCATTATACTAATAGTTGCTGCTTTTTTGCCATTTTCTTATTTTGTCGATGGCTTATACTCAACTTTTCAGATTACAGTTGCAGTACTGATGAATTTTACTGACAATTCAGTAATGCAAAACTTTCTGCTTCAAGTAAATCCATCTTATGGTATGGCCGCTATGATTTTAGCGTTAATAGTTGCAGGATTTCTATTACTTACCATAGGTGGTTTACTTGCAATTATTAAGAAAGCAGGCGGCTCGATAGCGGGCCCTGGTGGGATGATAGTATTAACAATAGCAGGATTTCTTTATGCAGGGGCTTTAATATTTGGATTTTTAGGAATTGGGTTTTATTTAGGCTGGCTCGGTGCCATTATCTGCATTATAGGTGGCGCAATATCTCCGGACAAAGACAAGAGCAGAATTAATGTTTCTGTTAATCAACAGCAGAATGTAACAACTAATGGAGCGCCCATCAGCTCAACTCAAAGCACAAAGAATTCAACTCCCGAATATGGCACTAAGTATTGTAATAAATGTGGATATCAAAACAAGGCAGATACTTCATTTTGTGTTAATTGTGGAAACAGATTATAATCTTATTATTCTTTTTTAATTTCTTATTTTTATTTTAATAATTTGACTTACGAATTTCGTAATATTATATATTATTAAATTCATAAAGGGAAACATTTATTAGTTATTGCTATTACTTTTTTACATACTTCCTCACGGGAGTACGAAAATGGAGGTATTAGGAATGAAAAGAATAGGGCAAATAAGCATTGTATTACTCTTGATATTGGCTGTTGTTGCAGCCAGCGGATGTACTGGTACAAAAAGTAAAAAATTAGTAGAAGAAGGATACCTTACTATCGGAACTGAGGCACAATACCCACCTTTTGAAATAAGAAAGGCGGATGATAGTTTCTACGGTTTTGATATTGCTTTAGGTGAAGCTTTAGCTAAAGAACTAGGACTTAAACCAAAGTTTGTAGATACTGACTTTGCATCAATTATTGCATCTTTAAATGCAGGTAAATTCGATGTAGCAATGTCAGCAATGACAATTACTGAAGATAGAAAGAAAACAGTCAACTTCTCAGATCCTTACTTTGATGCAGGACTAAGCATGGCTGTCCCAATTGACAGCAACAAACAAACTGTTAATGATTTAAATGGAGCAATAGTCGGAGTCCAACTTGGAACTACAGGCGATCTATACGCATCTGAGCTCAAAAATATAAAAGAAATAAAGAGATATGCTCACGCACCAGACGCTTTTCTAGATATGAAAAATGGAAAAGTAGACGTAGTAATTAATGATGACGTTGTTAACAAACCCATTATTGCAAGTGACCCTACATCATTCAAAGTTGTCGGTGGTTTATTGACAGTAGAACAATACGGAATTGCAATTCCAAAAGAGAATGAAGAACTACTTTTGAAAATAAACGCGGCACTCAAAAAGCTAAAAGAAAATGGAACTTATGATCAAATATACGACCAATACATAGTTAACTGGTCTGAAGAATAAACAAAAAAAAGGTGACCAAAGTGGTGGGACTTGGATTTCAAATTGATTTATTTGTAAGAATATTGCCTGAATTACTTAGGGGCGCATCTATAACAATACAACTAACTGCATTCTCTGTAGCTATAGGTACTTTAATTGGACTTTTTATGGGTATTGCAAGGATATCCCATTACAAGATTTTCAGTGTGCCTTCAGCACTTTATGTTGAATTTATTCGAGGAACACCACTTTTGGTCCAAATAATGATAGTTTACTATGGATTACCTGCTTTAGGATTAAACCTTGACCAGTATACTTCGGGTATCCTGGCTTTATCCATTAATAGTGGAGCTTATATCGCCGAGATATTCAAAGCAGGAATAAAATCAATTAAAAAAGGGCAAACAGAAGCCTCAATCTCCCTAGGATTAAATTATATGCAAACGATGAGGTACGTAATACTGCCACAAGCAACTAGGAATATACTTCCTGCTTTGGGTAATGAATTTATTGCATTATTAAAGGACTCTTCGCTTGTTTCAGTTATAGCCATATCTGAACTTTTAAGAAGAGGTATGATAGTCTATTCAAGAACTTATGATGCCTGGACACCACTTTTGGGTGTTGCTCTAATCTATCTTTGTATAACTATTCCACTATCACGTGCAGTTCAATACATTGAAAAGAGGTGGGAAATCCTTGATTAAAAATAAAACTATTAGAAAAAAAATAGCACCTATCACTAACAACTCAAATGGACAACCCATAATAAAAATGACCCAGGTGAAAAAATCTTTTGGGGATCTAGTAGTTTTGAAAGATATTAATCTTGAAATAAAGAAAGGTGAAGTCTTAGTTGTTCTTGGACCTTCGGGCTCTGGAAAAAGTACATTGATTCGTTGCATTAACAGATTAGAAAAGATAGAAGAAGGAGAAATCCTAGTAGACGGAATGGATATTTATTCTCCTGATATGGACGTTCATAAATTAAGGACAAAGGTCGGCATGGTTTTTCAACAGTTTAACTTATTCCCCCACATGAGGGTGTTAGACAATATAATTCTCTCACCGCTTAAAGTAAAAAGGATTCCTAAAGATCAGGCAAAGAAAGAAGCTTTAGAGCTATTAAAAAAAGTAGGTCTTGATGACAAATACAATTCTTATCCCCATGAACTTTCTGGCGGTCAACAACAAAGAGTTGCAATTGCTAGGGCTCTTGCTATGAATCCAGAGGTTATGCTATTTGATGAAGTAACATCGGCCTTAGACCCAGAACTTGTAAAAGGCGTTCTTGAAATCATGAAAGAACTTGCAAAAATGGGAATGACTATGATAGTTGTTACTCATGAAATGGGATTTGCAAAAGAAGTTGCCGATAGGGTTATATTTATGGATGAGGGCTATATTATTGAGGAAAATGAACCAAAAGAAATATTCGAAAATCCTCAGAATCCAAGAACTCAGGCATTTATATCAAAAATATTATAATTAATTTTTTATCGAGGAGGATTATGAAAAACAAATCATTAGTATTAAGTTTTACATTAATTCTTATAATCTCAACTTTATGTTGTTTAAATCAAAATAATAACAACAATTTAGAAAATAAAGATATATTGTACCAATACTCAACAATCGAAGCTCTTTTAGAAGGGATTTATGACGGCGACATGACTTTTGGTGAGCTTAAAAGTAATGGAAATTATGGCCTTGGAACAATAAATTCTTTAGATGGAGAAATGATACAAGTTAATGGAAAATTCTATCAAGTTAAGGTAGATGGGATAGCATATCCAATTGAAGATAATGAGAAAACTCCTTTCGCAATAGTTACATTTTTTGATATAGATAAATCGATTAAAATAAATGAGACCTTAAATTACAATCAATTCACAGAATACATTGACAATAACATTCCTACACATAATGTATTTTATCTAATATTAGTGGAAGGTAATTTTGATTATATAAAGACTAGGAGTGTACCTAAACAAGAAAAACCATATTTACCATTAGTTAAAGCCATAGAAGGTCAAAAGTTTTTTGAATTTAATAATGTGCAAGGAACCTTAGTAGGCTTTAGAATACCCCAATATGTTGGAGATATGAATGTACCCGAATATCATTTTCATTTTTTAACAGGAGACAAAAAGGCAGGTGGGCATGTTCTTGAATTAAAAATCCATGATCAAGAGGTACATATTGACTATACACATGACTTTTTTATGACTGCTCCGGATAATGAAGATTTTTACAATTTAGACTCTAATAAAGACGTAAATGAAGATGTTAGGATTGTAGAGAAAGGTAAATAATAATTTGATATTTAGTTTCGCAATATTCTTATACTGCCCATTACCTTTTACCCAATACAATATATCTTAAAAAGGAATATCGATATTAAAGGGATATATGGATGTCAATAAAGCTATATTTGAAAGAAGAGCTTATAGATCCTTAGAATCCGTAGAAATAACTCCAGATATTATTAAATCTCTAGCAGAAAGTGCGAGGCTTTCCCCTTCGTGTTTTAATAATCAGCCATGGAGATACATATTTGTTACAGATCCTACAGTTCTAAAAAACATGCATTCTGCCCTTTCAACAGGGAACGACTGGGCAAGAGCTGCCTCAATGATAATAGTTGTATTTTCTAAAAAAGAAAATGATTGTTTAATAAAAGATAGAGAGTACTATTTATTTGACATGGGGATGGCAACTGCTTTCATTATTTTAAGAGCAACTGAACTTGGATTAGTTGCCCATCCAATTGCAGGGTATAGTCCTAAAAAAACTAGAGAGATTCTGGGAATACCAGATGAAATGAATGTTATTACCCTTGTTATTGTGGGAAAACATTCTTCGCAAATGAATCCGCTGATGAATGAGAATCAGAAAGAAGTTGAAAAAGAAAGACCTGAGAGATTGACAGCAGATAAATTTGTTTTTATGAATAGATACCATGATTAATTAATTCAATCTTTAAAATATTCTACAAAGTATTAGAAATGCTCAAATATCTCGATAAAAATACCAAGTAAACTTATATATATACAAAAATTAAACATATTAGAAGATAGGAAAAATAACATAATCTCATATCAAGAATTTTCGATTTATAGAAAGGAGGATAGAGAATGGAAGATATTTCTATTGTTCTTTGCGGTGAAGCTGGACAAGGTATAGAAACTATAGAAGATATATTAACAAAAATACTCAAGGATTCAAGATACAATATATTTGCAGTAAAAGAATATATGTCAAGGGTTAGGGGTGGCTCAAACTCTACAGAGATTAGAGTGTCCCAAAACCCCATTAGGGCGTATGTTGATAGAATCGATTTATTATTTGCTTTGAGTAACAAATCCTTAGATCATTTAAAAGATAGAATCTCAGAAAATACAATAATATTTGGTGATAAAGAGATCATAGGAGATATTCAAAAAGTCATCGACATCCCTTTGTCAAAAATTACTAAGAAGATAGGAAGCAGTGTTTATAGTAACACTGTTACTGCAGGTGTAATATGTGGGATGCTTAATGTTTCAGAATATGAGTTCCGAAATTTTATTACAAAATTTTTTGAAAAGAAAGGAGAGCCAATAATAAACAAAAATCTTGAAGCTGTAAGTGAAGGATTTGAATTGGCCAAAAAGATAATCGAATCTGGAGTCACTATAAAAGTGAAAAAAAGCGAGGAACTATCAAGAGATATAAGCAAAGATATACTAATTTCAGGTAAAGATGCAGTTGCACTTGGAGCTCTCGCTGGAGGATGCAACTTTATTTCTGGATATCCAATGTCACCTGCTACTGGAATTCTTTCTTTTATGTCTACACACTCAAAGGAATTTGAGGTTGTTGCTGAACAATCAGAAGATGAGATAAGTGCCATTAATATGGCCATTGGATCTTGGTACGCCGGTGGAAGGGGGATGATTACAACATCGGGGGGAGGATTTGCTTTGATGGAAGAAGGAGTAAGCTTGGCAGGAATGGCTGAAACTCCCGTAGTTATTCATATAGGTCAAAGACCAGGACCAGCCACAGGTCTCCCAACAAGAACTGAACAAGGTGACCTTGATCTCGCGTTATATGCTGGCCATGGAGATTTTGCACGAATAATATTGTCGCCCGGTAGCATTGAGGACTGTTTTTATTTATCAAAATACGCATTTTCTTTCGCAGATAAATACCAGATACCTGTTTTTATACTAACAGATCAATATTTATTAGATTCCCAGTATAATATACCATCTTTGGACCATAAAAAATATGAGATAAAAAGATATGTAACACAGACAAGAGAGGGCTATAAAAGATATCAATTTACAAAAACAGGAGTATCATCTAGAGGGATACCTGGGTTCGGAGAAGGACTTGTGATACAAACTGGAAATGAACATGATGAGACCGGGCACACTACTGAAAATGCAATTCTGAGAAAAAAGATGGTTGAGAAAAGATTCAATGAAAAACTTAATCAAGTCAAAAATGAAGTTATTTACCCTGAACTTCTTGGTGGAAAAGCATACAAATATCTTTTGATAGGATGGGGCTCGACAAGGAACATTGTAGAAGAGTCACTAAAACAATTGAGAGAACCCAAACTTGGATTTTTATATTTCAAACAGGTATATCCTCTGCCAAGAGAAGTTATGGGATATCTAATTAATGCCAAGAAAGTTATTGCTATAGAAAATAATGCCTCAGGACAATTTGCAAATCTCATAAAACGAGAGACAGGTTTTGAGATTAAAGATAAGATATTAAAATATGATGGTAGGCCATTTTCTGTTGAAGAGGTTACTACAAGAATAAAAGATATTCTGGAGGAATAAAATGGAAGCTAAAGATTTTGATTTGCAAAATATTGATATTTCATGGTGCCCGGGATGTGGAAACTTTACATTATTAAGAATATTAAAAGAAACATTTGCAGAACTCCAAATAAAACCTCAGAATCTTGCAGTTATTTCGGGAATTGGTCAGTCCTCAAAAACTCCCCACTATTTTAAGACAAATACTTTTCACACATTACACGGACGAGCCATTCCAATAGCAACTGCAGTAAAGTCTATTAATCCAAATCTCACCGTAATAGCTGAAGGTGGAGACGGCGATATGTATGGCGAAGGTGGAAATCATATACTCCATGCAATAAGAAGAAATCCAAATATCACAAATATAATACACAATAACATGATTTACGGATTAACTAAAGGACAAGCTTCCCCCACTACAATGCTAGGCGTTAAAACTACACTACAAGTTGAAGGTGTTATCCTTGAACCTTTCAATCCAATTGCCGTAGCAATTGCATTAAATGCTTCTTTTGTAGCCCGTGCATTTGTTGGAGATATTGAACAAACTAAAGAAATACTTAAAAAAGCCATTGTCCACAAAGGATATGCGATAATAGATATATTCCAGCAATGCCCATCGTTTAACAAAATAAACACATTTGAATGGTTTAAAAAAAATACATATTACCTTGACGATAAACACGACCCCAACAATAGGATTGAAGCGTTCAAGAGATCCATTGAAACTGAAAAATTACCACTTGGGATTTTTTATATAAATAATAAAAATTCATTTGAAGAAAATATTGGACTTTATAAGGATAATAAAGATCCACTGTGCTTTAGAGAAAGAGAATCCGATAAAATACAGAAATTCATTGACTCTAAAATGCGTTGAATATATAAATTATTGACAAAAGTCTTTTAAACTTACTTAATTTTCTCACGTTAGGGTGATAATATAGCTACAAAGAAAAAGAAGAGTGTTGCTGAGAAAAAGATAACTAAGACTACTAAGACTGCATCTAATAAGGCCGTTACTACAAAAACAAAAAGTAAAACAACCGCAACTAAAACAGAAAAATCATTTTTGAATGATAAGAAAAAAATAACTATGGTTGGAGCAGTTGCACTAGTGTTGATAATTGCTGCAATAGCTGGATTTTTTTACTTGCAAGAAAACGACAAAAATAAAGTTGAAGAAGCAGTCAGATTACACGTTGAGTATTACAATACCAGAAATATTGATGCATACTATGATCTGGTATCCCAAAATTCTAAAGATAAATACGACATTAAGTTAGAAGATATATCCAATCTTTTAAATAAAGCTGCATTTGACGGAACAAATATTACAATTGTAAATATAAGCCAAATTACAATCCAAGGCGATGACGCAGAAGCTAGAGGCGTTATCATTGCAAAGAACAATCAAGGATCTGAAACAAAATCATTCGTTGAGCTCTATAAAAAGGAAAACGGCGTATGGAAATACGAACAGAGAATGTGGCAGGACACAGCTACTTCACAGGTTCCTCAGTAATAATATTTTTTCCTTTTTCACAAGGAATAATTTTTAATTTTGCATTTTTAAATTCTTTTTTAATCTCTTTTCCCTCGTGAAGTCTATCTAAAAAAAGAGCAAGTGCAGATATTTCAGAATGAGGTTGATTTGTAACGGAAAGATTGTAGCTAGATAACTCGTAAATATCTTTTGGAACTTTTTCTGCCCCAACTATAATCATGAGATTTTTATTTTGATTGAAAATAAGGTCTTTAATCTCGTCAATCTTTTCCTCAAATGGAGTTCCATACATAGTCAAGTGCACCGATATCCCATCGAATTTTTTGAAAGCTTGCTTATATGTTTCAAAATTAACAGAAAACTCACCACCCCACCTCTTAGAAACGCTGTCTAAACTTCGTTTTATTTTTTCATCTTTTTCCCAGATTGAGATAGAATCTGCTCCAAAGGTTCTTGAAACTAATGCTACGTGAGTTGTAATACGATGGTCCCTTTCGGGCCTGTGGCCAATCCTAAGAACTGTAATGCTCATTTTTTGATCATTGTAGAAGACATTTGTACACCGGGAACTCTTCTAATTGAGCTGGTGAGAATATCAAGTTCGCCTAATTCTTTTACGTTAACCTTAACAATCATATCATATTCGCCATATAGTTCATGCACTTCAATGACGTTCTTCATATTAGAAATTTTTTCAATTGCATCCTCTTCAGTTCCAGGTTGCACAACACAGAGTATAAATGCTATCATCTTATCCCTTCTTTGTTAAAGTTAACATATTTTTAAACTTTTTGCATAGGCCTTAATATTGGCCTAAATTATTCCATAAAATTCTGGTCTTCTGTCACTGAATATATTGTTTTTAGAATTAAGATTTTTATCCCTTGATTTTAATGGATCTATTTCCACTTGATATGTCTCCTGTTTTTCTTCCGAAGCTCTAAAAATAATTTTACCATCTGGCCCTACAATTTGGCTCTGGCCAATAAATTTTAATTCCCTTTCTTTGCCCACTCTATTAGAGGTAATTGAGTATACCCTATTTTGAAGGCATATAGTTTTCATTGCTTCGGGGCAATAGGGCATGACCAAATTTGCAGGATGGCATAATATATCGGCCCCCATAAGAGATAAAGTTCTAGTAGATTCCGGGAAAAACCAGTCAAAACATATCATTGTTCCTATTTTAATGTCATCTATCTCAAATATTTTAAATCCTAAATCTCCAGGGAGAAAATAATCCTTTTCATCAAAAAAAAGATGAATTTTTCTGTATTTTCCGATATATTTTCCTTTGCTAACTATTGCCAGAGAATTATACAACCCTCTGTCTGTTTTCTCTGATATCCCAAAAACTAGAGTTTTGTCTGTATCCTCTGTATAATTCTTTAATGTTTTTGTAGTGTAGCCGTCAGGTATTTTTTCTGAAACATCTAGTACCTCATTCTTACTTTTAAAATTGTAGCCTGTGTTAAAAAGTTCAGGTAAAACAATAAGGGAAGCGTTATTTTTTTCAATAAGTTTGATAGCATTATCAACGTTCTTTTTAACATCAAGCAGCTCAATATTCATCTGAATAAATCCAATTTTCATAACTATTATTCTATCAAAAATAATTAAAAAGATTTTCGCCCCATACAAACAATATATCTTCCAAAATTATTTATAATTGGTAGAAAAGTTAATTTTGGGTATAGTGCCCCCATATTTAATGAATAATTACTAAATATTCTTTCTATTTCCTCTCTTGAGTAGTATCTTATCCTAACAGATATTTTCTTTCCCCCATGGTAAACAGAGATTTTACCTTTTCTTTTTTTCATAGCCCTAAATGGATTTTTCCCTTGTTTTAGGGATTTTAGTATCCAAAGAATATTATTTATATTTCCTACAGTAAAAATGATATGTCCCTCCCTTTTTAGGCACTCGTCTAAAGATATCTTAAAATTAGTAATATTGGCATGATTTAAAGCTCCAAATATAGATATAGCACTATCAAATGTATTTCTCTTAAATGGAAGTTTTTCCATATCTGCTACTAAAAAAAAATTCCCATTATTATTATCCTTTGCTTTCTTTATCATTTCAAACGAAATATCTGCAGATACAACTATATGTCCATTCTTCTTTAAGATCCTTGAATGGTATCCTGTGCCACAGCCAATGTCCAAAGTCAAACCTAATGGCAACATCATTAATATCTTTTCTTCTTCTTTTCTCATTTTTATATTTAAAGAATCAGAATATTTTGCATCATAACCATCAGAAAGCAAATCATAAAAAGTTCTTTTGTCCATCTAATCTAATTTTGATATCTATATGGGATTAAATCCTTTTTGGAAGTATTTGTAGATATCAATAAAATTTAATAAGTCATTAATTTGTAATAGATTTAAGAGGAGTATTATGAGGGCTATAGCATTATTATTTGTTTTATCGATATTTTTATCAGATTGTATTATTCCAACAACAAAAGAAACTACCAGTAAAAATGAAATAAATTCTCCTCAAACTATAATCCCTCCTAAAAAATATTCAATCGTTGATGCAGATATACCACTAACTTACTATGGGAATGTTGATGGGGTGGAAATAGGATATCAGATTGCACCCCACAACGTTGCCATGAAATCCCTAGAAGCATTTTATGAATATCATACTACCGGTAATGAGTCTTACAAAAAAAGAGGGTTATACCTCGCAGACTGGCTTTTAGAAAATGCAACATATAAGGATAACGGAAATTTTGTAGTCTGGGTGTACAATTATCCTTGGCCACCATACGACCTTAAACCGGGCTGGACCGGCTCTTTAAATCAAGCAACTATAATAAAAGCACTTTCATTTGCATATTTGTATTCGAAGAACGAGAAATACAAGAACATTATTGATAAAAGTCTAAATGCTTTTGAAGTTGAGGTTAAAGAAGGCGGCCTTAAAGTGATTAGAGAAGATCAAGGAACGTATTATACCTGGTACCCAGAGTATACTAAAGAATCCCCGCCTTATGTTCTTAATGGATTCATAACTGTTATAATCCGTTTAAGAGAGTATTATCTTATTTCAAATGACAAAAAAGCAGAAAAACTATACCTTGAAGGATTATCTTCCTTGGTTCATTACTTACCAGATTATGATGCAGGAAATAATAAAAGCTATTATGATGCTCTTGGAAACATAGCAAATGACCATTATCATGAAATGCATGTTGCCCAATTAGATTCTCTTTACACATATACTAAAACACCGATATTTAAAGAATACAAAGAAAAGTGGGAAAGAAAGTAGATATTTAGTATCCAGAATCTTGTCTCTCTGTAGTGTCAAAAGTTGCTTGGTCCCGCTTTAAAGAATCAGAAACACTCACAGTTTCTTTTTTTATTGCTTCCATCTCTGAAGAGATCATTTTTTGTTTTATCTCCTCTGGTGGACCAATTTCTAGTATATTTCCTTCAAGCAAGAAACAAGATCTATCACATGCTTCAACGACAAAGTCTGAATCATGAGTTACTATAATGAAAGTTTCATCGAGTAATTCTCTTGCAGTTCTAATGGCGTTTGCTATTTCTTTTGTTCCTCTTGGTTCATCAAGAATAACAAGAGTTGGCTCCTTTACCAATATCTGTGCTAGCGCAACAGTATGCCTCTCTCCTTCAGATAATGATTCAGGTTTTTTATATAATAATTCGGAAATACTTTCTTTGTTAAATCCAACGGCTTCTAGGACATCCGATGCTTTCTTTTTTGCAATGTCAGAAGGAAGCTTCATCCCTATTGAATCAGTTAAATTGTCTAATACAGTTCTATTTGGATACAATGAATATTCTTGGTAGAGAATTCCAATATAAGGAACAGCTCTAATTCTGCCAGAGGCTCCGTCCTCTTTCATATTAATCCATTCATCGCCGATTCTAAGTTTAAACTCTCCTTCTTTGAAAGGTATTAATCCCCCTATTATTTTGGAAACTGTTGTCTTCCCAGAACCACTTTTTCCTACAATCCCAAATATTTCTTTTTCGTTAATAGATAATGAAACATTATCGATGGCTTTGATTACTCCTCTAGATATGGAATAATAATATTTCTTAACATTGACCAAGGCAATTATTTCGTTTCCAATTTCAGAGAAAATTGACTTGTCAGAATCTATTGATTTTGATTCTAAATCCTTAGATTGTAATTCAGCTTCTATTCTTCCTTTGCCCAGAATCAATGCTTTTTCTGTAATCTTCTTTAGGATATTTTCCTTCTGTGAAGAAACAATTAAACTTCTACCATCATTCTTAAAGATAGTATTTAATGTAGTTTCAATTATATTAGAAGTAACGGGATCAAGTGTAGTGGTAGGTTCATCTGCAAATAAAACAAGAGGATCTATTGCCAGTTGTCTTGCGAGCACAAGTCTCTGTTTTTCACCACCCGATAAATCTCTTGCGATGTGCGTCATCCTGTGCATCAAGTTAACTTTTTGTAAAATTTCAATTATTTTGGAATTAACTTCTTTTTCAGGCAATTGCATCTCTAAAAAGACTTCATACATGTTTTCAAGTACGGACCTTTGGCCAAATAGAGAGAAAGTTCTCTGGAACATTATTGCTGTTCGTTTTTTTATTGCATTAAAAAATTCTTCGTCATTCCAAAAATCTACTTTTTTAAAAATATATTCCTTGTCACATTTATTACACTTTTTTCCAACATGACTTGGGGATTGTATATCTTTGCATAAGGGGCAGTATGAAATATTATAATAAATATTTCCTTTTGTAGGAGTATACCCTTTTGTACCTCTTAAGACATTTAGCAGAACAGATTTTCCACTGCCCGTAGGGCCATATAATCCTAATGACTCGCCCTCTCTTAATTTAAATGATAAATCATCTAAAATAACTTTATTATCTACAATAAATGAAAGATTTTCAATTTCAATTAGATCATGCTCCATTTTAATCGCCAAAAATTATACTATATTAGAAGAATAACGAATAAAAAGATTTTGATTCTAATGATGATTGTCTTATCCCAAAATCATTTCCCGTGAGGAAATGTTATTGGGGCATGGCAAAGCTTAACGACAAAAAGATCGTTTGGATAATCAAAATGAAAGAGCGTGGCCTTAGTTCTAGCGAAATTGCCTTC
>JBDKUY010000056.1:0-3166 GCA_039679445.1 Methanofastidiosum sp. | reverse complement strand
ATCGAAGTCTAACGTGAAACACCAGCAGACTTGGTCAAACCAAAGCAACTCTTTGGAAGTCTGTGCTGTCGGGATAGCGCGCGGAGTCCTCTTTTCTGGTGTAGTGATGGGACTTGGTAGTAGGCTTTTGCCTTTAGTAGTAAGTAGATCCCCTTCCTTCAAAAATTTTAGAGGTGTAAAATGAATAAAAAAGGAATTACATTAATTAAAATAATAATTTCAATCGCAGCAGCACTTCTTATTATATCTGGAATAGTTCTTATGCTTACTCCATCTGAAATAGAAAAACAAAGTCAGACTGTAGAGAAAAAAACATATCCCATAAAGATGGATTCTATTGCAGGATCAAAAGACTCTTGTATTGCAACTTTATATCTTCCAAATGGAACAGCAAAAGAATATAGGATAGATATGTGTGCAATTGACAGATATGGTGGCTTTGTTCAGTTTAAAAGTAACGGAAAATACATAATTCTTCAAGGAACAATCTCATTGGAAGAAAGATGATGAACATAAGATCTTCTCTAATTGATCACGCAATAAAAGTTGCAAGAAACGGAGACCACAAACAGAGAGTTGGATGTATAATATTCGACAAGAAAAAAATATTATCTCATGGTCATAATACATGTCAAAAATCCATAAGAAGACTTCATCCACAATTCCAACGATGGGAGGGTAGTGTTCATGCAGAGGTTGATGCAATAATCAAAGCTAGGTGTGATTTAAAAGGAACATCTATTTTAGTGATTAGAATAAACAGAAAGGAGGAATTAAGATTAGCAAAACCCTGTCAACACTGCATGAAATATATTGAGTATGTTGGAATCAAAAAAGTTTATTATAGTACAAGCTCATACCCTTACATTGATTGCATTATAGTAAACAAAACAAACTAATCTGGGAGGGGATAGTCAAGATGGCAGAACCGTTTGTGGTAGAAATTGAAGCGAAACCTGAAATTTTAAAGAAAGAGGGAATCAGCGCATACACATTTTTCGGAAATGCTCTACGAAGCATAATGAAAGAAAAGAAATTTATCGACGGAAGGAGAGTTCGTGACATTCGACATTACAGCAGAATAGAGCTTAAGAAGCTAGACGGAAATAAGGCAATTTACAATATTTATTATGAACCACGCGCTAAGGTTGGGAACACAGGCTTCTCAAAGACGAATATTAATTCATAGATTCTTTTATTTACTATATATATTAATTAGTGAATAAAGGAATACTCATAAATTTTATAACCTTTTCATCCTTGTTGGTAGTGTGGGAACTGGCGAGCATTGTCTTAGGTGAATAACCAAGTCAGTTCCCACACTCAAGAAAATAAGGACACTCGGGGCGGGCGTTAGGGAAACCGCTAGTTCGCTCCGGTGTCAATTTTTTTAACCCTTGACATGGGAAAAGAAAATATAGTTTTTGATTTTCTCTTTCCCCTGATAATGTTACCATAGAGTTGTGAATTGGAATTTCACCTTCAACTTCTTTTGGTTCATGATTCAAAATCAAATCCAAGCAGGAAAGGAGGAGTCTATGGAGACTGGCAAGGTTTTCAGTTTTTCTAGGGAAAGGGATATCATTAACTATATCAACCGCGAACAGGCAAAGATTTTATTCAGATTCAGTTCTATCATGAGGGGAAACCCTCAAAGAAATAAGAACTGAACATTTTTTGTTTTTTTTTGTATCTATATATATTTTTTGAGATATAATGAAATTATATCTCTTAGATATGGATTCTAATTCTATATATATTAATATCTAATAAAAGTAAAGAAAAATAATTCTAACAAAAAACACATTTGGCAAGGAGATGTGAAAATGAAAAAGGAAAGATTTTTTGAAAGAGCGTTGGTTGCATTGTCCATTGCAATCGTAATCATTTTGATGCATGGTTGTGGTGGGAACAAGAGCTTAAGGAATGACGATCCAAACAGCAGAGCTCCACAGGAGGTGTACGTCTATAACTACCACCTTGAAAAAGATGCTATCAAATATAAGGTGGCAAGAGGAATGAACACCAGGATGCACTCCGGTTGGGAGATTGTGGTCGAGAAGTGTGTGAAGGATATCGACAAGTCCGTCACGTGTTACATTAATGTCTTTAACTGGGGAAAGGATCGTAACTTCGATATTATGAAGGATGGTTCTTTCATGATTGATGACTATGACAATAAAGTCTGGTCCCAAACAGTTAAAGCAACTCGTCATGGTCTCTTTAGGGACACAGTAAAGAGTAATGAAGCAAAACTCTTCAAGATTCTCTTTCTTGATGTCAGGAGATCAACAGTTGCTGATCTCAATCTTGCCTGCGAGGTTGAGGGTGAGGGGTATCGGAACTTCAGGTTCTCAAACGTTCCGATTGACAGAGATTTCTAGTACGTTGTTGGGAAGAGATAGCGGTCATTCTCAGATCCCTTCCCAACAGCCTTTTACTTTAAGGTTAAATGTTTGGAATGGAGTCCTAGGTAGGGGCCCCAAAGTAACAAAGGGGATATTCGCCCTTGTGAAAAAGGAAATAATCCGTGGAGGGAGAAATCCTGATGAAGCGGGTTTGCTGGTAAAGAATACACCTACGAACAGCGTGGCCGAAGACACGCAGGGACGAGGTTAAACCAAATCCAGCCCATTCCAAACATTTACGAACTAATAAGTTACAATATTTATTTTTTAGTTAAAGGATATAAAAATGAAAACAAGACATATAATTATTTTTCTGTGCATAACAATTCTTATAGGACTTGCATTATATCAATACGGAGAATTAAATTTCTTTGGTGACACAAAACAAGTTAAAGATCTAAAGTTAAAAATTACCCAGTTGGAAAACGCTAGACTATCAACAGAAAATGACAATAGGATTCTAATGGAAAGAATTCTAAGAATGAGAGAAGAGGAGGATAGATTACTAAAAGAGAATTATATTCTAAATGAACAATTACAAGACTTGAAAAAGAATAAAAGGGAGATTAGATAAATGAATCGTCCAAAAATGAATTATCATGCACTCAGGATTGGTTGGTATTCCGACAAATATTTTTTGCGAACTCAGGAAATATTGATGAAAGACAACTATGATAAGAAGGTCTATTATCAATACTTTCCTCGCAAAGATAACATTGTTGTCTGTGGTATTGACCATTGCATTGACATATTTGAAA
>JBDKUY010000055.1:0-1969 GCA_039679445.1 Methanofastidiosum sp. | reverse complement strand
AGAGCATGAGCCCCAACATCTCCCAATCAGAATACTTCACATATTTTCTATGGACTCTAGTCTCCCATATTACATACAAACGATCAATAATCTTAATTTGCCTAGCAATTGGGAATATGTGATCAAGAGCGACAAAAAGGGCAGGTATGACTAATATCCCGCCGAGTAAGCTTACCAAGAAAACTTTTGTAATATCTAAATTCATTATTATCCCAATAGGTATGCTACCTCTAAGCTCAAGCCACGGCACAATAGATATTAAGAAAACATACAAATATGGATCCATTTTATTTCCCTCTTACATCACATCCACCTGGCGGAAGTGCCTGGACAATTCCATCAATGTCATCAGTTTCTAAAATCTTTGCCATTCTCTTAGCAAATGACTCCTTCTTATGTTTGCCAGGCATTATTTTGACATTTTTAACTGTGTGCTTTTCTATCGGGACATCTGGCCCACACATTATCTTGCCTTCAGAAGTGATGCCTATCGTCAGTTTTATGGATACAGACCTAATGTAGTTCCTTTTGCCTTTTATTGCAAAAGCACCTTTTTTCAAATATTCCCCTGATGGGGCTTCCTTTGTGACCTGTTCAGGTTTGACCCAGTATGCATCACCGCCACCATATCCATCCTTCCATAGGGAAGAAAAGGAAACTGCAAATATTGCGGCCTCATTTAAAGTAATGTCTGTTGCCTTGACACCATCCTTTACGATAACGTGAGGTGCACCGTATGCATCTGCATGGAAGTAAATATCGCTATCCTCCATGTACTTTTTTACAATGACTTCGTTAGAAGAAGCATCCCTTCCACCAAGGACTATGTGTCCCTCACTTGATGTAAACCACCTGAATTGCTCATACCATTCCCTCGCTTTCCTTTTAATTGCTTTGGGCTTTTCAACTTCAAATTCTTCCTCTTCTTCTTTTAGGCTTAAAAGTTTGGCTTCGGCATTATCCATCGCTATTTTTGCGCCATCTATTTTTCTCTTCATCTTTTTTGACTTCTCGTAAAATAAATTCGCATTTTCATTGACGTCTTTTTTCAGCTCTATAGGGAGAGGTGTATCAAAGTTGAATGTGATAATACCAGTCTTAAAATCAACATCAGAAATTAATTTATTCTCTGCTAGCTTTGTCTTAATTTCCTCAAGAGAATAATTCTTTTTTGCTTGCTCTATAACTCTTATTGATTCTTCAATTATGGGATACTTTTCGTAGGTCAAATCCCCCAATATTTTGTAAAGTTCCCTTTCTTCTATGTATGAGCTATAAAGGTCTCTTTGAGATTTGAGCATTCTTTCAAATTTTTGAATCTTTTTCTGGTGGGTTGAAAGCTCTTCCCTTAAAATCTCTTCAGATTCAGCCTTTCCATAAACTTCATCAAGCGCCTTTGATAAAGATTCGTATCTAACTTTTTCGTATTCAGGGTCATTATATGACATTAAATCATAAGGAAGTATATCGACTACCTGATCATTTTTCTTTATAATCATCGGATCTTTTTTTAGATTCTCTAGTTGGAGTAAAGCATCTTTTATTTTAACAGCTTCTTCGTTTGAGATGCCAATTTTGGATTTATCTACTCCCGCCAATAAGCACACCTCTTCAGCGTAAAGCCCACCGATGTTAAGCTGTGTTGCAAGTTCTCTTACTATCTCTTTTTCTTTGGAGAGCTCAATTATTTCCTCTATGCTGATATCAAATCCCTTTTTCTTTTCTGGAAATACATAAATCGATTTTGGGGCAAGAGTCCTATCCTTCATATATTCTCTTGACAATATCCCGACAATCATGTTCTCTTGATCTACCAGTAATATATTGCCGTCCCTAAACATTTCGACGATTAAAACAAATTTTACAACTGGATTGTTTTCCTCATAAAATCCAAAGGAAAACATTAGAATCCTATCAAAATCATACTGCTCTATTTTAAATAGCCACATCGCTTTCAGATGTTTTCTCA
>JBDKUY010000054.1:0-14804 GCA_039679445.1 Methanofastidiosum sp. | reverse complement strand
TTTATATATAAGAAAAACAATAAGAGTGGCATGATAGCACTGCCTATATGGGCCACCATAATCGTGGCAATAATTCTTGCATATATACTGTACCGGGTAATCAAATCTCTATTCGCGCCGATAGTGGTCATTATCTTAGCTATAATAATTATCTACTATTTCTTTCTATAATATCTGTAGATCCAAACGATGTTACTGCATGGTATAGCAAATGAATGGCACAGAGATAAATTGGTAAATACAAGGTTATGACAAGAACATTCAATTAGACCTTAGTTTAAAAGAATAAATTATTTTATATTTTCTTTTTAATTCATACAACCTCCTCTATTTAGATTCCCGAGTTTTTCCCTATTCCCACATATATTTATATACCTGAAAGGCTATTAATATTGGTGAGTAAATGAAGAAGATAAATTCTTTTTTTATTATAATTTGTTTATTTCTATCCGTTGCTTTTATCGGATGCATTAAACAAGATAATGAACCTATATCCCTACCTACAATCTGCGATAAAATTTCAATATCTGCCACTCCAGAATGGACATTCCCAGGGACAACTCCAACATTTAAAACTTCTGAAAGTAAATATATAAAAATAGCTGTACAGAATAATCAAGAAAACGAGAAAATAGACGTTTACCTAGATCTAAAAGTTCAGTCACCTGCAAGTAACATTGTTTTGCTTGACGAAGAATCAGGGAACGAAAAAGTTTTAGCGGTACAAACAAATCTTAAATCTATTGGTCCAAATGGAACTGTTTCTTGGAGAATTAAAGTAAGTGGAAATAACGAAGCACCTGGGTTGTATAACATTGCTATACTCCCCAATAGTATTATATGCAGTAATATAACTCCAATAAAAATCCAAATAACTGAGAATTAATTCACTTTTTTATCCATTTTATGGGCGTAGTTAGATAAAATATAGAGTATTGTATCGCCTATAGGTGAGATAAGTGTTGGATCTAAACAGAAAGTATTATATTCTAATATATCTTTTATTTTATGGTTACTATGAAGAAAATTATTGCTATTCTTTTGGCAACAGCCATATTATTTTCTGTTTTACCGAGTATTTCAGCAATTGCAGTTCCAATAGCTGAACCCGGATCTGCCATTGTCACAGATTATTGTTTCTCTGAATATTTTACCTTAGGAACATTTAGTATAGGATCAGGGCAATCCGCAACTTTCAACATACCCAGTACCACATGCCCCCATTAAAAAAAGAACAGATTGGCCTAGTTCGTAATTATACTAAACAAATTGGAGATTTATTCCAGATTGGGTGAATCGATGCAGACACTACAGTAATAGACGATACCCAATATAGCTACAACTGCTATTACACGGAACCTTGTGGCGGTGAAAGATTTCTTCTCCTTTGCGTGACTCAAGGGTCTATTGGAGATCTAAGCGTGGAAGTATATGATGCCCAGGGGAACCTCTTCAGACTGGCGGGGATTCTAATGGATGCAGTTCCTTTTACATTGACTCAAAAGCTGCTAGGGTAGTTATTACTAATAACACCACTTCACAAACAACTATCACTGGTAAAATTTCTATTTATGAATGCTGCTGCTATGACTGTTACAAGATAAAACCGGTTCCGACTACACTATATCCTAAGATAGATATAGAGACTTTTTCAGTTCCAGGAGGAGCCACAGTAATAAAAGACGGTAAAGTCATTTCACCATTTGAAATGTCACCTGGCACTCAACAGGTATTCCTACAGGTAGAAAACAGAGGATTCTTTACTCAAAAAGATACAAGAGTGAGATTTGAAGGGCTTCCAAATGGAGTAACTGTAGCCGTGTTACTAGAAACTCAAGTTATCAAAGCACACAATCTAGGCACATATTCTGCAACTTTCACGATAGACCCAAATGTACCCTCAGGTACCTATCTTGTGACAATGATCGCATACTCTCCAAATGGGATGTTTGACAAAATAACATTTGAGTTTATTGTTCCTTAAAAATTTATTTTTTCTATTTAATATTTTGTTTGAAGTAGCTCAAGGTTATCCATGCTTAAAATACGAGATATCGTATCTGCTGTAGAGAAAAAGAGAATATATATACAAGCAAGTGGCCATAGATTAAAAAGAAAAAATACACAGTTTGTCGCTTCACCAGATTATGTGAAGACTCCAGCTTGTTTCGACGTTTCGAAACGATTCAAATCCAAGGAGACAAAAGATAAGAATATAGCATTCTTCTCTTTCCTTCAAACGGGGTGTTTGATTAAAGATTTGACCATGACCAGAGCGTAGGCCTTAATGGACACAAAGCATAGATAACAAGTTTTGACACCTGTTATTTAGAGGCTAGGTAATCTAGTAAGGAATTACTTCAGCATTAGGCTAGTGAAGTTTCGACCTGTGTAATATTATAATAGTTTTTAGCTTATATAAATCTTTCGGTTATATAGTATATATATCAGAAATACCTCACTATTCTAGTCTCTTTCAGCCCCACAATCAAAACATTTCCACCTGTGGACATTTATAGTCCCGCCACATTCAGGGCATGCCCATCTTATCCTTTCATTTTTAACAAATTCTCTTATGCCCAGTTTCTTAATATTCTCTAGATTTTCAATCATGCTCATTCCATATTTAGTTCTGTATCTTTTATCAAGGTTTTTTAGTCTGGTACAAGGATACTTTTCACATCTAAAACAGAATTTGGTCTTTTTTATCGTCCCACAGTTTTTAATGATACATTTAACACAAGAATTTGGCTTTTTGTCATCGGGCCCATTGCACCCGGGGCAATGAGTTTAGAGGTAATTGATGTTGTTTTCACGATTCTAATTGAATGCTAGTGAATATAAAATTACTTGTAGAAAAATAATAACTTAACATTTTTATTAAGCCAATATTAACACTGACGTTAATTTTAAATACCGAATACTCTTATCGCACACATTGCTTATGGATATTTTGATTGCAGATATTAAGATGATACTAATAGAGTTCCATTGAGTAATATTTAGAAGAATTATAGATTAATCGGAGGTCATATTTATGAGTAAAAATCTATCTTCAGGAGAACCACCAGGTGGCCGGTGGACGATTGTAATCGTAGGAATTATTCTCCAGCTGTGTCTAGGTTCGATTTATGCCTATGGAGTTTTACGAAACCCTTTACTTGATCACTTCAAGGCAAGAGGTCTTAATCCCTCAGCCATGGACATGACTTGGCCGTTTATTGTATTCTTGGCATTTTTCGCCATACTAATGCCCTTGGCTGGCCCATACATTCGGAAAATGGGGCCAACGAAAGTATGCATGGTTGGTGGAGTACTTTGTGGAATAGGGTGGCTTGCAGCTTCCTTTGCTACATCCCCTTTAATGCTCATTCCCTTATATGGGATTATCGGTGGTGTGGGTGTTGGAATTGCCTACGGAGCACCAATAACTACTTCTGCCCAATGGTTCCCAGATAAATGCGGTCTTGCTGTTGGATTGACTGTCTTGGGATTTGGATTTTCCTCAGCTATTATTACCTATGCAACTAGATTCCTTTTAGGAAATGGGTGGGGAATCATGAACATTCTACAGATGTTTGGTATTGTCTTCATTGTCATCAGTATCGTAATGTCCATGATGCTTAGATTTCCGCCAACAGGATGGAAACCAGCATGTATGGCTGCGACTACAAGTGCGGCTACTAAAGTTGATTTCATGCGAGATCAGATGTCAAAGACTTCAACTTTCAGAGGATTATGGATTTGTTACACAATCGGAACACTAGCTGGACTAACTGCTATTGGAATTGCCGGGCCTGTGGGAAAAGAAGTATTTGCCAACGCAGGCATGAACACAGATTTAGCAAATAATCTCATATTTGCTCTGATTTTACCTTTCGCCATCTGTAACGGTGCAGCTAGGCCGATCTTTGGAGCACTTACAGATAAGCTAACTCCCAAAAATACTGCGATACTATCTTACGGGTTAATCATCGTTGCCTGTTTAGTTATGTATACAGGATATAGCAGCGTGTGGGCATACATCATATGCTTTTGTCTCTTATGGGGGTGCCTAGGTGGATGGTTGGCTATAGCTCCAACAGCTACTGCAAGCTATTTTGGAATGAAAGATAATGCAAAGAACTACGGTCTTGTCTATACAGCTTACGGTGCCGGAGCAATCATAGGTGGAATTGTATCGGCGCAAGCAAAAGATATCTTAGGGGCGTTCCAACCGTTCTTCCTGATTGTTGCTGGGCTCTCTGTTATAGGTATTTTCATTGCCTTTACTCTTATGAAGCCCCCAGTTGCAAAGCATATATAAACTAATTTTTATTTTATTTAATTTTTATTAAAAAATAAATAGAAATTAAAATAATCTGCACATTTCTTCAGTTAACTTTGAAATTTGTTTCTCGTGGTCTTTTTTCCAAACAATAATTCCAGATCCGCATACATCTCCGCCTTTGGATTCACAGATTTTTTTCATCACACCAATTGCCTGATTTCCCCCTGTAACATTTAGTGGTAAACCCTTTGTTACAAAACAGGTTATTTTCTTATCTTCAAGAGTGGGAATTTGGGGCATAAAGGTGGCCATTGGGTGCGATAGAGAGAACGCATGCACAGGCGCTCCAAAAATTAAAGCATCGTATGTTGATAAATCCGGAATAGATAAAATCTGGATTTTATTTATTTCTCTCTGCTTTTCATCAGCTACATTTATTCTTTCAATATTTACAGAATGCCCCTCATCTAAAAGAGCTTCCTGAAGTTTCTGTGCAACTTGATAAGTATTCCCAGTTTGAGAATAGACCACAATCCCCATTTTCATTCTAAATCTCCTTTTTCTTTCTTATATTTTATTTCTTCAACATAGTTTATCATATTGGAAGTCCTGCTTTTTCATCCGAAGTTGAGTAAAAAATATCAGTAACTTTGATTACTAGGGCCCCTTTCGCAGGATACCTATCTCCTTTTGCCTTCGCCCATTTTCTAGCTTCTTCATAGATAGGTCCTTTAGTTATATATTCGCATGTTCCTTTAATTTGATAGGCATTCCTTTCTCTAATTATTGCAATTGCTACCTTTGGATTTTCAAGAATGTTTTCTAATGTTTTTTTCATAAAGTTATCCACTATTATAATAGTTTCATCGTCTAATAGATATTTAGCGCCTACGTATGAGCAGTTTGGTTCTCCGTTCTTCGAAGCAGTAGCAAGTTGGTGTACTCTCTCCTTTTCAAAAATATCTTTGATGTTTGCAGGCATTTTCATAATTACACCAAATCAATTAAATAAATTTTATATATAAATACTTCTGATTAATGTTTTAAAAAATCTAAAAATATTTAAATTAATTTGATTTATAGGATAACTATGAAAAAGAAAAAAAAATCCGACGAAGCAAATAAGCAAAATTATGAGTTTAACACAAGAAAAAAGGAGAAAAGAACTAAGAAAAAATAAAGAATATTAGATTTTTTTAATAATTATTTTTTACTCATTGTTTTACCTATACTACTTCCCAACGAGTTGGACAACTCCTCTCTATAGGTCTTTAGGGATATAAGGTCTTTGCCATTATTATCAAGTACTATCTTGGAAACTATGATTAATTCTCCCTTGTATCCTTTCTCTGCCACCATCACAATGGGAGGATTGTTTTCTCTCTTAAAATCTTTGAAATATTTTGTATCGCCTGTTGAAATATAATAAGCCAACATTTTTATTCTTGAAGTTGGAAAAAGAGAGGTTTATAAATTTATGGATAGATTAAAGAAATGTGTTATCTGTTACGGGAAATATCTCTATAAAAAATATTGGATGTTGTGGAGCATATTGCAAGACATGCCCCGCATTAATCAACAAAAGTTGTCGTGGAGGTAAACTTGGATACGATACAGGAGAACGAGATATCAGCAAAGCAAAGTGTGAGATGAAGATCTGCTGTATTAAGAAAAACTACGAAACTTGCGCAGATTGCCCTGATTATTCTAATTGTGAGATAATCCAAGGTTTTTATAATAAAAATGGATACAAGTACAAGAAATACAAGCAGGCTCTTGGGTTTATTAGAGAAAATGGATATACTAATTTTATCAAAATTTCTGATAAATGGAAAAATGCTTATGGAAAATATTAATTCATCTTAACAGAAACAGAAACATGCCAATTCCAATAATCAAAAAAACCATGCTTGAAATTAATAGATTTTTCATAAGTTTTAATTGCCCCATAGTTTTTGGTTTCCCTAAGCCCCCAAACGAAACAGCCATCGAAAGACCAATTCCAATTCCTGCTGGAATTCCTAAAGCCATATTATTGAACATTACTTGCCCGTATACAAGTCCAAGTATAACACCCACTATTATCCAGAGCATCATTTGTTTTGTGAATCCTGTCCGCTCGGGAACTAAAGCTTCTTTATCTTCTTTTATAGGGATTCGTAATAGGGACAATAAAATATAAACTCCCATCAAAATAACCATTGCACCGATTATCAAAGAAATGCTCTGGATGTCCATCATAAAATATTTATTAATTGAATTGTTATAAATATTTGTATATCCTGATAAGGAGAATAAACATGGATGTATACAAAAAATTTGTATTAAAGCATTCAATTGAGATAGAAGTACCTCCCGAGAAACTCTGGGATTTTTTTCACAATATTGAAAAGAATTACAAAATCTGGCACCCGGAGACCATATTCTCTTCGATGGACAAAAGGAAATCCACTAGAAGTTGGGTCAACAATTTATTCCGAACAAAAGATGGGCGACGAGCTTGCAAAGCTCAAAGGTACCTGTACTGAAATAATCCCTATGAGGAAAATAACATTCAAATTTGATTTTCCTACTTCTTTTATGTGCCCCAAAATTTAATGGTTGATTGAACCTAACGGAAATAGTTCAATCTTCACTGTAGTGACCTATTATAAATTCGGCAGATTATTCCTTAAGTTCAGCAAAGACAAAGTTGAGCATATCCTTGAAACAACTGAAAAGCATATGGACGAGGAAGGGCGAAATCTTAAGAGGATACTAGAAGGGATATAATCACTCAATTGATAAAGCTGCATATATTGCACTTGTTATCACTGCAATTGTACCTGCAAGAGAATATTTTCTATATGACACTACTTCATCTGATGTAGATGGACATGCCAAAACTTCTATACAAAGACCAATATAGTGCCCAAATGCGAGGCCTATAACAATAAACACAAAATGATTAAAGAGGATACTAATCCCAATTCCAAGGAGAACGCCAATAATAATTCCTATTAACATACCCTCTCCTTTTTTAAGTCTTGATCTAGGCCTTGCATGAGGGCTATTTTTAATCGCTATCTGCCCAGCTATTGCTAAAACTGCAATCAAAAATAAGATATAGATAAGATGCATATTTCTCCCCTACTAGTAATGATTTTCTTATTTATATTAATTTCTTTTATCATGCAGAATAGCAAAGTCAGACTAATAATCTAATATTATGAGATAATAAAATTAATAAAAAAATACCCAACTAGACTCCCCGCTTGCCAGTTGAGTACGATGGAGGTAAAAAAAGAAAATATTTATTTAGTTAGTGGGGGAAACTTCTTTCCATACCAGTAAGTATGGAGGGGGTAGTAAGACAGGAAAGCTACGAATATACCTGTTATGATCCATGCCTCAATATTTCCAGGACACCAATCCAATGTGCGTCTTTTAAAAATATGCCTCGTAGTGCATCAGAGCGATATCCATTTAGAAAATCATACCTCAACAAGAACTCTTGCAGGTATTGCTTCGAGATTATCTACGGTTAAAGGAAAGCAGCAAACTTTGAATGTTTCATTTTTAATAAAGTCAAGATTAGTGAGATTCTCAATTATGTATATTCCTTTCCCCGCCAGATACCTATCGTATGCCCCCCATGATTATTCCCTTTTCCCAGCCCAAGAGCATCATCTATCCCCGCCATATTAATTTTCTTTTTAGTAAGCCATTCGATAACTTCAAATGATATCTCGGGATGGTCAAAGTACTTTTCATCACCAAGGTATTTACTCCAGCCTGATCTAAAGAAAACAAAATCGTCTTCTTTTATTGAATCTTTGTTTTTAATATGCTTTAAAGTTATTGGGCTTTCTTTAAAATTAGAAATATCAATTAAAATCCCTCTCCCAATAAACCTATTTAAATCAATTTTATTATCTTTATCAATAATATCAATATGGGTGCCAATGTGGGAAGGTGTATTTATCATTGAAGTTTCATATTGTTCTTCTTCGTGAATGCATTTTAGTTGAGTAATAGAGAACCTAGGTGAACCTTTACGGAATACCATACCTTCTTTTAATTTTAAGGAGACATCTATCAGCATTTTCTTACTCGCCATACTAGCCTTCTAAGACTTTTATTACGGCCGAGAAATCTTCTTCTTCATATCCTAACTCTTTTGCTTTGAGATACATTTGAAGATTTAGGTTAGTGAGAGGAATGTACGCCCCATTTTCTTTGGCTGTTTCTGTTATCAACATAAGGTCTTTTATACCATTTTTTACCGACCCTTGGACTGGAAATTCCCCATTAAGATAATTCCCATATTTCATCCTATAAAGGTCATTTGACGCTTGACCTGAAAGAATTATTTCAAAGAGAATATTTAAATCAATATTTCCCTTTTTTGCAAAATTAATCATTTCACTGAATCCTTCCATCATATGAAGTATTAATAGATTCACGGATAATTTAACCATAGATGCTTTTGGGATCTCACCACAGTATGTTACCTTATTACCCATAGTCTTGAACAAAGGGGAGAGATTATCGACTATTACAGGATCGCCACTAGTTAGCACAATTAATTTTCCATCTTCTGCAGGTTTTCTAGAACCGGAGACTGGAGCATCAATATATTTTGCGTTGTACTTGTTAAATTGTTCATTTAATTTAATTGAAAAAGATGGGGATATTGTTCCCATATTAACTATTGTTTTGCCCCTATAGACAGTTGGATCTTTTATTTTTTTTATCAAAGTAGATTCTATAATCTCTGGAGTTGTCAACATGAAAATTATTGTGTCTGACCATTCAATTAATTCCTGAACTGAATTGGCAACTAAAGACCCATTATTTTTTAGATCAGATAATTTATCCTTGGTACGATTATAGCACATGAGTTCGTATCCAGATTTTAGAATGTTTGAAGCCATTGGGGCTCCCATAACCCCAGTTCCAATAAAACCAACTTTCATTTTATCGCCTAAACAATGATATACTTTTCACTTTAAATTAATTAGGTATTGGCTAATAATATAAAATTTTATAAAAGAAAACTCCAGTTGTATTTTGTGATTCTAATGAAAGTGTACATAAAACAAGAAGAATGTATCCTATGCGGAAATTGTAGCGCAACATGCCCTAAAGTATTTATTCTAGTTCCGGGCGAGAGTTCTAAAATTACCAAAGAGTATAGGGGCAAAAATGATTCTGAAGGGGAGATAGATGAAAGCTTAGTGGATTGTGTACAGTCCGCTGTAGATTCCTGCCCTGTTGAGATTATATCGTTAGAATAAAGAAATATTAAATTTTTAACTTACTGGCTTTAACCATTGCCATTATATTTGCATTTGGAGTAAACGGAGGCGTTCCACATGCAGGTGCTAGAATATTAACACCATCAACGATGTCCCTCAATGATTGTGTATAAACGTGATCAGTAGAACCATTCATTATTACGGGAATAGTTTCTACACTGCCCACTAATGTAATTCTATCTCCAAGGCCTATTACGGCTTCCTTAACTGATGTACCTGGGGCCTCAAATGAGAATGCGTCGAATCCAGAGTGGGGGATTCTATCCATGTACCCTCTTGTGTCTCCACAAATATGCAATATGGAAACGGTATCTTTGGCCTCTTTTGTTATTCTTCTGTAATAAGGCTCGAGAAAATGCTGAAAATCTTTTGGATCAAGTAAGTCTCCAGATGCTGTCGGGTCAGGCATAGAAAATCCGTCCACACCGCTTGAGTCGATGGAGTTCCGGGTTACTTCAATACAAAGCGAAGTGCAAATATCAAGACAAGCTTCAAACTTCTTTTCTTCTTGCTTTGACCACATTAATATTCTGTCAACACCCCAAAGATGACCCGCGATGGTCATTGGGCCTGTAACGGCCCTTAGGACTGGCACATATTTTTCATATTTCTCAACTAGAATCTTAGCTGATCCTTCTACTATCGGATTTCTTCCTTCAAGCAAAATGTTTTTTGGTAAATCATACTCCAAGGGATTGGTATTTTCTAACACATGCTTTTTAACTGAAGGGTGTCTAATGTCTGTTCCAAGGTCTATCTCAGCCCCTAGCATAGTTGCTTCGGACACTAAATCATTGTGAGAGTAGAGAACATCGATACCCCAGATCTTGAATCTACCCTCCTGGAACTGCGCCATTGTCTTTGAATCCGTCTGACATGCTGGCCAAGTAACGTTTGTTGAAGTCATTAATTCTTTACAATAATTTGAGAATGTCATCACGGGAATTCTATCCACACGCCCCACGTAATAGCAGAAATAAATCTTCTATATGGTGTCATTTCTCTTAATGCCAAATAAGTCACCTTATTAAGTTTGATGAATATTCTTGTTATAGTATATAAGAATATATTCATAGAAAAGAATAAAAACGCTCAATTTTATCCATTTCAATTTATGCTTGGTGACTTTGTTGACAAACGTATATTTTAGCCCCATTCCCTCAAACTCTGAGACTGAGAAAATTAGTAACGTAGCAAAAGAATTACTAAAGAGAATTGTTAAAGATGAAGGTATCACACTAGAAAAAAGAATTCCGTTGAAAGTTCATTTTGGAGAAAAGGGAAACCTTACTTTTATCAAATCTAATAACTATGAAGGCATAATAAATTTTTTAAAAGAAAATGGCAATGAACCTTTCTTCATTGAAACAAATGTTTTGTATAGGGGCCAGAGGACTACAAGAAAAAATCATGTTAAACTCGCTTTAAAGCATGGGTTTAATCAGATCCCAATTGTCATAGCCGATGGAGATATTGGCGAAGACTATGAAGAAGTAGAAATAGGTTTGAAAAATCTCAATAGATGCAAAATAGCAAAAGAAATCTCAAAACAGAGCCAAATTATAGTCTTATCGCATTTCAAAGGACATATTGGTGCTGGTTTTGGAGGGGCCATAAAGCAATTAGGTATGGGATGTGCTGCAAGAGGGGGAAAACTTGAACAACATGCAAACACTGTTCCAATAATCAATCCCCTCCAGTGTAAAAAATGTAAAAAATGTGTCCAAAAATGCCCTTCTGATGCAATAAATATTGGATTATTTTCCAGAATCAGCAAAAATAAGTGCATAGGATGTGCGGCCTGTATTTCAGTTTGCCCCCATGGGTCGATTAAAATTAACTGGATCGGTACAATATCTAAAAAATTTTATGAAAGAATGGCAGAATACGCATACGCCGCTCAAAAGAACAAGCAAATTATATACATTTCATTTGCACTTAATATAACTAAAAACTGTGATTGTGAAGGGCATAGTATGAAACCTTTTGTAAGAGATTTAGGAATATTTGCATCAACTGATCCTGTGGCAATTGATATGGCTTGCCTTGATAAACTATCTGAAAGAGAAGATAGAACTGTATTTAGGAGGGGCAGGTATATACTTGATTATGGTGAAAGCATAGGCCTAGGAAACAAAGAGTATAATCTGATTGAAATATGATTATTTATCCATTATTCTTTATTTACATGTTGCCATTTTGAGGCTGGAACACCGCCCTTACCCCAATTTGCCTTGGGTATTTCAGTAACTAAGACTTCAACTGCATCAAGAGGCGCACCAGTTATTTCACATACACATTTTGATATTTCTTTGATCAATCTTTCATTTTTTTTTTCATCTGTATTTTCTTTCCACATATATATTTCAACAAACGGAATAATATCACCAAAATAATTTAAAGAAGACCATTATATAAAGTTAATTATTTGACAATCTACTTCAAAGCTTTTTCTTTTCTATACGCCATCCCCTGAAATGTTGCAATTAATTCATTGTACTCGTTTAATACGCGAATCATGTAAGTTGCAATTTTTGGATTAATTGATACTTCTTCTGCCTCGGCAAACAAAGTTCCTTCTGGTACTGCTTTCAAAAATGAGATATTCACATTTAAAGCGACAGCAATGTTTCCATGGCTATTTGCTGCAATTGCAAAAGCAAAGTCTGCTAACGTAAATATTGCACCTCCGTGTACAGTATTAACTGCATTAAGATGAACATTTCTAATCTTCATTTTTGCCTTTGCACGGCCTTTTGACACTTCCACTAATTCTATACCTAGTTGTTTTGCAAATTTATCGTTTTCAGAAAAATCTTTAATAAAGTCCATACAATCAATAACATATAAGATTATATATATTTATTATTAATTGAACATAATTGCCACCTCAAGTTTGAATATATTTATATAATGTTTCATATGTGTTTAAAATAGAAGGATTCATTATGAAAAAGTTTTATGTTTTGTGCGTATTAATTCTCATTATTTCGTTTGCCGGTGTATCATTCAAAAAGATACATCTATGGACAACAAACAATGCGGAGACTGCCCTCAGTTTGCTCCCCCTCCGCCTGACTGGTGCAAAGAGGGAACAATTGTTCCAGGTATTAAAGACTAATGCGGGTGCCAGATGCCTCCAAATTGTGAAAAGAAACAGTGATATACTAATAATTATACCGGAGAAATGGCTATGAATGGAAATAATCGAAGTAATATTAAACCAGGAATTCAAGTATCCATAGTATTGAAACAAGACCAGCGTTCTGGAAAACTAACAAAAGGTATTGTCAAAGACATTCTTACTAATTCTAGTACGCACCCACATGGGATTAAAGTACGGCTTACAAGTGGGGAAGTTGGGCGAGTAAAAGAAATATTTCAATAATAGATGTAACCTTCAATTAGGAAAATTATTAGTATATCTATTCTTTCTTTACCTTTACCTTGTAGTGGCTAGGTATACCATCTTTCTCACGTGTTAAACCTTTATCCAATACAATATAACGTTCAGATTCTCCATTTTCTAGATTTCTTTCAATAATATTCCCCTTATTTACGGCTATATTAGTATCCGCTATGTATATTACATCTTTACTTATAGATCCATCTAAAAATAGAGTTTTATTTTCGTCTTTTTTTATTAACTTTATAGGTTCCCAAGGATTTTCATTGAATATTTCTCTTAACTTTTCCTGTTTTTTGTTTTCTAGTTCATCCTCTACAAGCTTAATTGCATAGGGGTAAAGACCTTGAATCCAAAAATCAAATACGCCATTGTAATTTGAGGGTAATGAAATAAATTTTAAGTAATGATTATCTCTTAAATACACATAAGAATTATTGATTCTTTCAGGTGACCAGTCCTCAAACTCTTGAACAACATTCTTTGGGCTAATTCCATCTTTTTTTTCTTTAATTAATTCTTTATATAAAAAAAGAAGTAATTTATTGTAATCTTCCTTACTGGTCATATCAACAATTTCTATTATTTTTGTCCTTAAATAGGTAACTATTAGAAAGCCTAGGATAAGAGTAAGAAAAATTACAGATATATCCTATGAATAAGATTATATATTGAAAGACAAAAATAATAATGATTAATAATGGAGGGAAATAGAAATGAGACAAAGAATATTTTCATTTGAAATGGTATTATTATTCTTAATCTTAGTTGTGGGCTGTACTAGTCAGAACGTGACAAATTTTGAAGGAACATCGTGGAAGATGGAAACCTATCTGGGTAGTATGGACCATCTTGTTAGTCCAGTGTCAAGCACAAATCTGACACTTGAATTTAAAGATGGGCGAATCTCCGGATCTTCTGGTTGCAACAGCTTTTTTGCCAAATATACAGTAGAAAAAAACTCTATGTCATTTGGATTAATTGGAGCTACAATGATGTACTGTTCTAATCCAGGTGTAATGGAACAAGAGCAAACATACTTTATGAGACTAGAATCAGTTAAAACTTATAAAATTGAAGGCGGAAAGTTAAAGTTGATTGATGGCAACGGTAAAACTGTACTTGTCTTCTCTAAGAGTTGAATTAAGAATATAACAAATCAGGTGCTAATCCTATTAAGGTGCAAAAAAACGATGAATATAATAAATATAATCAAAACTAAAATTAATTTTATTCTTTGAAGTCTTTCAGACTCTGGATTAGTTTCTTCAAAATCTTTAGGAGGCAATAATCTTGGTAGTTTCATATATTCTTCAGACCCAGCAGATTTAGGGGTTGGTTTAGGGTGTTTTTTTTCTGTTTCACCAGTTGGCAGCAATGGCATTTTTTAGTCTCCAAGTTTGAATTAATTCAAGTCTTTTTAATTCTTTGTATATGACAATTTTATTCTTTTTGAGTTACACTATAAATTTAGTAAAATAATTAAGAGATTTATGATTAACTTGTCTTTTTTTCCATTCTTTTTGATTTGTGAAGTTTTCCGGCTGGCCTATCCCAATCTTTCAATTGATACTCGATTTTTATTCAAATTTTGGGCAATTTCCCAAAATTTGTCGATAGCTAACGCTAGGTGAGTTTAGAAAGCGTTTGCAGCTGATAAAGATTGAAACAGAAAAAGGCAAACATCATCTTGACCCTTACCCTTGGGATGGTAGTTACAAGCATATGCCCGGAGTTAAAAACACGCTTGATGATTGCGTAATGGCGCTCTACCCTACAACACTTTTTGGATATCCGATTGTTTCTATGGGCGTCTTTAAAGGAGAGT
>JBDKUY010000053.1:0-53723 GCA_039679445.1 Methanofastidiosum sp. | reverse complement strand
CTTGTCCCGCTTTTAGTACTTAGAGCCAATCCAACTTGTTTTATTGTTATGGTCGGCTTCTCAATTAACATTTGATCTGATTGGACAGTTATAGTAACAGTGCCTGTACCAAGTGCTGCTGGTGTGCCTGGTGCGCCCTCAATTGCATTAATTTTAGGTGTTTTTGTATAAGTTACATTAAATGTAGGCAAATCATCTAAAATTACTGTAGCAGGACTTGAAACAATAGGACCTGTAGAACTAAACTTAGTTGTTACAGTCCATATATCTGGAGAACTTGGTGCTGGACTGACAATATCTACATCTATTGTTCGAGCAGTGTTTGTTGTAATGTTGCAAGTATATACCATTGATTTTCCACCAGTAGATCCGTTTGCATTACTACTTGTTAGATCTTTGGTAAATCCTGAAGGTGTTGGTTGCGATTCTTTAGAAGCTAGTACATAATTAGCGGGTGCTTTTATAGTTACTTCATTCCACACATCGCTAGAGGAAACACCAGTTGGTGTAAAAGTAAATCTTAGTCGCATTGGCATGCTTGTACTACTAAAGTGAGGATAAGTATAATTATTGGCCTGCGTGGTAATGTTCACGCTCATAGTAGTTAATGCACTAACCTCCTGAAACTCAATTGCCCCAAATAAACTAAATACTAACAATGATCCAAATATAAAACTCAAAATCTTCTTATTCAAACAAATCTACCTCCTTTTTTGAAATGATCAGTTTTTTTATCATAATACATCTATCATGATTTATGTTAATCATGTAATTATCTCTATTAATTTCATTATATTTTAGTCCATTATCCTCATTAAAATATTTCAAGCCAATACCCCCTAATGTGAAACGATATAAAAACATTATCATGAAACAATTTATTTACAATTTCAGAAAATGAAACCATCATAATCAGCTCTCCTCCAGCATCTTTATCATTTTTTCCAAAAAATCCTCCCAGTTCTCAGCCTTCATCCGGCCCTTCCACTCAATGAGTTTGAAGTAGAGATCGTCCGGGATTCCCTTAATCGTTATGCTTTTCATCAATTAACCCCTATGATTAATAATTATCAGTTTCCGGCATATATATGTATAAGCTGTTATCTAGTATCATTATCATTTATAGTTAATAGTATTTAAAGCTTTCGCATATATTGCTTATCAATGTAAATACTTCTTAAGAAATCTTTGGAGTTTTTACTGTTAACACAGGCTAAAACAGTTATAAATATAGATTAGAAAAGTTTATATCCGCAGTAACAGATAGGAAATAGGTGATTCTCTGGAAAAGCTACATCTTCCAATTATTATTGAGATGGATGAAGACGGTGTGTATATTGTAAGCTGCCCACAACTTAAAGGCTGCCACTCATATGGGGAAACTATAGAAGAAGCCATGGAAAACATTAAAGAAGCAATAGAGCTTTGCTTAGAAGATCAAAATCCTAACGATATAAATAAATTTATAGGTTTTAGGGAACTGGAAGTATTGCAATGACAAAATTACCACCCATCAGTGGTAAAGAACTAGTTTCTTTTTTAGAAAAAATTGGTTATAAAATAATAAGAACAAAAGGATCCCATGTCAGACTTAAATCTGAGGATGGAAAATATACAACTGTTCCAATTCACGCGGATAAAGAATTGCCAAAAGGTCTACTTAGAAAAATTATAAGAGAAGATTTAGAAATTGAGCTAGAAGAATTTATAGAGCTTTACAATTCTAAGAAATAAATCTTTGGAGTTTTTACTGTTAACACTGGCTAAAACAGTAACAATAAAACTAGTTTAAATTCAATGAATAAATATTAAGAAGTCAATATATCTATAATTTTTTGGGTTACAGATAATGTTTTTTCTTGATTAATGGATCCTACCTTATATAGAACTATATCCTCATCGGCAGTAAATATTCTATTTGGCCTAATATTACTCTTCTGCTTCAAACTGCCTTCTTTGAAATCCTCATTTGTTAAAACAATTGATAGTTGTCATTTATAGTCTGACTTGTAATCTGACATAAGAGTATATCATTGCCGATAAGGCCTGCAATAACCAAAGCTGGTCTTCTTTTTGAATCAGTAAGGTCAGCAAACGGAAAAGGAACTACTACAACATCGCCTTTTACAAATCTGCCCAAGCATTATCCTCTTCGATAGTTAGCCAATCTTTTTTTAGAGAGGATTCACTCATTAGAGAAATTTCAAGAATATCCATTTTCTTTGTTTTTAAATAAATCATGAAATCTAATACTTCCTCCAAAATAGATTCAGGAGTATTTTCAATTTCTTTGATGATTATTTCTTTAACTTTCATCAAATATTAGAAGTATGAGATTATTTAAGCATTTTCTAAATTAATGAAATAAATCTTTGGAGTTTTTGCTGCTAACACTGGCAAACAAATATTTCAATTAGGAATGTTTATATATTTTGTATTGCAAATAATCGTTATGAAAGTAACTGTAGTCTTAGAACCCCAGGAAGAAGGTGGATTCACTGTTTTTGTGCCTTCTCTTCCAGGCTGCATTTCAGAAGGAGACACTAAAGAAGAAGCCTTGGATAATATAAAAGAAGCTATAGAACTTTGCTTAGAGAATTAAAGCTCTTCAAGTATTTTTTCTAAAAGTAATCTAACTTCAGGTATTTGAATTTTTATAGAATCCCAAACTAACTTATAATCAATCCCAAAATAAGCGTGAATCAGAGTATCCCTCATTCCTGCCATATTTTTCCAAGGGATTTCTGGATATCTGTCTTTTATATCTTGAGATACAATCTTCGATGCTTCTCCTATGATCTCAAATTTTCTTATTACTGCACTTACAGTTTTATCATCAGAGATTAGTTCATTATAAGTCATGTCACTAACAAATTTCTCAATAGAATTTATTGCCTGAATTATATCCTTAATAAGAAGTGCTTCATCTCTTTTTATACAATCACGACCTCTTTTAAGATCTGATCTTTTAATTCCGGCCTTAAAGCTCTTTCAGAAACAACATCTACCTTTATTTTTAGTTCGTCTTCAAGAAAATCAGAAAGTCCTACTAAATCAAATAGGGTGGCGCCCTCATAGAATCTAACTAGAATGTCTACATCGCTGTATTTATTTTGTTCCCCTCTCGCATATGAACCAAAGATACCAATAATCTCTGCTTTATAATTACCCCTAATTTCACTTTTCAAGGAATTTAATATTCCTATTATGTCATTTCTAGTTCTCATCAAATCTTCCTAATTATACTATATCTCGATTATTTATATTATTTGGTATTGAATTCTCTATATAGGTGATTAGAAGATATATCAATATATTGTTTATTCAAAGATTTGTTTACTTTTTTACCTAGAATAATGGCATCTTCTATGGTAAGGGTGCTTTTATCCAAAGTTAATTTCTAGTTCTTCGGAGAGTAAATCAGATGTATCAGAGCCTATTAATCTGTATATAGAAAAATAAGATATAAAACTATCATTCTTTGATTTTTCCATCCAGTAAATATTAATATAGTGGTTTTAATAATTAATAATAGGGATTAAATTGACAGATATTCTTATGGAAAAATTGGACCACATTGAAGAAATGCTTAAAGAAATCAATAGTAAAATTGATAATTTTTTAGGATTTGAAGAAATTAAGAATGGACACTATGAAACATATGAAAACACCTTTTGTGACTAAAAATGTATGAGGTAATTTTAACACATAAGTCTTCTAGTTTTATTAAAAATCTTCCTAAATCTAACAAGAAAAAATTAGATATGATCATTTAAAAGAAAATCCTTATAGTTATCCATATAGGAAAATTAGAGGAGAAACAAATCTATATAGAATTAGAATAGGCGGCTTTAGAATTTCTTATGAAATTTATGAAAACGAGGATATAATAAATATACTAAAAATAGGTAAAAGAGATAAGTTTTATCGGTAATATCAACAGTTTTTTTATATCGCCTATCTACAGAAATAGAAAACAACATCACCTTTTACAAATCTGCCCAAGCATTATCCTCTTCGATAGTTAGCCAATCTTTTTTTAGAGATGATTCACTCATTAGAGAAATTTCAAGAATACGCCTAAGATAAACCTGCTCACTCTCTTTCATCATAAATCACAACTAACTCTTCCATTGCACTATTTTTAATTATCTTTTATTAAAAAGAAATCAAATCAAAAATAAGAGTAAAGAAACTGGAAGACATCCATAGCTACTACTGAAACCATAGTTATCCTTTGTCACTAAGATCCCTCTGCCAAATGATTTAAAGTTAGATAAATCAGATTTTTTTATAGTACTTTGATACTTAACTTCAAAAGGATATATTTTATCCTCTGTTAATAAAAGGAAATCAATCTCTTTTCCTTTATTGTCTCTATAATAACACACATGATCTTTTGGATCAAATAAGTCCCTTGGATTTAATGAATATGCAAGTCTACAAAGATGATTCTGTACGATTCCCTCAATAATCTTACTTTTGATTTCTAGATCTAGGACATTTTTTTTCAGATTTATAAAATAATCAGTTTCTGCGTTAGACCAGCCAGAAAGGGCGTGAAAAATGAAAGGGTCTTGAACGTAAAGTTTCTTATTCTTGTTAAAAACAATTCTATTTTTATCGATTGAATAAGCATAGGTTGTGTTAATAACAAATAACTCTTCCATTGCACCCACATACTCTTGTATTGTATTGTGTGATTTGATATCTGTATTTTGAGAAAGATTGTTCCAACTAATAGGATCAGAAACTGTTCTGCATATCTCCCTAATTATCTGCTTGAAATAGTTTTCTTTGAAGTTGTATCTTCTTAAGTCCCCTATTATGGAACTTATATAGATATTAAAGGTATTGTTGGATATTTTATTTTTATTCATGTATTCATTTATAACATATGGGATTCCGCCACAGGCAGTGTATTGGTCAAAGAGTGCAACGAGTTCATTTTTGTAAAGCATTAGCTTCTGTATTCTTGGGTCTTCTTCCCCTTCAAAAAACTTGAAAATTAAATTATGCTTTTCTTTTGAATGGTCTAAGTTAATATCTGATAGCATCTCGTTGAATTTTGGCTCAATTAATTTTACAAACTCTGAAAATTTCATTGGTAGAAGAATCTTGTCAAGCGTTTCATCTTCTGATCCTCCTCTTCTTCCAGGCAATGTTTCGCCGGAATATTTAATATCCATAGAATGCGAGCCCGTTATTAATATTGAGCAGTTTTCAAAAAGGCCTTTGTTTGATAAATGAAGTATTTCTCTTTGCCAGTTTTTTACAGAACATATTTCATCAAAAAATAAATATTTTCTATCGCCTGAGTTAACGCCAGTCCAGTTAAGGTAAATCTGGATTATTTGACTAAGTTCTTCAGCATTGTTCATTTCAAATGACCAGAAGAATATATTTTCAGGGTTAATTTTATTTGAATTGATAAGTTCTTTTATTATGATTTTTAGTAATGTAGTTTTGCCAACCTGACGAGGCCCCCTTATTGTATATATAACATCTTTATCTAGAGAAATGTAATGTCTTAATGCTGGGTACCACTTATATTTAACTCCATCAAACGTTTTAATTTTAATATCCTGATTAATGGAATTTTCATCCTTCCACCATGGATTGTTTTCTGAAAGTTGGCTTATATCAAAATAATCCATGAAATAGAATTATTATTCTAAATATTTAAACTTATTGATTTTTGACAAGTCATTTATAAATAAGATGAAATAAAATTGACAACTCATATATAAATAAGCCAAAAAGAAATTGACCAGTCATTTATAAAGAAACGAATTTATTTTTGACAACTATTTACATATCACTTTGAGAACAATTGCTTCTTTGCATACTTGTTGTACTTGCATCTGCCCCCCTACCAGTATGCATCTTCAATTGTCCCTACCCCTTCGCCCAGGTCACTTAATGTGATTGTTGTGTTTTCATCTTTTATTGTGAGCTCTTTAGGGGTGACAGCATATTGGATATAAACTTGAGAGCCACCGCCTTTCATGTCATATCTATTTGTTGCATAGATCTCTAAAACTGCCTTTACATATTTGTTCTTTTCTACGCCCTCAATAACCCAATTGCCACCGATTCTCGATACTTCCAGTTTTGGATTATTCAATCGTATTGTAATGTTATTTTGCGTGTCAAAAAATTTTATAGATTTGTGGAAAAATGAATGTGAATCTTTTCCTGTCTTAAGGCAAAAAAATGAAAAAACTGAATGATTCTTGAAAACGACCCTCGCCCAGTGGAAAGGCCCAAATGGCGCAGCCCCAACTACTTTCTGGAGGTGCGCAGTCCCTTTGAATTTTTTTCCAAGTACAAGGCCAGTGGCATCTGAAAATACGTCTACCCAACCCATGCCCAAAGGAGGCAGGAACACTCCATATGCATCTTTAGTTTCAATGAAGTTTCCATTTTTCATTTTTAGATTAATCAAATCCCCTAGAGTCATTACATAATTTGGAAAAGATCCGCCAAATACCATTTCTTTTCCAGAAATTTCAGAAGTAATTTTATCTTTCTGAATTATTACATTTGCATTGGTGTCGGCTAATTTACGTAGCTCAACACCATCGTATATCCAGCCAGAGGTCACCGCTAGGACTTCGCCATCTCTCAATTCATTGAATTTCATCTCTTTATTATTAAATAACATTTTTTTTCCATGTTTTCTAAATATGAGAAGCGTGATTTGTACAGGCCTTTCACCATCCTCTCCAAAAAAAAGAAACCACCAGTACTCTTTACCCAATGGGGGTAGTTTTTCAATAGCAAACATTGTACGGTTCAAGAGCGTCTCATTTACATCTGCACCGTTAATATGGGAAAGTTTTTTTATGATATTGTAAGTCTCACGAATTCTTTTAAGGGACCCCATTATTTATGTCTCACTTTGTTTTCTAGATAGGAAAAACTCAAAACAGTTGTCAGCGCAAAAGTTAATCTGAATAAATTAAAAACACCTTTGGTATTGCGCACCTGCTTAAGTAAAGAGATATTCTTTGATGCGCTGAACATTGAATAATTGTCAAATGAATTGACCACTTCTTTTAAATCAACATTAATGTCTATTGTTGTATAGTCCGCTTTTTCAGAGCTAGTTTTTATTTGCTCGACTTTTTTGCTTGATGTTTTAAATATATAACTTGCTGATTTGTCTTCGTATTTTAAACTAACCTGTATTACTTGAGGCCCTAAAATTCTCAATAGCTTTGACATTTCTATGGCCTCGTCCATCAATACTTTATTGCATTCATCTTTTTCAGCGTCTATAACCGCATCCAGGAATATTCCAGAGTGCTCTACCATTTTTTCTTTTCTTAAGCCATGACCTGCATTGTTGAGAAATTCTAGCTTGGAAAGAAGGTCATGAACAAAAACATTTAACTTCTTTTTTTGCCCTGTTTTTATCTGTAAAACTTTGGCCTTATCCAGTAGAACATCTAAAGTCCAAAATCGGAGCATGCAGTATGTTTGAAGATATTCCAATTTCTCAGGCGTTAATGAATTTATGTGAAATACAGAATGCATTTCATCATATTTGGTCCAATCTTCTTCAAAGATAAGGCCATCTTTTTCTAAGTTATCGTAAAATTCTGTTTTTGGGAATGGTGTTGCAATGCCAAACGCACAGTTCAATAGCCCTATCTTTTTAGCATATGCAGGAAATTGTTTTATGCCTTCTTCTGTCTGCCCGGGTAACCCAATTATAAAAGTTCCAGAGGCTTCTGCACCGTTCTCCCTCAATATTTTAACGGCGTTCAGTTGATTATCAAGCGATATATTCTTATTTACACTATTCAAATCTGTTAGATTTGGGCTCTCAAATCCCATTTCATAATGAAGGAAACCGCTATCACACATTTTTTTGACAAGTTCTGGATTTTCAACAACGCTGTCAACTCTCGTCATGACTGAAAAAATTATATCCAAGTCATGTTTTTGTAATAAATCGCATAATTGAGCTATCCTTCTAGAATCACATATGAAATTAGGATCTGTTACAAAAATACGCAATGGTTTTCCCTTGTGAAATGATACAATCTCCAGTATCTCTTCCATGATGTTCTCTGGAGATCTAAATCGTACCTTTCCTCCACTCATATAAGGCTCACAGCAAAAACTACAGCCTCCATGACATCCACGCGACATCGAAATTACATCCTTTTCTCTGCCCCCATTGTTTCCCTTGAACTTGTAATGATGTTTCCTAAGTCTCCTTGCAGGAAAAGGCAATGAATCTAAATCTTTTATTCTTTGCCGGTCAGGGTTGTTAATTATTTGGCCTTCTTTTTTATATGAGATGCCAGAAACTCCTTCGGGACCTCCTTTTTGCACAAGTTCCTTCATTGTAAGTTCGCCTTCCCCCCTGACAATCATGTCAATGTAGGGGTTTGCGAGTAGTTCGTTAGATATTGCGGTCGGATGGTAGCCACCAAGTACAGTTGCAATATTGTTTTCTTTTGCAATTTTTGCAAGATGCAGACCTTTTTCATGGTCTGTTGCAGACATGGATATTCCAATCAAATCAGGATGATATTTATCAATAAAATATTGTAATGGGTGATTTTCAAGCTCCATGTCGATTATCCAGACATTATCAACTTCTTTTTCTATGGAGGCTGCTAGGTATTCCAATCCGATAGGGATCAAGTCCGCCAAGTGACCTAATCCCGCCCTCCCTTCTGGTTTTACCAGCAAAACTTTCTTATACACCATAAAAATCACGATGAGTATTCTTTCTATAGATTATGATGGCTTAATATATTCAATTTTTTTATATGAAAAAAGCTCCTTTATAAGAAATACTCACTTCAATTTACTTATAAAGATATCCAATAATATTATAGGGGCCTTATATCAAAATAATAATCTTATTTTTAGATCTTTGTTTAGAGGATTAAGATCTATACCGATAGAATTTATATTTTTACAAGTCATATAATCGGCTCTCTAGAGAGCAATCCCTTCTTTACAGGCTTCCTGGACTGTGCCTATTTGATTTCTCTTTCTTTCAAACTCTTCGGGCGTATAGCAGAATGCTTCAAGCCTATAAATTCCATCCCACAAATCCTGTACTAATCCCATCCTCTTGATAAAATTGATACCTTCAAAATCTTTGCTAACAATGATTATGTCGTAGTCACTTTCGATTAGATTGTCTCCTCTTGCTCTTGAACCAAAGAGAAGCACTAACTCAGTGTTAAACTCATTTTTTATCAGCCTGACTAGATCTTCTAGAGTTTCAGCTCTTTCTCTATCCAATTTAGAACCTCCCTTGCCATTGGTAGAGCAATATAAAATAAATATTAAATAGATTTACGATATCCTATTTTTTATCTTGATTTTTCTGTAAAATCTCTTGTATTTTATTAACAGGCACTACGCTCTCGTAAATAGTAACGTCGTCTATATACCATCCCAAATGATTATTAAACATATCATCACCAGTATCAAAATAGAATACTACTCTATCAAGTCCCGGGTAATGTCTTAAATTGACTGTATGTTTGACCCATACTCCTGGTACATTGTATCCCCTAGAACTATAATACCCATCCGTATCACCTGGATCCTCTTTGGGATTAAGTTGCAAGAAAAGATATTTCGAGCCGTCGTCTGCTATAATCTGCATTAGGTCATAGCTGCTTGGTTCTACACCTTCAATTTCCCACCATGTCCAGAAGGTGAGAATAGAGGGATTAGCCAGAGGTGGAGAGATAAGCATTCCTTCGTTATAGCCTACATCATAATTACCAGTGGATTCATCTCCATACCAGAAGCTCCCTGCACCGCTATGTGCATTTGGGTAAGCCGAGTTTGATGGTGTTACCCAGTGCCATAGTCCGGTAGTTGTCCAGCCTTGTGGGCCGTCTTCAAAATCATATATTCCGCCTGCCGAGACGGAAAAAACTGATAAGAAAAATATTACGCTTACTACTATTGAAATAAAAGATATTTTTTTCATGATTAGTTTTCTACAGATTATTTTATAAATTTAACTGTAAATAAATATAACTTAGATAGAATTTAATATTTCTATAATCTCCTCTTTCTTCATGTTATTATATTTAGCGATTTCTGTCAGTATATCATTTAGTGTGCCTTTTGCAATTTCTTTATGAAATGGAACTGTAACAGTATTACAAAGCTTAAATCTTCTTTTTTCAAAATAATATGCTACCTTTCTGGCGAATGGATGAGTATCCTAACTTGTTCAAAAATTTTAATAATTTTTACCATCAATTACGGGCAACTTTTGCACTTTTTAGCACTTCGATATCGGAAATTGAAAGAATTCTTATTTCTTCTCCATTATCAATTTGCTCCTCAAAATGTGATTCACATGCTTCTTTCATATTTTCTACAAGTTCATCCAATGTTTTCCCTGAGTAAAAATGCTTTCTCCTAAACCTCTGGCACACCAATAATTTTCATCTTTATATACTTCAAATTTAACTAAAATCATAATATCTTAATAGATATTGTTAAGTTGAAATATAAATGCTTGCAAAATAACTAGCAACCACAAAATGATTTAAGTTGAACTTTGGTAAGAAGTTGAAATAATAAAAAAATTAAGAGTAAAAGGGTAATATGAGAAAAGAAATTATTCTATCCAAAATAAATGAAATTGAAGAAAGTATTTCATTGATAGCAGAAAATATGCCAGAAGATTTTAAGAATTTCAAAGAATTGGGCCTTATCAAAGATGGAATATATAGTAGAACTCAATATTCAATAGATAATATTATTGATATCTTTTCAATTATTAATTCAGATTTTAGACTAAGCTTTCCAAAAGAAGAAGATGATGTTATAATCAATCTTGTAAATGCTGGTATAATCTCTAAATATACTGGAGATAAAATCAAAGAATTGAGAATATTTAGAAATCAAATAAAGTATGAATATGGCAAACTTGATGACAAATTATCTTTTGAATTGATAAAAGAAAATCTTGATGATATTGATAAAATTATAGAAAATATAAAAACAATAATAGACAGATATTAATCAAATAGCTCCTTGATGCTCTTCTCGTAAGGTGGCTTTAATACCCCTTTTTCTGTAATGATCCCAGAGATATATTTAGCAGGCGTAACATCAAAAGCAGGATTAAAAACATCTATTCCTTCTGTTGCAATCCTCTTGCCGCCTATGTGGGTCACCTCATCCTTACTCCTTTCCTCAATAGGTATATCCTCGCCTGTTTTTGCCTTTGGGTCAAAAGTTGATATGGGTGCTGCAACATAGAAAGGTATATTGTTTTCCTTTGCCAAAACTGCGACCTGATATGTTCCAATTTTATTTGCAGTATCCCCGTTCATGGCAATTCTATCGGCCCCAACTATCACCTTCTGGATCAATCCTCTCCTCATAGAGATACCTGCCATGTTGTCGCATATCAAAGTCACTGGGATTCCGTCTTCCTTTAACTCCCAGGTGGTGAGTCTTGCACCCTGCAATAATGGTCTTGTCTCATCGGAATAGACCCTAATTTTCTTGCCTGCTTCAACTGCTGTCCTAATCACTCCAAGTGCAGTGCCATATTCAGAAGTTGCAAGTGCCCCGGCGTTGCAATGTGTTAAAATTCCATCTCCAGTGGAAATAAGGGGGTGCCCATATTGCCCCATTTTTCTATTAATCTCCGCATCTTCCTTTCTTATTCTTTCTGCCTCTAAAATAAGTTCATTTTTAATTTCTTCAATTGATTTGTTTTTTATAGAGGCAAAATAGCCCATCATGCGCTCCACTGCCCACATTAAATTTACGGCCGTAGGTCTCGCATTTTTTATCTTTTCGCTTTCTTTTATAACATTGAAAAAATCATCCTTGTTATTGCCTTTATAGCTTAATGCTGCTAGAACAATGCCATATGCCCCTGCCACGCCAATTGCAGGTGCCCCTCTAATGGCAAGGGTCTTTATTGCAATTTCCAATTTCTTGACATCGGTACATGATACAACTTTATACTCGCCTGGTAAAAGCGTCTGGTCAATATATTTGACCTTGTTATCCTCAAAAAAGATAGTTTTAATCATTAGTATACCGCCCCAAAAAGGTTTAAATACTCCACCCTCATTGGCTATAAAAAACTAACGAGACCCAATATGATCGAAATAACACCTCTTTTGATATTCAGCATCATCTGGTTTATACTTCCACCTTACATTGCAAATATGGCACCCGCCGTTTGGGGAGGCGGCCCGCCCATTGATGGCGGAAGGAACTTTTTGGATGGAAAAAGATTATTTGGCAAAGGTAAAACCATTAAAGGCGCTTTTGTGGGAATTCTCGCTGGGATAATAATAAGTCTATTACAACATATCGCACTTCCCTTCCCTTCCTTAGGATATGCTCTTTTGAGAGGTTTTCTAATGGGTGCGGGTGCTATTGGGGGGGACATTTTTGGCAGCTTCATAAAAAGGCGAGTAAATATTGAAAGTGGTGATTCGGCTCCTTTGCTTGATCAGCTTGATTTTATGATTGGTGCAATAATATTGGTATCCCCGCTGGGCCTTCCATCTTTTGAAGTTGTATTGATATCTATTGTTATAACTCCTTTCGTGCATTTTGTTTCTAATGTTGTATGGTATCTTGCCGGGAAGAAAGAAGTCTGGTGGTAGCTTAGGCTTTTCTTGCAAATGACATGTAACCCGTGTGGCCAAGCATCCTTGTCTTTGGCCTTGTGCCTTTTTCCTTTACCTCGTACTCTCTTATGATGCATTCGATTGTTTTAACTTCAGTATAATCGTATTTTGATACTTCTCTTCTAAAATCAATTACCTGCTCAATACACGGGGAAAATGAGAAAATGAATCCTCCTGCCCTTAATGCTTCATAGGCATGACTAACAACTTTATAGGGCTCTGGGAGGTCAAGAGCAACAAGGTCAACTTCTTTTTCATCGATGCCCTCATAGATGTCCTTTAGCTTAAACTCCACATTTCCTTTTCCATATGTGCCAATATTCTCTTTAGCAACCTTTAGAAAACGCTCATTGATATCATAAGAGTAGACTTTTCCTGGAAACACTGTATATGATAATAATAGTGTCACTGCCCCTGATCCTGCACCTGCTTCAACTACAGTGTCTCCTGCTGATATACCGGTATTTGCAATTATCTGACAAGCATCGTCTGGATTTATAGTCTGGGGCATCTTTCTCATCATGTAAATAAAGTCAATCAGATTTGGTTTTAATATAGAAAAATTCTTTCCCATATGAGACTTAATCTTGTCCCCGTAGGACTTTCCAATTAGCTCTGAAAGGTCAAGCTTTCCGAGATTTGTATGAAATACTTTGTTTGTAACTGTTATTAGATATTTCTTTCCCCTTGGGTCTAATAAAAGCACTCTATCATTTTCTTTTATCGTATGAATTCACCCCTTGACTTTAAAAAATAAACTTCGATGATAAATGTAAATCCAATCACTTTAAGCCTTTCAAAATACATGATACAAAGTTATTTAAATAGTTCTTAAGAGTTTTCCTTTAGAGGGGAGTTTATGAATACATTTGAAAAAATTTTTGATAGGATTGACGTTACAAAGTATAATTATAAAAAATTGATAATATTCCCATTAATTTTAGTATTATTATCTGTTATCCTTATCTCCACACTTGGAGTTAATCTAGGTGTTGATCTAAGGGGCGGAACACTTGCAACAGTTCAGGGAGTTGAATACACTCCTGAAATTCAAAATTATCTTATTACAAATCTAGGTGATTCAACTATTAAGGTAAGGTCAATTTTCAGCCCTTTGACAAAAGGATTTATTGTAGAAACTGGACCTGATGTTGATTCAGCACAATTAATCAGCTTGATTAATCAGAGATACCCAGATGTTGCGATAAGTGTTCAAAATATTGGACCTTCTTTGGGTGCTTCTTTTTTGGAACAGGGAATTAAAGCAGTTTTATTTGCATTTCTATTTATGGCAATTATTGTCTTTATAGCTTTCAGACTGCCCGTACCCTCCGGTGCTGTTGTCTTCTCAGCTTTTTCTGATATGTTGATTGCTCTTGCATTTATGTCAGTTATGGGGATTGAACTTTCAAGATACACCATAGCTGCAGTTTTGATGTTAATTGGTTATTCTGTTGATACGGATATCCTTCTTACGGCAAGAGTTCTTAAAGAAAAAGGGGATAGCATAAACGAAAGTGTAAGAAACGCAATGAGAACAGGGCTTACAATGACTTTTACTACACTTGCTGCATTGACGGCGCTTTACATATTTTCTACTTCTGATGTCCTAGATGACATTGCTATCGTTTTGATATTTGGACTTATAGGTGATCTTGTTATGACCTGGCTCTTCAATGCAGGAGTGTTGAAATGGTATGCAATTAGAAGGAAGGGCGGGGGTGTGCTAAATGAATAAGATTCTAAAGAACGGAAGAGTTCTCTTATTGATTATTGCAGTGATATTTTCAGCTGTTGCAATTAATTTTAACGGTATATCTACAGGTCTTGATCTAGAAGGTGGAACACTTGTTACCTTAGAACTTGAAAGAGCCGTTACAACTGATGTAATGGAAGATACTGTTACAAGGCTAGAATTAAGATTAAACAGGCTTGGTATATCTGATGTGAGTGTAAGGCCTTGGGGAGAATCCAATATAATGGTTGAGGTTTCAGGCACTTCTGCTGAAAAAGAAGCTAGTGTCATTAAGATTCTCCAAGAGCAAGGTGTTTACGAAGCAAGAATTGATGGAGTAGTTGCCGTAAAAGGTTTAGATATCGTGAGGGTAGATGCACCAGAAGTCAGACAATCTTCATATGAAGGAATAAACTGGAATGTACCATTCACTATTACTAAGGAAGCTGGGCAAACTTTTGCTAACGTTGCTAAAGGCAAAGGTGGGTACCCAGTGGATATGTTTCTTGACAGACCTGCAAATTCAGTTATAGTGATGAACAAAAATATGTACGGTTCCATAACTGGCCTGCCATCGGACTTTAATATATCAGGAATTGATGTTAACGTTTCAATACCTCAAATAGAAAACGTATTTTCAATTGAAAGGAGAATTGGAGACGATATAAAAATATTAACTTTTACAAATAGTTCAGAAATTCCTTCACTCTTGAAAAATTATGTAGGGGATAAGGAAAGAGTAATTGTTCTTGCAACAGAAAATGAAGTTAGTAGGGATGTATATAATCAGATATCTGCCATGGGATTCAAAACTGAAAGAGAAATCATGGCAGAAAATGAGAGCCAAAGTGCCTACTTCTATAGAGTAGTTGGTCTTATGAACTCCCCATTACTCTCTGAAAATCTTGCAACTGGAGAGGCTTCAGCTACACCGTCTTATGTAATCCAAGGTGTTTCCGCTACTTCAGAAGAGGCTATTAAAGAAACTTCAGAATTAAAGATAATACTTCAGTCAGGTGCACTTCCTGTTGCTACAAAAATAGTGGGGAAGAGCTTTATTTCGCCGACACTTGGTTCAGAATTTATTAAACAAGTAATGATTGCAGGTCTTGCAGCACTTCTTGCAGTTGCAGCTATTGTTTTCATACGATACAGAAAAATCTATATTGCCTTGCCTATAATACTAATATCTTTCTCAGAGATTATTATAATACTAGGTGTTGCGTCAGTTATCCACTGGACAATTGATCTTGCTGCGATGGCAGGTATTATTGCCGCAATAGGTACAGGCGTAGATCACCAGATAGTCATTACAGACGAATCCCTCATGGAAAAAGGTGGAGAGAAGAGAAAAAGGAGGAGCATAAAAAAGAGAGTAGAGAACGCTTTCTTTATCATATTCACATCGGCCTTCACAACAATAGGGGCTATGGCACCTCTTGCATATTTAAGTTTGGGAATGCTTAGAGGATTTGCAGTGACTACAATAATAGGTCTTTTGATCGGAATAACAATAACAAGACCTGCCTACGGGAATATAGCAAAAATATTATTAAAAAATCAATAATCTAAATTACCATATTTAGATTTTATATTTAATATATCTATTTTTTCTACATAAAACCCAATTAGAAATCCTATCGCAAAGAAGAAAGCCAAGAACATTAGACTTATTTCTATTTTAGAAGTCAAGAATAGATTAATGGTGTACATTTCAATTCCAGTAAAACATCCAAGGGCAAATACTATAAAAGATCTAGCGATAATAGCTTCCTTCATCTCAGATTTTTTAGGAATTTGATTCCTTGTTTCTTCTATGAGTTTTAATAGTTCCTTTCTTAAATCCTCATCTTTTACGTTGCCATCCATACAAATCTTAATATAATTGTAGCAAAAAGCTTAAAAAGATTTGGCTAAGATATGCGATTTTCTCAATTTTTTAGTTTCAATACTTCAAGTTCTTTTTCAAGCTGTGCAAGCTCCTTTTGACTAAAAGCGTCTTTATTTAATGGAATAATCAAACGTGAATTTTCAAGTAGAACTAAATCTCTGAGTGCCTGTATAAATTTTAAGACTATGTCAAAATTGTTCTGGGCTATTAGATATTCAAGCCCTTCCAGTATAACAATAGAACCTTTTCCTTTATTAATAAAATCTGTTATTAGGTTCATAAGGCTATTAAGATAAATCGGGGAAATTGTATTTACCCCCTCTATCTTTGATAACCAAATAAAGGGCGTCTTTTCAAGATCATATGTTTTCTTTAGTGATCCGGGTGGTGTTCTTGTTATTGCAAGACCTGATATATTGTGTGTTACGAGGTCCTTAAAAATTTCAAAACTTTTCTCGTATTTTTTTTCATAGATTATAAATGACTTACTGGAGGGTATTTCATACTTAATTGGGAAAGGCACCTCGTCTTCTCCATTAGTACTTATATTATACTTAAATCTCAAAAGAAATGAAGTGGACTCTCCAGATATTAAAGTGATAATGTTTTCATCCTCTTGCTCAAAAGGTGCGTCTAATTTCTCTACATATAATGCCCCTATAATATCCTTTTCAAAAAATATGGGCGAGAAAAAACTATTTTTAGAGACAAGCTCATTATTTATATTTCTGTAATTATTATAAATATTAAGGAGTGTTTTTTCTTCTTTTGAACTAAAACCTATTTTATTTAAGATTTTAGGATTCCCATCCCCTCCAACTGAGTAAAATACTACTTTATCAAATCCAACTGCCTCATGAATTGTGTCCACGACCAGCTTTGCCCCCTTTTCTAAAGAATCAATTTCTCTAAGCTTCTCCGATAAAGTAATTACGGAAAGTAATTCTTTGTTTCTTTTTACATACCTCTGTTTCAATGCATTATTATAATGCTTCACAAGATTAGATAGTTTCCACCTATCATAGGCCTTGAAAACAAGACGCCTTATATCGTCTACACTAACAGGTTTTTTCAGATAGTCGTAGGCCCCATATTTAATAGCTTCAAGTGAGGAGTCAAGAGTTGCGTGACCAGTTAAAATTATAACCATTGTTTCAGAATTAATATTCTTAATATGTTTTAAAGTTTCTTCACCAGACATTCCTTTCATTTTGAGGTCAAGGAGAACAAGATGTATACTATTGCTTTTGAATTTTTTGATTGCTTCTTCACCACTATCCGCATCTAATACTTTATACCCTTCTGTTTCCAAAATTATTTTCAGACTATCCCTTATGTTTACTTCGTCATCGACTATTAGAATATTGAACTCATCTTTTTCCATCGGTTCGCCCCCCTATGAGGCAAATTTTAACTGTAGTTCCTTTATTTATGATGCTATCAACAAACATCTTGCCGCCATGAGACTCAATTATTCTGTGTGTCATAGGTAAACCGATACCTCTGTTATTGGTGAATGATTTTGTTGTGTAGAAAGGGTCAAATATACGTTCAAGATTTTCTGGAGGTATACCTATACCGTTGTCAGAAACTCTAATCTCAATGTAGTCTTCATTCTTTACAGCCTCTATTTTTACAGTTGCATTGCGATCAATATTAATGACGGCGTCTTTAGCATTTAATAGGAGATTCATTACAGCTCTTTGAAGTTGACCTTCAGTAAATGGAACAATGCAATCGCCACATTCTTTTAAAGAAATAGATATGTTTTTTGATGCGAAATCGTTTTCAACTAATTCAATTGCTTTTTTTATTTCGCTATCTACATCAATTGCAGATATTTCACCGTGCATATATGATGAGAAATCCAAAAGCCAGTTCAATATGCCGGCAATTCTTTCAACTTCATAGTTTACAGTCTGGATATACTGTTTTCTTTTTTCGTCATCCTTGGTATTCTCAATTATATATAAATAATTAACAATGACATTTAAAGGATTATTAATTTCATGTGAAAGGCTTGCTGAGAGCCTTTTAATAGAGTCCAGTTTTTCTGATATCAAAGGAGAAAGATTGATTCCTTTAGTTTGATCAATTTCTTTAAATGAAGCAAGTATTGATTTAGTTCCTTCTCTGTCTAGAAAATCAAACTTAATTTCACAGAATATATCTCCGCCGTTTTTATTCATGACAGAGCCTGTTGTAGTATAGGAGAATATGCTATCTTTTGTTTTTGAATTAAGAACGGCAAGTATATTTTCTTTTCCATTGCAACATAATAAGTCGGAAAAGGAGATCTTTTTTAGATCATCTCTTGAAAATCCTGTCATATTTATGAGGGCATCATTAAAAAAAATTAATCTATCCTCCACTATCTCGGCCATTGGCATGACAAAGTTTTTTGATACACTCACATTGAAAGTGTAGTTTGATGGAGAAAACTCCTTAGTTTCTATCATTTTATTCGTACTCAATACCTTTTTTTAGAGGTCTTTTTATATATTTGCTTTATTATTGCGATATTCTTAAATAAAATTAAGTAAATCACAAATAAAGAAAAAGAAAACTTCTTAAAGTGACATATTTTAGTTCCAAACGGAGATTCATTTGCCCCACATAGAAAAACTTCTCGAGATAGACCTAGATACGGAAAAGATAGAAATAAAAAAACTGGATAAAAAAATGACCAGTGAATATATTGGAGGTAGAGGTATTGGTGTCAAACTACTATTTGATATGCTTCCTCCAAATACTGATCCCCTATCACATGATAATATCTTAATATTTGCAACAGGGCCTATAACTGGAACTGTTGTTCCACTTTCTGGAAGGCATATAGTTGTCTCTAAATCCCCCCTTACAGGTACTGTCTTTGATTCGAGTGCGGGTGGTTTTTTTGGGAGAGAACTTAGAATGGCAGGCTTTGATGTTGTTATCATTAAAGGCGTCTCAGAAAAACCTGTTTATATCGAAATTGACGATGGCGATGTAAATATAAAAGACGCGTCAAACATTTGGGGTAAAAATGTAAAGGAATCCACATCAATTCTATCAAATAACGGCTTTAGAGTATCATGTATAGGAAAAGCGGGTGAAAATTTAATACCAATTTCTTCGATAATGAGTGAGTATACTCATGCCTGCGGAAGGGGCGGTCTTGGGGCCGTGATGGGTTCAAAAAAATTAAAGGCTTTTATTGTCAGAGGAAAGAAAGAAATCCAAATATCTGACAGCGAAAAAATGAAGAAATACATATCAGAATCGATGAGGCTTTTAAATGCTTCACCAGTTGCATCAAAAGGATTGGCTTATTATGGCACCCCTTCTCTTGTAAATCTCATAAACACGATGCGGATAATGCCAACTGACAATTTTAGAAAAGTTCATTTTGAAAATGCGTACAAGGTTTCTGGAGAATATATAGCGGAAAATTATGATATCAAGAAGAAAACTTGTTACAACTGTTTTATAGCCTGCAAGCGTGAGGACAGAAAGCGAAATATAGAAATACCGGAATATGAAACTATTGCAATGTTTGGTCCAAACTCAATGAATGATGATATTGAAAAGATCATACAGGCAAATTATATTTGTAATGATTATGGCGTAGATACTATTTCAGCAGGAAATGCTGTAAGCTGTTATATAGAATTAGAAGGGAAAAAGGATATTGAAAAGCCGCTTAAAGAGATAGTTGAAGGTGGGCCTTTAAGCCAGGGTTCTTTTAGATATTCAAAAGGCAAGGGTAAAGAAGATTCTTCAATGTCTGTAAAGGGCCTAGAGATACCCGGGTATGACCCACGAGGTGTTTTGGGGCTTTCATTGAGTTATGCGACTTCCAATAGGGGTGCATGCCATCTTAGGGCTTATATGGTAGGGCCAGAAATACTGGGCAAGCCAAAGCTGATTGACAGACTATCATTTTCCGGTAAAAGTGGCCTTATACAGATATTCCAGAATATTTCGGCAAGTGTTCACTCATTGGTAATGTGCCAGTTCTCATCTTTTGCATTGTCAGAAGAAGAATATGCAAATTTACTTTCTGCCGGTGTTGGTGAATTATACACTTCTGAAGAATTTATAAAAACTGGAGAGAGAATATATAATCTTGAAAGATTGTTCAATCTTAGGGAGAATATGTCATATGCTGAAGATACCCTACCAGGAAGATTTTTCGGTGAAGATGGGATATCAAAAGAAGAATTTGATTCCGTACTTAATGAATATTACACTTATAGGGGATGGACTAAAGGAGTTCCAACGATGGAAAGACTTGAATCACTTGGCTTAAAAAATGAGGGGAAATTTTTATGTGGAAAGAAATAGCTAAATTTGGGAAAAAACTTGTTGATGGGGGTTATCTTAGCTCTCATTTTGGTAATATTAGTGTTAGAGTGGGGGATAGTATTACAGTTACAAGAAGTGGATGTATGCTTGACGAGATAACTGAAGCCTCTGTTGTTACTGTTGATCTTCATAAACCCTCATCTCTAGACTTAATAGCTTCAAGTGAGACCATTGTTCATAGAGAAATCTACAAACGGACTTCTGCACTTGCAATTATACACGCACACTGCCCCTTTGCAGTTATAGAATCTCTTTTGCATGATACATCAATTGAGCCTTACGACTCTGAAGGAAAATTCTTTTTCCATGAAATACCAATAGTAACTGGAAATATTGGAACAAAAGAGCTAGCAGAAAATGCTGCAAAATCTCTTGAAAGACATAAAGGATGCATTGTTAAAGCTCATGGTACATTTGCTGTTGGTAAGATACTAGAAGAGGCTTATGTACATACAACTATGATGGAACACAGCGCAAAGGTAAAATATTATTGTGATTTAAGCAAAAATAAATAATAAAATTATTTTACGATAAGAACAGGGACCTTGCTGTTTGTGACAACTGCAGAAGCTACCTTGCCAAGGGCAGACTTTTTTGGTTTGGTAAATCCATACTGGCCCATAATAATTAACTCATATTTTCCTTCTTCTGCCTCAGCCAAGATTTCATTGGCAGGGGATCCAGATCTTGCTTTAGTTTTTGGCTCAAACCCAAATTTCATCAATAGTTTGTAAGCATTTTCAAGTATTTTGAAGCTGACATCGACAGGTTTAAGATTTTTTAAATCCTCCATTGTTTCAACATTTTTGAGCTCAACTTCTTTTAGCTTTCTTACTTCTTCGTTAAATTTTCTTTCATAAAACTTGAATTCTTCATGAACATTTGGCATAACATATAAAACAACTACCTCGTGTTCTTGGGACTTACAAAAAAGTTGTGCGCCATAAGCCAAAGCGTTGTTAGAATAGAAGGAGCCATCAGTACACATCAATATTTTCATATTATCACCTTATTGGCATATAGGGTATTAAGAATACCAAGAATATATTTGCTATCAGTGTTGATATTCCACCTACTACAAGCCCAATCCATAACCACTTCATGAAACTCATGCGATATTTCTTTCTTTTTTCTAATATACCTAAAGCAACTATATTTGCGGTACTCCCTATCATTGTAATGTTACCCCCGTAACACCCACCAAATAAAAGAGCCCACCATAATGGAAAAGTATTAATTCCAAGGCTATTAAAACTTTCGACAACTGGTATTAATGCTGCAACTAACACTACATTATCAAGAAGACTTGAACCAAGAGAAGCTATCCACAATATCATTGTTGTGAGAATTGGGAGGCTCCCAGCAATTCCTGCAACGCTTTGTGCAAGTATATCTGTTACACCTGTATATTTCAAGGTACCCGCCTTTGCAAACAGCATCATGAAGAATATCAGTGTCCACCAATCCACATCTTTTTCAATATATTCTCTAGCTTTTGTTCTTTTCCATAACATGACCATGCTTGCACTTATTAAGGATGCTGCTAGAAGAAGTGTATTATGTGGAAGGGCAAATAAAGATTCGAGTCTTTTGTGCATAGCGATAAGCACTATTGTGGATACAAATATTGCAACGCCTATCTTAAACTCTTTCTTGTCTGGTACAAATTCCCATTCGTCTTGGAATGCCAATTTTTCTGTTGTTCTCATTTTTAATCTTATTTTCGACTTAAACAGTGCTACGTCCTTTCTATACCAGAACAATACTATTAGTATAGTCGCAATCAAAGATATTATTGCTACTGGAAATGCCCATATAATAAAATCTTCAAATGATAATTTGCCCCTCATTGCAATCAATATGCCAATAGGGTTCCCCAAAACTGTCCCAGAGCTGCCTATATTAGTCGCCATAACGCAGGCTATAACATAAGGGACAGGATTAACATCAAAATAATCTGTTATTTCTAATAAGACTGCTGTTACAAAAATAATGGAAGTGACCTCATCAATGGCCATTGCAAGGACTGCAGATAGTAAACAAAAAACAATCAAAAGGAGGTGCGCTTCAAAGTTAGTCAGTTTGACGATTTTAATCATCAACCACCTAAAAAATCCAACGTCTTTTAGCATCCCCACAAGGGTCATCATCCCAACAAGAAATAATATTACATCAAGCGATGCAAATTCAATAAGATGAGGAATATCCAATGTCCGCGTTAACAATAAAATCGATATCCCAAGAAAAGCTATGGCGACTCTAAAACTCCAAAAAAGGAGAGTCCCGATGACTGTTGCCGCAAATATCGAAGTTGCTATAACTTGATTTCGTGTGAAACCAATATGATCAAGCAGAATGGCTATACCAATAGTAAATCCCACGAGGATCAAAACATCTCTTCTAAAGTTTAAACTTCCACTGCCTTCGTATTCTTCAGACATATTTTGACACCGTTATGATAGGGCCATTTTATTTGATTAGGATTTAAACTTATCTGAAGGTTTTGTTTAAATATATTTATAAATTAAGAATAAGAAAGGTATATGTGATCTGATGAGAGAAGACATCCTTATCAAGCATTTGAAAAATCTTACCCTTGAAAATAATAAGATAAAAAATGCTTTTATAATGGGAATAGATGGCCTTTTAATATCTGTTATGGAGAAAAAAAAAGACAATCAGGAGATAGCTGCAAGAATGGCTGGGGTAATTGACGCTGCTAAAAGGATAGAAAACAGAATCCCTGAGGCCTTATCAGTTATGACTAAGAATGGGAAGATTATAGCAATTCCCCTCTCAGAGAATTTTTTGATAGTTTTAATTGCATCCAAGGATATTAATTCATGGGGTGTAATAAAATTGGTCGATAAGAATAAACAGAATATCCTTAACATGATCGAAAAAAGAGAGTTTGGCGACCTCTTCTCATATAATCCAACTGAAGTGGAAGGACTTGACATTTAATAAGATTATAAAATAATAATTTGTTATATTATACCTATTTAAGTCACTTTCTGAACATTAGATTACTTTTATTTCTCTAAAATGTTTATTTGATACTTATCAAAATAAATAAAATACATTTTTTAAGACAAAATATAATAATTTATTGCCTTATTAGGCCTAATTTGACCATAAATATAACCATACTAATAAATACTGAAGGTTATGTCTTTATTTTATGTATATATTAAACATATGTTTAGTATATATAAAATATATTGGAGGTTTAACTAATAAGGTGATTAAAAATGTCGATGGAAATTAATTTATTAGATACTTTATGGGTGTTAATTGCCAGTTTTTTGGTATTTATAATGCACCTTGGATTTACTACAATAGAAGCAGGATTAACAAGATCTAAGAACACAATAAGTATTATCGTAAAAAATGTATTTACTATTGCCATGGGGAGCATAGTATTCATGGTGATAGGATTTACACTCGCTTTCTCGGGAAATGGGAAGTTTATTGGTGATTTGGCCTATTTTATGATAAATGGATTAAATTCTGATCCGTGGCCAGGCCTTATGATTCCAGCAACAGCTTTCTTTCTATTCCAAGCAATGTTTGCTGCAACATCTGCCACCATTGTAAGTGGTGCCGTTGCTGAGAGGATAAAGTTCAGCGCCTATGTTGTTGTTTCTATAATTCTTGTAGGCTTGATATACCCAATAGTGGCTCACTGGATATGGGGTGGTGGATGGCTTTCCTCATTGGGCTTCCACGATTTTGCAGGATCAACTGTTGTTCACAGCGTGGGAGGATGGACTGCTCTTGCCACCGCCATAATTTTGGGCCCAAGGTTTGGGAAGTTTGATAAGGATGGAACACCCCAAGCTATAGCTGGGCACAATATAGGTCTTGCAGCTATTGGATGTTTGCTACTTTGGTTTGGATGGTTTGGTTTTAACCCTGGCAGCGAACTCGCATTAACAGCAAGAGTTCCATTAATTGCCATAACGACAAATCTTGCTGCTGCTGGTGGGGGTATTGCAGCATTAACAGTTACAAGGTTTAAGGGAGGAAAACCGGATATCAGTATGTTCTTAAACGGTATATTGGCTGGACTTGTGGCAATAACTGCTCCTTGTGCAATTGTAAGTCCGAAGTGGGCACTTGTAATTGGAGTATTGGCTGGGATAATAGTGGTATACGCAGTAGAATTTATCGAAGCTAAACTTAAGATAGATGACCCCGTAGGTGCTATTTCAGTCCACGGTGTTTGTGGATTTTTCGGAACTATAAGTGTTGGACTGTTTTCAAGTGCAAATGGCCTTATAACCACAGGCTCTGCGTCCCAGTTGATTGTTCAATTAATTGGCGCAGGTGCAACATTTGCACTGGTATTTGTTTCTGCACTAGTAATAGCTAAGGCTGTGGATATGACAATAGGACTAAGGGTGCCTGCAGAGGTAGAAATAAAAGGGCTTGACCTAACTGAGTTTGGTGGAGATGCCTATCCAGACTTTCTTAAGATGTGAGGTGCTGAAAAATGAAAAAAGTTGAAGCTATAATTAGGCCTGAAAAAATTCAAGATGTTAAAGCGGCACTGGATAAACTTGGGTGTATTGGGATGACTATAACTGAAGTTAAGGGGAGAGGAAAACAGGGCGGTATTACTCAGCAGTGGAGGGGAAGGCAATACCATATTGATCTACTTCCTAAGATAAAGATAGAACTGGTAGTCAAAACAAAGCATGTGGACAAAGTTGTCAATACAATAATTGAAAGTGCAAGGACAGGAAATACTGGAGATGGTAAGATATTCGTAAGTTCTGTGGAGAAAGTCTACCGTGTAAGAACCGGAGAGATTGATGAAGACGCAATTTAATAATATTTTTTTATTTTTTAATAAGATTCAGTAGTAATCTTTAAATGGATATTTTAATGAAAATTTTCATGAAAAATATAAAATGGCAGCTTAAATGGGCAGTTATTCTAATTTTTTTATCAGCTTTGGTATACATATTCCACTACTTTATTTTTAGGGATATTCACCACATTTTTATATATCTAATAGGGGATATTGCCTTTGTATTCATTGAAGTACTGATGGTTACAATTGTCATCCAAGAATTATTGACTATGAGGGACAAGAAATCCATGATGAAAAAAATGAATATGGTTGTGGGTGCATTTTTCGTTGAGATGGGTAGGACTCTACTAGACTTACTTAATGATTTCGATAAAAACTTTGATGAAGTTAAGGAGAACTTTATTGACATAGATAAATGGTCAAAAAAAGATTTTCCTGAAAAACTTGAAATGGCAAAGAGAATCCAGTATGAGATTGAGATAGGGAAAGGCGATTTAGAAAAACTAAAAGGATTTTTAATAGAAAAAAGAGAGTTCATGTTAAGACTTCTCGAAAATCCAAACCTTTTAGAGCATGATTCTTTTACAGAACTCCTTTGGGCAGTGACACATTTATCAGAAGAACTATCATTAAGAAACGATCTAAAAAAATGTACAACTACAGACCTAAATCATTTGCAGGGCGACCTGAGAAGGGCATATGTAATTTTAATCTATGAGTGGATAGAATATATGGAACATCTAAAAAATAAGTATCCTTATCTGTTCTCTCTTGCAGTAAGAATGAATCCTTTTAATCCTGAGGCATCAATAGAAGTAAAAGAATAAAAGAAGAAAAATAAATTTATTTTTTATCTTTATTGATTATCATCGAGATACAGTCTTGAGGGCAAACCATCTTACAAAGACCGCATCCAACACACTTTTCATAGTCGACATCATTTAGCTTTGGATTTTTCATTGCGTCTGTAGCGCCGTCTCTACAAGCAGTGACACATCTTCTGCAGTCTATGCATCTTTCAGTGTCCACATCAGAATAGACTTCATCTACGTAGTCAAGTTTTTCAAGTTCAGTAATCCTTGGTAGTGTAATTCCCTTCAAGTCTGCAAGTGAGTCGTATCCATGCTCTTTCATAAAGGTTAGAATATTCTCGTTCCATACTTTTACAATGTCAAAACCATACCACATAGCTGCTGTTGCAAGCTGTACAGTGCCAGCTCCCATCATCATATACTCAAGTACATTTTCCCATGAATCAATTCCGCCAATCCCTGAAACGTTAATGCCTTCTCTTGCTATTTCTCCGACCATTCTGAGCCCTATTGGCCTTACAGCTGGACCTGAATAACCTCCAAATCCACCCTTACCCCAAACATCAGGTAAAGGATTTCCTGTATTTATGTCGACGCCTGCTAATATTAAGACAGTATTAATTGCAGAAACTCCTTTGGCACCACCCTTTATTGCTTCCTTTGCTATCGATGCGATGTCAGTGACGTTTGGAGTCATTTTTGTCATTATTGGGATGCTAACAGCTTCTGCTGCAGCCTTAGAAACTTCACCGGTCAATGAACAGTCCTGGCCTATGAACGCTCCCATCGCACTATCTGACATGTGGGGGCATGAAACATTAAGCTCGATTATATCAGCACCCTGTGCCTCAACATCCCTTGCCAGCCTTGCCCATTCATCTAGATCTGTACCTGCCATTATACTTGCAATAATAGGGGTACCATGTGTTTTCTTTAGCTGCCTTAGTACCTTAAACTCTTTTATCCACCAGTCAAAGACATAAGTGGAAATATGCTCTATATTTTGCATTCCAAATAGTCTGTTCCTCTCTTTAACTCCTTGAAATCTTGGTTTTGGATCATGAAATTGCCTGTAAGAGATAGTCTTTGTGACTCCACCACCAAATCCAGCCTCTACAGCTCTTTTAATATGATCTGCATCCAAAGTGGGCGGGGCTGAAGATAGAAGAATCGGACTCTTAAATTCAACACCTAAAAATTCAACACCTAAATCTACCATTAAATCACCTTCCAAACTTTAATCCATATACTTGCGGGATAATAGAATACTTAGAACCTGCGGCCCTTTTTAGAAATGAGGGATCATTTGTAATAAACGGATATGCCCTCCACTTTGAATCTGCCCTAGCAACTACAGCCTTTGAGAATATATCATTCTTAAGGCCGTATGTTATTAAGGCTGTTATCACCCCACCATCTTGACTATGGTAGGATGGATTTTTGGCCCTTGCTGCAACAATCTCAGACTCTTCCTGATCCTTTAAGAGTATTTCCTTAAAGGAGTGTGTTCTGGGGCACGCCATATAGCAACAGCCACATTTCGGTAGACAACTACTAATACTGTAAGGCCTTCCATCCTCAAGTATTTCTATATTATAACAAGGACATGCCAGTGCACATGTTCCACATGCTACACAAAGCCCCGGTTGCAAGATTTCTTTTTCTAAGTTCTTAAAATTTTTTTTATGCCCTTTTTCAATAAATCCTTCTAAATTATCATCATTTCCTAAATCTACAAAAGGAAGCTTGAATCCCTTGTCCTGAGCTAGCTTAATTGACTTTTTGGCCTGTTTGTTGTTTAAGTCTATAACTTTGTTTAGATCTTCCATTTGAACATTTGTTGAAACTTCAATAAGATCTTGGTCGATAAGTTTTTTGAATAAATCTTTTGCTTCTTTTGATCTTAATATTACCGTTGACCAGCCTGCCTGTGTTCCTACACTCCCCACAGATATATCTGAAAAATCACCAGTAAAGTCGGCACACTGTCTACAGTTCCCCCTTGCATACCTTGATACTTCTTTTATCTTTCTTGACCTTACCTCTTTGTCAGTGTATGCATAGAAAACACCGCTAGAAATATTCATTTTATTGACTTCTTCTAGGGGTAATCCCATATCCTTTTCAACATAAGATGGTATTGACTTTGGGGAAAAGTTTTCCTTGCAAAAAACAGCTATGGTGAAAACTCTTTTTGGCCAGTGTGGATAGTCTGCGTCTCTATCTTTGTAGAATTCTTTGAACTCTTTTGTCAATGCCATTATTTTCTTTACACCGTTTATCTCACATGGGTTTCCGACGATTACAACTTGCGCTCTGGGATCGTTGGGTGTCTGAGAGAAACTAGCCTCCTTGATAATAGCTCCACTCGTTTATATCCCTCCTATTCTTAAATTTCTAAAAAACGAAATAGATAAAAACATAATATTTATAGGAGTTTTATATTTAAATAGTTTTCGTCATATATTCATTTAAATAAATAAATAATAAAATACATACGGATAACACCATTATTAGCGAATAATATCCGCTTTTCTTTTAAGGGACCGTTTTTTTCTTAGATAATACATGAACGGGTTATTTATTCTTCTGGCTGTGACTGTTTTATTTTTAACAAATGCTAAAAGTTGCTTTTTTACTTCATCTTCAGGTTCACCAGTTTTTTGAATGATTTCATTTACAGTCCTCATCCTATCTTTTAAAACAAGCAAAATTTTTTCACCCGTGGTATTGCCTTTGATATTCTCAAGTATTTCTTTTTTTGTGACCTCGTAGAAGTACATTTTACAGAAGCCGTCAGGTTCACATAGTGTTGGTGCATTTTCCTTTACCTTTGCACAGCCTGGAGGGATATACCATTTGCTCCGACCAAAATTATCCAAAGTAGGGTAAGAGAGCCCAAATCCAAGATGATAATATATATTTAATTCCTCTTGGGGTTGGTCTTCAAGCAAAGGTGGATTACACTTGTTTGCAGCAGATAAAATCAAAGGTATAACTTCATTTATTAAAATATTAATCTGATTTTCATTGAGAGAAGGTTTTTCGTCCTTTGAGAAGATCTTTGTTGAGGGTAAAAGCCTTGAATAAGATAAAAAAGAAGATAAAAATAGTGTGATGGCGTAATTTCTGTCACCAGCTCCAACTCCGGATAAAGCCTTAATGACACAAGGTGGGTAAACTTCAGGGTTTAACTCTTCTGATTGGACTTCAATCTCCGTCAGAGAGCCTGATATCTTTGATACTTCCCTAAAAATTTCTTCATATATTGGAAGTTTCAGTTCTTTTGTTTTTTCAGCTATACCTTTGATATAACTTAGAATTCTCTGCTCCATTTTTTTCATGAATGCATTGAGAAGTTTGCTATTATCTACGAGTATGTAACCATTAATAATGTAGCTATCAGTGTATTGAACTAAAGTTTCAGCATCTGTCCATTTAATGAAATAATACTCTGGTAAAAGTGTTGGATCTCTTGATTCGCCGGATATTTTGAAAAATCCAAGTTTTTCTAAATCCCGTATAATCTCATCAGTGATTTTAAGATCAATTTCTTTAATGATAGAAAACGGTTCTTCTATTGAGATCTCTTTTGCTTTATTTGCCCTATATTCGAGTATCCTGTTTATATCAGGGATACGAAATGGTATTACTTCAATTATTTCCCTAACAGTTTTTATGATCTCATCCTTTGTTTGCTTATTATCTTTTTCAAGTATCAATGCTTCTGACAATCTTGACCGGTATATTTTTGAATTTACAGAGGCAAAAAGTCTTGACTCACTTGAGAAAGGTCTTTTTGAAAGTGCCTGGCAAAAAAGATAAAATGATATAATATCTGTTGCCTCGTCTGATCCGCTAGGAATTAGATATTTTCTATTTTTTGTATTTTCTACTTCGGCTTTAATTTTATTAATTCCAAAGTCTAAAAGGTCTTGTGATACCTCGTCAAAACTAATACCAAGGTATTCTTTAGCCTCCTCCCGAAAAGGATTTAGAAGGAGAGGATTCATAAAAACAAACTCTATTGTGATTTAAAATAGTTTTCTATGGCAAGTTATAAGTTTCAATTGAAGGTGCTATTTCACCTATTTTTTCTAGATCGCCTTTTGTGCATCTCGCTATGAGTTCTTCTAGTTTTCCAATATCTTCCTGATTTCTATTTCCGATAAGAATTAGTGGTTTATTTATTGCCTCTGAAGCCTGTTTAATTAGTTCTCTGTACTCTTCTCTGGAGCCTCCTTTAAAAAATACTATAAGCTCGTACTTGTTAATGAACTCTTTGACTTGGGGGATAAGTTTTTTTACACCTTTCAAATCAAGTACCTGCTCGTAATCTTTTATTATTTTATCAGGGTATAGAAGGCCATATTTAGCACTTAAAACTGCAAAATCAGCCCCATCTCTCCTATTATTAACAGCTTTTATCCTTGAGGATTTGTAAAGATCTATTGCTGGCATCTTACCTTTATTTTTTTTTGCTCCACATGCAGTTGCAAGAAGTATCTTCATCAAAACTCAACTTTTTTTATCAGACCTAATACGTTAGACCTTATATCGCTGACATCTTCAAAATCAATTAATATTTTTCCTTTTTTCATTAAGTTTATCTGGGCCGGTTTCATTTTTTCTCCGCATGCGCATTTATCACTTGTTTTGCCATAGACAATCTTCCCAGCCATGCATTTTGGGCATCTAAGAACTGTTTTTTTACCGCTTAGTTTTCCACGTTTTGTAAAGGGTTTACCTTCTACTTCAACAATGTCAAGTGCAAAATCAATTGTTTTGGCATTTGAAACTGAGGTTCCAACGCCAAAAGCATCTGCATCTTTAAATAACTTAAAAGATTCTTCATCTAGTCCGCCAGAAAGGAATATTTTTACATCTTTATACCCTCTAATGTCAAGCTCCCATCTGACTTCCTGTATTATCTTTGACATATTTCCTCTTCTTGAACCAGGTGTGTCAAGTCTTACACCAGCAAGATTTTTTATATTCTCTGCAGCGATCAATGCCTCTCTTTTTTCATCACAAAAAGTATCTGCAAGCATTATTCTTGGTATATCTTTATCTATTATCTGATCAAATAAAATAAAAGCCTCTTTTGAATCACCAATTATTAAGGCAAGAGAATGCGGCATTGTCCCTGAAGCCTTCTTTCCTATAATTTTTTCAGCCCCCATACAGGAAAATCCATCCAGCCCACCGAGATAAGCGGCTCTATCAATCATCGGAGCTATTGTGGGATGCATTCTTCTCACGCCAAAACTTAATATTGGTTTTTCCCCAGCCATTTTTTTAAGTCTGGCAGATTTTGTTGAAATACCTGAAGACTGGCAGAGGAATCCCAATAATGCAGTTTCAAGATCACAAAACTCCCTATAATTTCCTTCTATTGTAAGAACAGGCTCTTGTGGGTAGAAAAGTGAGCCTTCTTCAAGGCCAATAACATCGATATTGTAGCCCTCAAGCAATGAAAGGGCCTCATATAATCCAGAGAGTATCCCCCATCTATAATTATTTGGGAGGCCGGAAGTTGTTATTTCAACGACGACATTTTTATTGATATCCTTCTCTTCAAGAATCTTTTTTGTATTGATAAAGTAAAAATCAGTTGTTTTCCCTGATTTAATATCTTCTTCAGATGCTGTGTAAAACATTATATCCCTTCAAATTTCATATCAAACTTGGTATAATCAAATTTAAATCTTTCTTCTTCAAATTTTTTCTCTCTGCCATAGCGTAAAAGGGGTTTTGACAGGTGACGTTTGGCGCACATTGGCACCTCATATATCCCGATTTTAATATCCCTTGGAATTGGAATAATTGAAACTTCTCTGTTTTTTGTATGACACTTCTTGCAGCGGTAACCTTTTTCTTTACCAATTGACTTCATCTGATTATTGCAAACAGGACATATAGGTTTTTCTGTTTTATAGAATTCTGCTAACTTTGTTATTTCAATCTTCTCGAGATTAATTGTAAGTCCGTGCTCTGTTTCTAATACACCACCATAAGCCACTATTTCATCCCCCTCGGAAAGATTCCTTACTATGTTTCTAAATCCTTTAGTGGGCTCATAAGCCGCACATAGAATTTTTTTACCATTTGATATTTCAAAAAAGACATGACCCCCAGGAACAGTATAAGGATTCTTAGAAACAGTTCCATTAACGATGACCGAGGAATATGGAAAGACTTCTTCAATACTCTTTTCTTCAAGATGCATATCTGTTCCCTGATTAGTAACAAAGAGATTTCGTTTGAAAGGAATTTCTGATTCTATCATTTTTGCGGCTTCCAATATAAGCTCTGGCGATTCGCCCCTTAAGCCGTACAATATGGGGCAGTCTGAATGCGGCGAAATAACCATTCTCTGATTTTCAAAATCATAACTTGAGAAGATTTTAGGTGAATATTTTTTTTCTATCTCCATTGCACCCTGTTCGCTGACAAATTTTTTCCCTCGTTTATTATGATTTCTATATACAATCAATTCATAAGTAAAATCTTCCAATTGTAATGCACACGATGCAAGCGCACCTATGAGCCCCCTACCATTTCCAATAAAATTATAATCAGCCCCAATTTTGTTTAATAACGAAATGGCCTCATCTATTGAAAGCATCTCATGAACTGCTCTTTTGGCAAACAATTGGATTTCTGGGGTAATTGAGTTATCTTCAAGGAAAACAATTGCTGGATTTGTATTGTCCCCTGATTCGGAATACTTAGTTACGATGTCAAAGGAAACAGATTTTATTTTTTCAAGAATCTTTGGGTCAGAAGTTTCAGTTACCCTGATTGATACTGCCCCGTTTCCCCTTGTTTTATAGGGATTATTTGGATTCAAGCGTAATAATTTTGGAGGCTCCCTAATCAAATTTCTATCAAGGTCTCTTATAGCCTCTACGATAAGTGTTCCAATGTAAGTTGTACACATTCCGTCAACTGAATCTGTATCGTCAAGGCCGATTATCACGAAAAAATTGAGGTATATATTTATATAACCTTTCTTATTCCATTATTACGATGGAAAAGCAAGAACTGTTAGATAATATTGTTGAAACATTGAAAAAAGGTGGTTTTGAGGTAGCCCTATCTAGGGTTCAATGCTCTTTTGACATTGTTGCAAGAAGAAATCTTATAGTTCTTATAATAAAGGCCTTAGTAAACCTTGATACATTTTCTGATGAGCATGCATGGGACCTTAAAATTCTCTCAAAAGCTTTGAAAGCAACACCACTTGTAATTGGGACAAAGACAAAATTAGACTCAATTGAAAACGGTACTGTCTATTCAAGACACGGAACAAACTGTATCTCGCTTGAAACTCTCGAAGACCTTTTCATCGAAGGTAATCCTCCCTTGATATATGCGGATAGGGGGGGGTTCTTTGTAGAGGTTGACGGAAGTCTAATCAAGGAAGAAAGAGAGAAAAGAGGGATGTCTATAAATCATCTAGCTGAACTTATAGGGGTTTCAAAAAGTTCTGTCTATGAGTTTGAAAACGTAGACAAAAGAATTAGTATTGATTCTGTTCTGAAGATAGAAAAAGAGTTGGATATAGGCATAACTAAACCGATATATATAATTAAAACTAGTGACAGAAAAGAAATTAATAATATTCCTGAAAATCCTGTTGACGCTGCAAGGTCTGACCTTGAAAAAACTGTTTTGGGGGATCTAAGTGACAAAGGATTTGAAGTCTTTCCTACCAAGAGAACCCCTTTTAATGCTCTTTTGAAGGAAAGGGAGATTTTAATCACAGGGATATCCAATACTAAAACATACATATTTGAAAAGAAGGCAGAGATTGTGGCAAGTATCTCTGATATTACAGAAAAAGATGCAATGTTCGTAGTAAATGCTAAGAAAGTGAAGGAAAATATTAAGGGTGTCCCCATACTTACCCAAAAGGAGATTAAATCCTCAAAGGATGTTGAAGATATTCTTGAACTTGTTCATAAAAGGAAAGTTGATAACAAACGTCAGAACTGAGATTTTTTGAACAAAAGTTTATATATTTCAAATAGTAGTTTAATAAGCGTGATGAGAAAGCTAATCTGAAAAAAGATGATGAGGCTTATGAGCTCTGAAATGCTTTGGGGTGCATTATATGAGGTATAAATATTTAATAATATTTCTTTTTGTACTCTTTTTTATAGAGTTACCCCTAGTGTATATTTACTACTCAGGACAGGAAAAGGCAGTTAAACAAAATATCAAACAGATAGAATTAAGTGAGAACTTTTTTGTATCCAGGGATAACCCGAAATATATAGCTGTGCCATTAGAAGGAAGGAAAATACATCAAATAGTATTTTCTTCTTCTGGTAGAATTAATATTTCATTGACTGACCTAGAGGGTTTTTTAGTCTGGCAAAAAGAGCCCGATGATCTAAAACCTTTAGAGTATTTCTATCAGACTGATAAACTTGACTTCCCTTACGTCCCAAAAGAAACGAAAACATATTACTTAATATTTGAAACTGACCCTTTACTATCAACAAATGCATCAGTAAATATTGAAATATATACAGTGAATGTAGAAGTTACCCGAGAAGATGTTTTAAACACCATAGAGCCAATATTACAAGGAACTTCTGTTATAACTGTCCTTCTTTTCATCCTATCAATATTACCAAAAGGTGGACTCTCGAGAAAAAAACTAATGAAGACCTCTTTTGTTCTTTCAGAGGAAGCAAAATCTCACGATATTGCTTATTTGAAAGAGATTGGGGGATTTTCAGAGAAAGAAATCAATGTGTTTTTATTAATGCATACAAAAGGTCGGGTGACAGAAAAAGAAATCCCAAAACTTTTTGATATTCCCACCTTTTACAAGCTATACAAAATGGGATTTATTGAAAAAGTTACAGAACTTTAATGAGTATCTCGCCAAACATCTCTTCTTGGGTGACATCTATCTTTTTATCACTGTAAAGGAACAAGATATAGAGAAATATTCTTGCCACCTCTCTTGTTGTTTTTTCCTCAAGTAAATCTCTAAAATAGATAAGGTCATTTATACCTTTAAGCTCCAACAGGTGCTTGTATAACTTTTCTACCTGTTTTCTTATATCGGCCTTGATTTCATCAATTTGATAAAGCTGGGGGCCTAGTTTAGCTATAATCTTTCTCTTCGGTTTTTCCCCTTCTTCCAAAGCATCGATTAGTGCTTCGAAAAGTTCAGGAAGAGTCATCTTACCAACGTTTCTTCTTCTTAAAGGTGGTTTAATGTCGTCAATTTCAAATTCAGCATTTTCAATATCTTCCCAAAAGTCAAAGAATTCGTCGTCTTCTTCTTTCTTCTTATCTTCCCTCATTAATTGTTCACTTTTCATTCTCAAAAGAATGGATGCTGTAAGTATTGTTTTGCCCGATACCCTTAGATCAAGATTCTTTAATTTTCTAATTCTGTCCAAAAATTTATTAGTAAGGTCTATTATATCTATGTCCCACGGATCTATTTCCCTTGACAGGACAAGATCCATGAGAACATCTATTGGGCCTATTTCAGGTATCAGGACATCTTCTTGAATCAGGCTAATGCCTCCGCCTGTTTAACTACTTTCTCTACTTCAAGTGAGACCATTGATGAAAGTCCTTTCTTGTGCATTGAAACTCCAAACAATCTTTCTGCTCGGGACATCATCCCTTCTCTCAAGGTAATTACAATAAACTGTGTCTTTTCGGCTTGTCTCTTTATCATTTCAGCAGTTCTCTCTACATTTGCATCGTCAAGATTTGCATCTACTTCATCAAGTATGTAGAAAGGAGATGGTTTGTGACGTTGGATAGCAAATATCAAAGACAGTGCAGTAATGGCTTTTTCTCCACCACTTAATGATACAGCGGCCTTAACATTTTTACCCAAAGGCTTAGCATCTATTATTATCCCGCCTTCAAAGGGATTGTCTTCTGTTTCAAGAAGGAGTTGTGCTGTTCCCTCTGGGGATATGTCTGAGAATATATCTGAGAAGTTGGAAGCAATCTCATTAAATGTTTTGAGGAAAACTTCAGATTTCTCTTTCTCTACTTCAGCTATGAAGTTCAGAATTGCGTTCTTTTCTTCTATAAGGGTGTCTCTCCTAAGTTTTAATGTGTTGTATCTGCCTTCTTCTTCCTCATACTCTATAATTGCCCTCATGTTAATCGGCATTAATTTCTCTCTTTCTTTTTCCAACGATTCTATTTCAATTTTAAGTTTGTCTGGATGTTTGGAAAATTCTTGAGGCACTTCATAATCTGAAGCGTGTCTAGAAAATTCGGCTATATCTTCTATTATAGTCTTTTTTTCTGAAGCCCATAAGTTAAGATCAGATTCTAATTTTGATATTTTCTCAATTTTGTTATCTTTCTTAATTCTCAAATCAGAAGTATCAGTTGAAAGGCTCCTCTTTTTTTGGTTAAATGAGGATAATTCTTTTTTGATTACAGAATCTTCTTTTTCTTTTTCTTTCAGGACTCCATTAATTTCCTTAAGGTTGTTATCTAACTCGGATATTTTTTTCAAAGACACCTCTTCTTGAGGCTTTCTTAAATCGATTTTTTCAGAAGATTTAATATTTGATTGTTTAAGGTATTCGAGAGTTGAATTAATTGATGATATCTGTAATGCCATCTCAGAATTTTTCTTTCGAAGATCTGTAAGGTCAATCTCAAGAGCCTCGCCCATTTCGCCCGCGCTAGAATCCTCTATGTCTTTCTCAACGTTTGCCTTCTCCCCTTCGAGTTTTGTTATTTCTTTTAAGATGGGATCAATTTTAATTTTTGTATCAGAAAACAGACTCTTTTGTTTTTCGAGTTTTTTTGTTAGGTCTTCAATAGCTTTTTCAAATGCTAATTTTTCCTTTTGTAAGGAATTCTTCTCTTTTAAGAGTTCGTCTTTTTCCCTATTAGTTGTAGCAAGTTCAGAAGCTGACTCTGCTTTATTTATACTAAGATTTTTCAAGGTTTCTTCCAGTTTCTCTATTTCTGTTTTAAGGGATTGTTTTCTTAAATCATATTCGGATAACTTCTTCTCCAAATCTTTTAAGGAAAAGTTATCTTCTTCAATGTTAAAAGAAACAGAAAATTTCTTTCGGGTATAATAACCACCAGTTATCGCCCCTGATGATTCTACCAGATCACCGTCAAGTGTTACAAGTCTTGTGTTATCTATTGTTTTAGAAACATCGATATTTTCGATTATGTAAGTTCTTCCAAATATATATTCAAACGCTTTTCTAAACTTCTCATCAAAAGATACTAGTTCAATTGCAAGCCCAACCACTCCTTTTGTCTTTGGGGCATTTGCAATTCTTGGTGTAACAAGTTTATTTAAGGGCAAGAATGTTGCACGGCCAGCTTTTAGATTCTTAAGGAATTTGACACATTCCCTTGCAACATTATCATCCTCTACAACAATATTTGTAAGCCTTGACCCTGCTGCAACTTCCAGTGCGAGACTGTATTCCTCTTTCGTAGTCCCAAGCTCAGAAATAGTTCCATAAATTCCCGGGATTAATTTATCTTTTTTAGCCTTTAAAATCTCTGCAATGGCTTTTTGTCCACCGGTGATATCATTTTGAACTTCTTTCTTTACGTTTATTCTGGCTTTTAAATTTTCAAATTGGGATAAAGCCTGTTTTGAATCAGACTCCACCTTCAATAACTCACTTTTTAGACCTTGGTATCTTTGATTAAGGGTGATACTTTCATTACTGTTATTTTTAAGATTGGAGTCATAAACTGAGGATTTTGATTCTTTTTCTTTTAATTTCTTTTCAATCACAGATAATTTATCATCAATTTTTTTTATATCGGATGTGATTCGTTTGGTGTCTTGGTCAAGAAGTGAAACAGATGCATTGTAAGAATCAAGTTCTTTGTTTAGTGCAAGATAGTCTTTCCTATTCTTTTCTAGTTTTCTATCAACTTCAAGTAAACTCTCTTTAATTTTTAGAAACATCCCATCTTTTCCAGAGAGCGAATCAAGGAGTTTTCTATATTCAGCTTCTTTGCTCTTAATAGTTGATTCAATTTCAGCGCTTTCCTTTTCTAGTTTAGATTTATTTTCTAATAGTCCTTTGATTTTTAGTTCATTTTCAGAGATCTCTTTCTTTAGCTCATCAATCTCTTTTTTTACAGAGAAAAGTTCCTTTTTTTCATATTCGATTGATTGGTTAATTGAGGAAATATTTCCTTTTATCTTTTCAATTTCTCTTGTTATATTGATGCTGTCCATTTCCATTTTGCGATTGTATTCGTCATCAAGCTCTAATAATTCTTTTTCTTTATTGGATATATCCTGGACAATTTTAGAAATTAAAATCCTTAATTCATCGATGTCTTTTTGACCTTTTTCGATATTTGCCTCAAGTTTTATTTTTGTATCCTCTAACTCTTTTAATTTGCTGTGATAGTAAATAGCCCATTTATTTTTTATTTCTTTGTCAATCTCCTGGTATCGCTCAGCATCCTTTTTGTCCCTGAGCAATCTATCAAGACGATTTTTAACTTCTGAGATTACAAGCTCAACTCTTGTTATATTTTCCTGAGCTTTTTCAAGTTCTCTTAGCCCTTTGTCTTTTTTATCATCAAATTCTGCAATGCCGGATATTTCTTCTATGACGCCCCTTCTCTCAACAGGGTTCATATTAATAAAGTGTGCAATATCTCCCTGCATTACAATATTATGCCCATCTGGCCTTACACCCACATAAGAAAATATATCTAAAACGTAAGATCTAGTGGCTCTTTTTCCGTTTACCCTGTACTCTCCTTCTCCTTTGAGATTGACTGCTCTGGAGATAGTAACTTTTTTCTCATCAATTGGAAGCCCGCCATCTTCATTGTTGAAAGTGATTGAAACTATTGCCTCTTCGGCTTTTTTTTCATCTTCTGTTCCGTTAAATATTAGGTCTGAGAGTCTCTCACCCCTCATTGATTTCGCGGATATCCTACCGACAACAAAACAGATTGCATCTGTTATGTTTGACTTTCCGCTTCCATTTGGCCCAACGATACATGTGAACCCTTTAGAAATTGGAAGTGTGAGAGTTTTATTACCATAGGATTTGAATCCTTTCATTGTGACTTTTTCTATAAATACTATGGAACCACCTCTAGGCCTAACAAACAATATTCACTATCTATAGCTTATAATAGTTTTCGTTAGTTGAACACCAATCACGATTAATTTTAAATAAATACCTTTGTTTTTAACATTTGTGGTGCCCCAATTTAGGAGAAATGCAGCTGTTATTCTAAGTCTAATTATTATAGGGCTTGTAATTTTTAGCATTAATTTTTACAGAGACCCAGAAAGATCTATTCCTATAGATAAAAATATCATTATTTCTCCTGCCGATGGAAAAGTGATATCCATAGATACTGTGCAGGACGGTGAAATCCCTTTTACAATAAAAAATGGTAAAATAATTTACTTGCCAGAACTAAAGGGCATTATTGAAGGAAATTTTACAATGGTCTCCATTTTTATGGATCTTTTTGATGTTCATATAAACAGAGCACCTATATATGGTCAGGTGGTAGATATTATTTACATTGAAGGGGGCCATCTTCCTGCTTTTGGAAACGTCCTTATAGAGAATGAGAGAAATATAGTCGTAATTGATGGGGATATAAGGACAGTTACAGTTCAGATTGCCGGGACAGTTGCGCGGAGAATTGATTGTTATGTGGATGAGGGTCAAACTTTGGACATGGGGGATAAAATCGGAATAATAAAACTAGGGTCACAAGTAGTCGTTATGTATCCCTCTAGTTCTTCAACAATAATAAAAATTGGGGACAATGTAAAGGCAGGGGAGACTATAATAGCAGAAATCTAAACTACAGTAGAATCTCCATCTTTTTTCTTCCGGCTTCAAAGGCTTTCATATTTATCTCCGCTTTTTTAGATAACACAGATACTATTGTTTCTAAAAGTGTCTCATTTTTTATTGGGGTTTCGAGAAGGGATAGAGCTCCCATCATTACCATGTTCATTGTGACCTGATTACCTAAGCCTTTTGCAATTTCAGTTGCATTAAAATGATAGACTTTACCTTTTTCGGAGAGATTAAACAATATCTCATCTATTGGAGGATACTCACATTCTCCAAGTGATACGGAGATTGGATTTATTCTCTCAGTATTTAATATTGTCTTCCCTCCTTTTTTTAGATAAGATATATTTCTTAAGGCTTCGAGTGGCTCAAATGCGATTATAATATCTGCTTTCCCTTGAGGAATGACAGAACCGTAGACCTCATCACCCATCCTTACATGAGAAACAACTGACCCCCCTCTTTGGGCCATGCCGTGAATCTCACCCAATCTTACCTTATGCCCGTCTTTTAATGCTGCGTTTCCAAGAATATATGAAGCGAGAATAGTTCCCTGTCCTCCTACTCCGCAGATGAGAATGTTAAATTCCATAAAAATGAGATAGATAAAAAGTATTTAAGGCTATTGAAAAGTTATTTAAGATAATTTAATCATGGTATGTATATGAAAAGAGAAATTGTAAAGGATATTGATCTTAATAAAATAAAGACAATGAAAGATCTTACTAATCAGATGGCCCTTTCGGGAGGTTATGTGGCAAAAAAAGTCGGGGATGGCTCCCAGATTTTAGAAAATATGGCAAGAGACAAAGATTGCAAGAGGATTTTATCTTTTCCAGCTTCTTTAGTTGCAACAGGAACAAGAGGTATAATCAAGGAACTTGTAAAGAGAAAACTCTTTGATATGATAATCACAACACCTGGTACTTTAGACCATGATATTGCAAGGGTTTATAGGAACTATTATCACGGCTCATTTGAAATGGATGATAGACAACTTCACAAGGAAGGTGTAAATAGGGAAGGTAATGTATTGATACCTAACGAGTCATATTCAGAGATTCTTGAGGAGAAGGTCAGAAAGGTTATTGGAGATTTATACGATAAAGGTGTTAGAGATGTTTCTCCTCACGAACTTGTATGGGAGTTTGGAAAAGCCTTAGAAGGAGAAAAAAATAAGGAGGATTCTATTATTTACTGGTGTTATAAAAATAATATACCAGTTATACTTCCGGGACCTCTTGACGGTTCGTGGGGATGGCAACTTTATTATTTCTGGCAGGATGGCCATAAAGACTTCAATCTTAATTTGATGAAGGATGAGGACACTATAAGTGACTTGATTTATTCGGCAGATAAAACTGGTGCACTGATGATTGGAGGAGGTATATCAAAGCACCATACTATATGGTGGAATCAGTTTAGAGGGGGCCTTGACTATGCAGTCTATATCACTACAGCACCTGAATGGGACGGTTCTCTTTCAGGGGCAAGAATAAGGGAAGCTATTTCATGGGGGAAGGTAAGAGAGGATGCTGATTTTATTACAATAGAAGGGGATGCAACAGTGATATTGCCGATAATGATAACTTCTCTTCTTGAAGTGATTTAATGAGTAGGGGTCTTTTTATAGGCAGATTTCAGCCTTTCCACAATGGCCATTATATGGCGATAAAAGATATTCTGAAAATAGAGGATGAAGTTATAATCTGTGTTGCAGCCTCTCAAATATCATATACTATTTCAAACCCTTTTTCAGGTGGGGAACGAATTGAGATGATCTTACGTTCTATCAATGAGATAAGAGATAAGGTAATAATTTTGTCAAGCCCAAATACAGAAAGTAACTCTATGTGGGTAGAAAACATTATTGATACTTTTCCGCCCTTTGACAAGGTCTATACCAATAACACTCTCGTAAGACTACTTTGGGAAAAACGGGGTTACAAGGTATCTGAAGTTAAGTTCCACCAAAAAGAGGAATTCAATGGTACATTGATTAGAAAATTGATTTCTTTAGATAAAAAATGGGGCGATCTTGTACCAGCTAAAACAAGGGACTATATCAAAGAAATCAGCGGAGAAAAAAGAATAAAAGAGATTCTAAACATTGAAGAAAAATTAAGAGATGGCGCAGTATAGACTACTCTTCCACGATATAATAGAGCTCTTCTAGGGTTATATAAACGACTTTTTGATTGTCGAGGTAATCTAAAAGTGAATTTAAGTTTTCTATTGTATAATTTCCGCATGCTCTAGTATAGCTTTGATATTTTTCTGGTGCCTCAATTTCAACTAGTTCCCAAGGGTGAAGCCCTATGACTATAATCTTGATATCCTTATCCGATTGCTGGCTTACTGCCTTATTGAAACAATCAATCCATGATCTGTTGTAAGTAGTTGGGGGGTAGAAGTATGCAGGAGTGTGCGAAACTGGAACTCTTAGAATACTCATATTACCTTCAGATGTCCAGTCAGCTTCATTTGGGTGATAAGGATAAGAATTAATTTTTTCTGCAGATGCTTCAACAAGATATCCGTGGTCTTGAAGTAAAATCATTAAATCATTGCATGCACTGTGCCCTGGAGCCCTAAATGAAACTGGGCGAACTCCTATTGCTTTCTCGATCGCATTTGTTGAATGGATAACCTCATTTTCTATCTCAGACTTAGTCTGAGCTTTAATTGATTTATGGTGGTAGCTGTGTGACCCGATCTCATGGCCTCTTTGGTAAATTTCCTTTAAGACATCTGGTCTATTATCCGCCACTTCTCCTGTGACAAGGAAAGTAGCCTTGACATCGTGCTCTTTGAATATAGAGAGTAGGACAGGAATACCCTCGTCTAGACCTTTTTCAGTATTAAGTACTGGTGGGAAATCATATTCGGTATCGACAGTAAATAAAACATAAGTTCCTTTAATCTCAGTTTTATTGAAGAGTTCAGAATTACCAATCAAAATTAATAGTGAAATTAGAATAGCAAAAATAATCAGCTTTTTCATTAAATCCTACTCAATGCCTTTACCAGTGGATACAATAATAAAATCTCCGTGTTTTATACCTTTTATTGACAAAAGATATCTCGCAAAGTCTCTTATCTTTTCACTGTTACCTTTAATTATAATGACCTCAAGGCAGTTTTCTTCATCAAGATGTACGTGAGAAGTTGTTACAATTTCTTTTATGTGGTGGTGCTCTACATCAGTTATCTTTTCAGCTATTCCCCGCTTAGTGTGGTCGTATACCAATGAGATTGTACAGACGGCATCCTCTTCCCCAGAAATCCACTGGCGTTTGACTATATATCCTCTTATCATATCTCTGATTGCTTCAGAGCGACTGTCATAACCCTCTGCCTCGATTATCTTGTCAAATTTTTCCAAAAGGTCCGGAGGAATTGAAACACCAAATCTTAAAACGCCGTTCATCAAACACGCCTCTGCTTAGTTAAGGCTACAATTTTATATAGTTATCCTCAAATAAGATATAAGTCAATATTATTAATAATATATGGTATAGAAAGATTTATTAGTATATAAGTATATCTTATAGTATAAGGTGATGAAATGAATAGTAATGTCCGACTTGATGAAAAGGATAGACAAATAATAACTCTTTTTCAAAAAAATCCCGAGATATCACAAAGTGAGATAGCCGAAATAATAGGTCTTTCACAGCCTTCCGTTGGGATGAGAATAAAAAAACTGAAGGATAGAGGAATACTCTCCCATATTGTAGGTATGAACTTTAAGAAGGTTAATCTCTTCCTTGCTAAAGTTGAGATAGCAGCAAAAAATTCCCAAAACATAATTGATACTTTTTCCAAATGCCCGTTCTTCATTAATGCTCTTATGGTATCAGGGAAATATAATATGGCGCTTCTTTTTATGGGGGAAAACATTGCAACTCTCGAATCTATTGTTGACTATCATTTAAGACAAAATCCAGACATAAAAGATGTTGATTTTAATATAATTATAAGCCCAGTAAAGGATCTAGTAATGCCAGTCAAGATAACATTAGAAGGCGAGAGAGGATGCGAGCTGGATTGTGAAGGATGTCCTTACTATAAATCTGGAAGATGTCTTGGATGCCCAGCAACTAGTGCTTACAAAGGAGATTTCTGGAGAAAAGATTAATCATTTTCTTCCTTTCTAAAATCACGAGAAGATATTTTTTTATTATCTTTAATAATCAAATCTACTTCTATTATATCAAGGGGATAAATCCCTAATTCTGCCCTTATGTCATTTATTTCATTTGCTGCATCAAGTGTCTCAGAAGTTACTACAATCACATCAGCTTCCATTGACTCTATTGCAAATCCGTATCTATCGTTTATTTCTATTATCTGATAGTCATAATTATTTGTTTTCCCTTCTTCAGCCAAGCATTGGATTAGATTATTCTTTCTAGTTTCAAAACTTTGGATACTTTCTGCGTATGGTTTATTTTTGATCATGTTTTCAGATGTTAATCCGATATATACATAACCGAGTGAAAAAGCAGACATTAAGAAATGTTTATGGCCTTCATGGAGTCTATCAAAAGTCCCTGATGCTATGACCTTCATTCTCCCACCTTCGGTTTTGTATACCCTTTCAGATTATTAAAATCATTAAGTGATCTTTGAACTAGTAAATAGAGTTCATTTTTATCTGTTATAGCAATCATGTGCGCAGGAGGGTGAATCTTTCGAAGCCTGTCTATTATTAGGCCACCTTCGCCCTCAACAGATGCTATCACATTGGCTTTAAACTTTATTTTTACTTCTTGTTTTAAAGTTTTTTTCAAAAGTGTTTCTGAAAATTCCTCTGTGATAACTTTGGGTTTCCCAATTACCTTTAGGTCGCCATATCTCTTCATATCAGAAAGAGATGTCAATATTTTATCAAATGATTCAGCTCTCAGAAGCACAAAAGTAGTTTCCACAAATTATTTAGTGAACAATGAAATAAAAGTTTTTGCCTAAAGTTAGAGAAAAAATAACCAAAACCTTTATATATATTTTTTAGGAGTAGAAAAATACTCTTAGTGATGCGGTTGTAGTGTAGTGGTTAGCACGCGAGCTTGCCAAGCTCGCAACTCGGGTTCGAATCCCGGCGACCGCACTTCTTTTTTAAATTAAGTCTTCATTTTCTTCGATTACACCCCTTCTTTCAAGAAAAGGGTAGATCTGTTCAATCCCTGTAATATATTTCTTTAGATACATCTTAAGATCACGATAATAAATTGTAATTACTTTTTTACCGGAAGATTGGAGCTCTTTCACATATTGTTTGAAAAGATAAGTTCCTTTCTTATCAAAATCAGTTAATACTATGACATCTTTTTCAGAAATACTGTCAATTACAGAGAAAATATTATTTTGAGAAACAATAATAATCTTATTCTTAATCCCAAGATTTACCAGTGACTCAATATCTTTTTGTCCTTCAACTATTATTACTCCTTCTTCATCCTTTAATCTATTTAGAATATCTATAGTATTTTCAACATCTTCTTCGATAGACATCAAAAGTATATTCAATTATTAATTTATAATCTTAATTAGATTTAATTTGATGGATGGAGAGGCCATCCATTAATAAGTCTTATAAATTAGGGATTTCTAATTTTAGCGAATAGATATTCTAAAAATTTCAGGTGTTTGTATGGTGTCAAAGGAAGAAATTTTAGAAGGATTAGCAAAAGCCGTTATAGACGGCGATGAAATCAAAAGTGAAGAACTGGCGAAAAAATCTCTTGAAGTTGGGATAGATCCTTACGAAGCTCTGATGAACGGATGCAATAAAGGGATGGCAAAGGTAAGTGATCTTTACGAATGCAAAGAGATGTTCGTTCCTGAAATCTTGTTGTCTGCAGATGCTATGTATGCTGCAATTGACATTTTAAAACCCCATATGAAAGTCGATGCTTCTGCCAAAAAGCCAGCTAAAGTCATAATTGGTGTTGCCCAAGGTGACATACATGATATAGGAAAAAATCTGGTAAAAATGATGCTTGAAGTAGCAGGATTTATACTAGTTGACGTTGGAAAAGATGTTCCAGTAGATACATTCGTTAAAAAGGCTGAGGAAGAAGATGCAGACCTTGTTACAATTTCTGCTTTAATGACCACCAGTATGCTCTACATGGAGCCTGTGATAAAACAACTAAAAGGAAAGAATCACAAAGCTAAAGTTATTGTTGGTGGAGCCCCTATAAATTCTGATTTTGCCAAGAAGATAGGTGCAGATGGATATGGAAAGGATGCTGTTGAAGCGGTAAAGGTAGCTAAAAATTTAATTGGAGCGTGATAAAATGGATAAAATGTCCCCCCCGGAAAGATTTCATGCAGTATTAATGGGTGAAAAGCCGGATAGAGTACCAGTAAATCCTTTTATTTTAGGATTTTCTGCTAATATAATGGGTATGCCTTTAGGAGATTTTTATGCAGATGGAAATAAATGTTTTGAAGCTCAATTCATGTGCATGCGACTATATGGATATGAGTCGACTCCAATGTATGGATATGCGTCGTGTGGCCCGTGGGAATTTGGCGGGAAAATTGGATTTCCCTATGGTGAAGGCCATAGTGCCCCTTATGTTATAGAACATCCTGTAATGGAGGTAGGGGATATAGATAAACTTGAAGTTCCAGATTCAGACAAACCGGTTGGAGGGTATGTTGAAGCACAGAAAGTATGTGACCGTTGTGTGGAAATGGGTATGCCCGCGATATTACAAGGTGGGAGTGTTTTTACAGCCGCAGCAGTTGTTGCTGATACTTCGAAGTTTTTAAGATGGATAAAAACTGAACCTAAGTCAGCACATGCTTTACTTGATAAAGTCAGCCAAATGTATATTAACCAAATAGAGTATTTTGCTAATAAGTATGGCCCAGAAAAATGCGTTGTCTTTGATGGAGGCCCTGTAGAAGCGAATACAGTTATTTCACCACAGAAATTTGAAGAATTTGCATTTCCCTATATGATGAAGGTTCATAAAAAAATAAGAGAGCTAGACATACCTGTAACTTTGATGCATCCATGCGCTGATCAAAATTTGAACATACCATATTATATAAAATTGAGAGAATCATTTAACTGGAAAGGGATATATACTTGGATATTTGGTCCTGAAACTCCGCTTAAAACTCAAATTGAAAAATTCGGTAGCCATGATATAATTGGAGGAAACGTAGACCCGCCCTCAATACAAACAAAATCATATCAAGAAGTAGTCCAATTGTGTAAAGAAAACATTGAGCAGGGAATGGACAATCCGAGAGGATTTATTTTGGCCCCTGGTTGTGAATTCCCACCTTTGGCTGAACCAATTAAACCAATGGCATTTATAGACGCCGCAAGACAATTTGGAGTATACAAATAATTTTTATTTTTCTTTTATTTTAAAACGCCTGGTGATTTCTATGGTAGATTTGACTCTGAAAGAGAGACTAAAAAGAACTTTGAATGGTAAAAAAGTTGACAAAGCACCTGTTTTAGCTGTTACCCAGACAGGAACAAAAGAACTGATGAATCTGACTAAATACTATTGGCCGGATGCTAATTGGAATCCAAAAGCCTTAGCAGAGCTTGCAATAAGTGCTCACAGAGAAATAGGATTTGAAGCTGTAAGAATACCCTATTGTCTTACAGTATTATTGGAAGCTTTAGGTTGTGAGATTGAAAAGGGAGACACCACAAGACAGGCTGCGGTAAGAGGTCATCCTTACAACTCGAGAAAACCGATGCCAATAGGCCTGTTCTCAGAGGATATTCTATCAAAGGGTAGAATACCAATTATGCTGGAAGCGATTGATATAATTAGAGAGAAAGTAGGAGAAAATGTTCCAATAATAGCAGGTGCTGAAGGGCCAGTCACGATTGCAAGTGGACTTGTCGAAGTCACTACATTGATGAGATGGTTTATCCGAGAAAAAGAAGCTTTGAGTGATTATCTAAAGTTTGGAGCAGATGCCATGATAGAATATGCTAATGCTTTATTTAATGCTGGTGCTGATGTTTTTGCAGTTTTGGACCCAGTAGCTTCACCTGAATTAATTAATCCTAGAGATTTTAATGATATGGTACTACCAATCTACAAAGATATTTCTAATAAACTAAAAGGGGATGGTATACTACATATATGCGGAGACATAACTTCAATACTTCCTCTACTTAGAGAAAGCGGTTTTTTAGGACTCAGCATTGAAGAAAAAACAGATATGAAGGAAGCGAAGGATATTTTAGGCGATAAATTAAGACTAATTGGGAATATTTCTTCTGCAAGTACTATGTTGAACGGCACTTACAATGAAGTCTATGAAGAATGTATAACTTCGTTAGAAAAAGGAACAGACATACTTGCTCCTGGGTGCGGTCTTGCACCTTTGACACCGATTAAAAACTGTATAGCTATGATTGACGCAAGAAATAATTATTTTAAATAGTTTTATCTTTAGTAAATAAGGAGGAATTAGAAATTAAGATTACTATTCCCAATCTAAATAAAGAAATAGAATTTAATGGTAATAGAAATAGTCTTCTAGATATCTTAAATGACGCCGGAATTAAGATAGAAGCCATTTGCGGTAGTAAAGGTAAATGTGGTAAATGTAAAGTAATCATTAATAATCCTGAATCGATAAATGAGATTACTATAGAAGAAAAGAAAGTACTTTCTGAAGAAGAAATAAAAAAAGGAGTAAGACTCAGTTGTCTTGTAAGTGTGAATGATGATGTCACAGTAGAAATTCCTGAATCTTCTCTTCAGAAAGAGCAGAGAATACTCTGCGAAGGCGTCTCAAATAAAATAAAATTTGATCCATGTCTAAAAATTAAAAAAATAAAAATTCCAAAATCGACATTGGGTAGTGAATGGAGTATAGTTGATCTTATAAAAAATGAATTGAAGGAAGAAAATCTATCAATCGATTATCTAGCTCTAAAAAATTTATCAAATAAATTAATATCCGAACATTATATCAAGATAATTGAGTACAATAAGGAACTTATTGGTATTTTCGACATAAGGAAAAAAATCTACGGAATTGCTGTTGACATAGGCACGACAACTGTTGTGACTTATCTTATTGATATGGAAACTGGAAAACTTATTGGTATTGAATCTATTCTTAATCCCCAGATAAGATATGGTGAAGATGTAATTTCAAGAATAACATACTCAATGAAAAATGGGGTAAATATTGTTCAAAGCTCTATAGTTCAAGGGATAAATTTAATGATTGATAACCTCTGTGTGAGAAATAATATATCTTATGAATCTATTTATGAAATGACTGCTGTTGGGAATACTGCGATGCACCACATATTTCTCAATATTAATCCAAAAAGCCTTTCTGCGTCGCCCTTTACACCTGTTATCTCTAGCTCAATCGACATAAAGGCCCGAGATTTGGGGATAAAAATAAATCCATCGGGAAATGTGCATGTGCTGCCTATAATCTCTGGATTTGTTGGTGCAGATACAGTGGGTGTCCTACTTGCAACTGAGATTTACAAAAATGACGGGATTTCACTTGCAATAGATATAGGGACTAATGGTGAGCTTGTTTTAGGAAATAGACATAGTATGGTAAGCTGTTCATGCGCTGCAGGCCCAGCCCTTGAGGGCGGGCATCTAAAGTTTGGTATGAGGGCTTCTACAGGAGCAATTGAATCAGTTTTTATTGAAGATGACACTTTCAAGACTTTTTACAAAACGATTAATAATGGGAAGCCGAGAGGCGTATGTGGTTCTGGGATAATAGATATAGTTTCTGAGATGCTAAAAGTTGGATTATTAGACCCAAGTGGAAGAATAGTAGATACGGATCATGAAAGGATAAGAAAAAATCCTTCTAATGGACAAAAAGAGTATGTAATTGAATGGAAAGAGAATACTGAAATAAACAAAGATATAGTTATTACCGCATCAGATGTCAGAGAAATTCAGTTAGCCAAGGGAGCTATAATGACTGGCATCAATATTCTTCTTGAAAAATTAAAAATTACAGTAGATGACATAGAAAATCTTTATCTTGCGGGTGCTTTTGGGAACTATATTGATATTAAGAATGCAATAAAAATTGGCCTTATGCCAGATATCCCATTAGATAAGATTAAGCCAGTTGGAAATGCCGCCGGGGAAGGCGCAAAAATGTCGCTTTTATCAAAAGAAAAAAGAATTGAGGAAAATATTATTAATAAAAAAATAGACTATATTGAGCTTGCTGCTGAGAAAAATTTTAATGAAGAGTTTGTAAAATCGCTAAAATTTCCAGTACTGTCAATCAATAGCCATATAAATATCCAGAAATAAATATTTTCATAAAATATACTGCATTGTTTTTATCATTACTAGTTTTGACTGTTCCATTTATAATGGCTCAGGAAATAACATTTGAAGAATACCCAAATAATCCAGTTTTTGATTCCGCTCCGAAGGCCTATTACCCTACTGTCATTTTTGATATCAACAAATTTAGTGGTCACGGTGATGCCGCTTACTACAAAATGTGGTATAGTAATGGTAACGGTGGAGTGTATGTAACTCAATCCGAAGATGGAATAAACTGGACTAATATTATTACTAATACTGGCCTTACTAGTCCCCACCACTGTCATGTTGTATACTTCCCTCGCGGATTTAATGGGATAAATACCGGATTAAATCCTTCTTCAATTACTATGTATTATAGGATATGGTACCAAGATACAAGTGCAAATCTTTACAGTATAAACAGTATTAGATGCGCAGAGTCTTCTGATGGAATTAATTGGCATAATGATCAGACAATTCAACAAGTTGGAAATTCAGTAGTAGGATCTAGTGATTGGAATAGGGGATCTTATGGGCCTATAGATGTTTTTTACAATGCAACTGGATCTAATGGTCTTGATGATGCCAATGTTTGGAACAATAAATTTGTTATGTACTATGATGGAACTACTGGTGCTTTTGAGGAAATAGGACTTGCATATTCTACCGATGGTATTTTGTGGAAAGGTTATGGAAGAGTACTAAAGAGAGGTAACGATGGAGTTTGGGGAAATACTGATACTTGGGACAGCAGTTATACTAGCTATGGCACAGTTGTAAAAATAGGAGATACTTGGCATTTATGGTATTCTGGAGGCCAAACAGAAGCTGGAGAGGGAATTGGTCATGCAACGTCCACAGATGGTATCAATTGGCAGAGAGATCCAAACAATCCAATTTTCTATAAGAATGATGGAGTCTTATGGAGGAATGATAGAACTTACACCCCCTTAGTACTCTATGATCCAAACAGTTTTGAAACTGGAGGTTGTCCAAATTTAAAGATGTGGTTCACTGGTAAAACTGGTTCAGAATATACAATTGGCTACGCTAACACCTGTGTTGAAATTCAGACTACAACTAAGAAAGTGACCCCAAACTTATTGTATAACATACAGTTAACTGATTTGTTCAGTCCTTCATCGAACATTCACTATATACCGGGAGGCCAATTCGGCGGCCTACTAATAAACAATAATCTAGAGAATATCATCCAAATTGGAGTTGAAAACAGAGGATTACTTAAGGCTAAAGATGTGGTCCTGGCTGTAGACGATTGCCCATCTTGCATGAAAATAGATATAAGGCCAGAAAAAACAGACATACTTCCAAAGTCAACATATTACTATGATGTATCAGTAAATCCAAACTGTGACCCGGGCAATTATAAAATAAAATTTAAAGTCCAAGGAACTTATATTTACCAAGAAAAAGAAATAGAAATTTCAGTCAAATAAATAATTTTTCTTTATATACTGAAAGCGCTTAATAATTTTACTAAAATTATAGAATACATGTTAACTAATTATTTCTAGAAATTAAATAAAATAGAATATTATTTTTTGAGCGTGTTTGATAGTACATTTGTATATAAGGCCAGAATAGTCTCAAAGTCATCTTCTTTTACATTATCGGGGACTAGTGAGTTGGCAGCGACTATCTTAAGTATCAATGACTTTAACATTCCTTTTCTGATGTCCTCTATCTCAGCAGGCGTAAGTTCATAGTTTACTTCTTTTGCTGCAATTCTTATGCCTTCTCTATCACTCTCTGCAATCTCTTCAGGTGATGGCTCTCCCTGAATAACTACATTATCGACGTCTTCATCTTCCATTGCCTCACCAATGAAACCTAATACCAAAAAGTTTATTAATCTTTCTATTTTGACCTTTGTGCTGCCCCCGTAGTTTAGCCGGATAAAATATTGGCCTGCGGAGCCGAAGCGCCGGGTTCGAATCCCGGCGGGGGCGTATTTTTGTATAAATAATGCCCTACTCTTTTTGCCTTATTTTGGGCCAATTACCTTATAATCAATTTGAAATAAAAAATAAATTAATTTTGATTTAAAATTTCTTCAGCCTCAGAAATAACAGAAAGAGCCATGGCCCTTATATAAGGATCGCCTATCCTGGCAAGATCCTGTAGCCATTCCTTGTTCTTTTGGTAATACAATACAATCCTCAATTTTGATTCTGGAATATTTTTTTCCATAGCATCACCTCTAAGCATTCACTCCCTTCAGGAAGTTCTCCCTCTTTTTTTTCTCATTGACCTTGAAGCGGTAGACATCTTTTACAATCTCTAGGTAATCCTCCAATCCTTTCATAACAGCCTTTGCCTTCTCTGAAGATCCTTCACTCCCAAAACATAAAAACAAAAATCTGTACCCTTCGGTGTAATTAATGGCATGCTCGATAGACATGATCATCTCTGAAAGATCAATAATGCCAAAGCCGTATAACTCCTCCCTTGATAGCATTGGGAGATTTTCCATCTGCCTTTTTTCCATAACATCAATACTTTTTGCCAATATTTTTCCTCCTTACTTACTACTTACTTACTACTACACTACACTACACCCCATTCAGTGGAGATCTTTTCTTTTAATTCTCCAGTGGAAATGCCAAGGCCTTTAGAAAAGTTGTTTAGGAGGCGCTCATCACTTAGGACGCTGTCGATGCCGGATTCAGAGATCTTCTTTTTTATAAGAGGTTTAATCTTCCCTTCCCAGATTTCATTGCGCTCTTTTTCGCTTAATTGCCTTTCAACATGCTTATTTGTATTTTTAATGCCCTTATCAATCTGTATTTTCGTTTCTTTGAGATTAATCTTAGTCAATTCATCTATTTTAGCCTTAAACCTCGTAGCTTCCAAAATAGCGCTTTCATACTGGCTTTCTAGCAATTCAAGCTCTGATTTGTTCCTTTCCGCATATTGATTTAGGGCCTCAGTTATTGTCTCGGTAAATCCCTTAGTTGATACGGTGCAACATCTGTTCAGAAGATCTTCAGGAAGCCATGCCTGGATCAGCCTCTTCCCATACCTCAACTGGCTTTTTCCCATACTACATCCTCTGAAAAATGGATTTTTCTGTAAGTAAAATAGGCCCTAAAAATGGCACTTTGTAAGTAACCTGTAAGTAAAATAGGCCTAAAAAAGGGGGTTTTGTAATGATGGCCGTAAGTAAAACTGGCCCTAAAAATGGCACTTTGTAAGTAACCTGTAAGTAAAATAGGGCCAAAGTGTAGTATGAAATCACGACGACACCCTGGCATTTGCTGTGTTTTCCAGTCGTTTCGAGGCTAT
>JBDKUY010000052.1:0-10398 GCA_039679445.1 Methanofastidiosum sp. | reverse complement strand
CCTCTCTGCTCTTTCTTCTTCATATAGAGCGTCCTAAAGCTTCCTATCTCAGCGTAGTTTACACCATGTGGCACATACTTGCCTTGGTGTAGATACTTCCACCAGTGGACAACAAATCCTCCAACAGCAAGCTCCTTTAGTTTTCCTTTTTCCCTGTATTTTGAGAGTTTAAGCTCATGTTCAAGGGTCCTTATGTCTGAGACCGTATCCCCACCATTTATGAAGAACTTGCTCGATTTATTCAGTACTTCCTTACAGAAGCTGTTTGTTGTTGACTCTGCCTTGCAGAAGTTTAGACTCTCACGCTGCTCCCAAGAGCCATTCTGTAGGAATATCCTCTTTGCAGCCATGTTCCCTATCATTGTGATGCTGTTTGGCCCTATTGATTCAAACTTCCCTTCCCCTATATCCTTTAAATTTACAGTCTTCGTCGTGCCATCTGCTTTTTTGATGTTGACGTCAATTGGCAGTATCATACTGATTGAGCCGTTATCAATTTTTTTTGCAATTTCAAGAGCATCTTCCTTAACTTTGTCCCAGTTTTTCTTGTAGAACTTTTCTATTAGCTCTGTGTTTTCCTTCCCAATTGAATTTGGAAGTGTCCTTTTTAGTGAAGGCGCCTTCTGTGAGAGTGCCCAAAGAAGTAATACAAAAACAGGACCTCCGTCTAAGACCACCATGAGGTCGTCCCTTCCTTCGGTAAGTCGTATCGCATCAAGTTTCTCTGACTTTGCGCCTGCGATTCCCCACATTTTAAGCTCTGTTGTATCCGTATAGAGCTGAGTTATATCATAAAGCTCGCTTATGAACTGGTCATTACAATAGCAACCATCAGCAAATAATCTAAGAGATAGTGAATCCCTGTGGCAGCATGACAGCGCCCCGTTTATCTTTTTAAACTGGGTGAAGTACTTCCAGAAATCAGTTTTTGTGGATTCAGCAGGCGGTAAAAGCTCATCGTCACAGACCTTTCTGATGTTTTCCAAAAATACAATTGAGTCCTTGTTTGACCCGTTTAATTTTTTAAGTTCATCCAAACTCCTTGCAAAGAAGATGTTTTTTATGGGAAGTGATGTTTTTATTTTGCTATTTTCAACTTCACTTTTTAGTTCGTTAAAGTTTTCTTCAATTGATTTCTCAGCTTTTGAAGCATGAGCAATTATAAGAATGTTTGATCCTGGCTCCTGGTGTTTTCTTAAATCGCATATCGTGTCAACGGTCTGTTCCATTCTAACTGATGGGCCGGGGGGTCCGTTTATATCAGTCCTGAAATAGGCCGTTCCCGTCGTCTCAGGAAGATCAGAAAACCCAGCAAAAACAAGATCGTGATGTGGAGTTTTTAATATTTTCATATTCTCCCTCTGTCATTAAAAACGGTGAAAAATTTATAAAGGTATTGTCAAGCCTAATTATCTCCATTTGTACTTTTTACAAATTTAGTTCTTCTAATATAGAATTAATTGATTTCTTTAGAATCGGGATATCCTTTCTTGCAACTCGCCAGACCTCTCTGATATTAACATTAAAATAATTATGAACAATTTTGTCCCTCATCCCAGTCATGCCTTTTCACGGAACTATGGAATATTTGTCTTTTAATTCTAGAGAAATATTCTTACTCGCATCGCCTATAATCTAAATCTGACGAATTACAGCATCAGATGCCATAGAATTACTTTTGATTCTCCATATTCGATATTATTGGTGTAGTGTTCTATTTTTTCTATAGAATCTCTAATATGAAGCAAATATACCCTATCCTCTTTGCTCTTCATATAACACCACAACTTCTTTCATGACCTTTTCTTTAATATAAGGGCTCAAAGCGTCTTCAGTCACTAGATCAATTTTTTTACCAAGGATTTCTGATGCTTCCTGCTCAATAATCACAACGTCAAGCAAGCTTGGGTCTCCATTAAATTCTACCAGAACATCAATATCGCTATCAGGCCTTTCCTCTCCTCTTGCTACTGAGCCAAACAAGCCAATTTTCTTAGCACCGTGCTTTGTTAGAAAAGAAACAAGTGTTTTGTTTCTTTTTGAAGTATTCATAAATTATGATATGTTGGGCTTGTATTTATAGATAATGGTTTAAATAAAAGAAATATAATAATATTGATAATGATTTTAATTTTCTTCCGCTTTTTCTTCTAAAATCTTCTCAGTGTATCTGCACTTTGGATAGTTGGAGCATCCTATAAAAGGACCATAGAAGGATTTTTTTATGACAAGACCCGCCCCACATCGTGGGCAAATTTTACCATCCATAGGTGCTGAATAGTTGTTCTTTGAAGGGCACTCAAGATTTATGCAGACTGTTTGAGGTCTTGACCTTTTCCTTGTAGCAATAACAACAGGGAATCCACATAGCTTACATTTGTCTTCTGTTGGTGTAACAAGGCAATTACTGGGCAGAGAAAATGTTGCGTTGCACTCTGGATATCTTTGGCAAGCTATGAAGGGGCCAAATCTCCCCTTTCTAATGAAAAGTTCCCCCTCTCCACACATTGGGCAAATCCCGACATAGTTTCTCCTTCTCTCTTCCCTTTCAAGGTACGCCAAAAGCTCCTTTCCAATATCTTCCTCATTTTCTTTAAATTTTGAAAATATATCGATGAGCTTTTCCTTTGCTTCTGAAAGGATATCTTCCTTTGTTATCTCATTTTCCTGTATTTTTTCCATTTGCTCTTCGAAATGCTTTGTTAGCGTAACTGAGACTATATCTGGGCAGTACTTTTCTAGAGTCCCTACTATGCCTTCCCCAAGGTCAGTTACAATTATCTGCCGGCCATCGATATAGTTCCTATCGTATAGGATTTCAACTATGTTTGCACGGGTTGCTTTTGTTCCAATACCAAGCTTTTCCATCTCAGATACGACTGAAGAGGGATTATAGCGTGGTGGTGGCTTTGTTGCCTTTTCTTCCTTCTTTGGTGAAATCTTTTCTATCTTTTCTCCTTCGGAAAGTTCTGGCAGAATGACCTCTTCTACACCAGAATAATTTCCATAGTATTTCAAAAATCCTGGATCAATTCCAACTCTCCCGCTTGCAAAAAATGAGTGGCCGTTTACGTCAATCTCAACTGAAATTGATTGGTAAATGTATGGCTTTGCAAAAACAGCAAAGAACCTCCTGACAATTAGATCATAGAGTTTTGCTTGATCATCATTAAGTTTTTTTGGTAACTCCCCTGTTGGATGAATTGCAGGATGCGCCGGATCATCCTTTTTTCCCTCTGTAGGGGCGAGCTCAGTTTTTAATAATTCATTACAGTGATTTGAATAATTCTCAATTTTCTTTAGTTTTTCTACAATACCCCGTAAATTCAGGCTTTTAGGATATTTTTGAGATGAAGTTCTTGGGTAAGAAATAAGACCTGCTTCGTAAAGTGACTGTGCAATGTCTTGTGTTCTTTTTGGTAAAAAGCTAAAGTTCTTGTAGGCCTCTTTCTGGAGTGTGCCCAGATCAAATGGATATGGTGGATTTATCCTCTTTTCCTTCTTTGTTATCTCCTTTACAACTGCAGGTTTATTCTTGATATCTTTAAAAATAGCCAAAGCTTCCTTCTCATCAAAGAACTCTTTCTGGTAAGAAGCTTTTACTGAAATGCCGTCTTTTTTGAACTCGATAAAAAGAATCCAATAAGGCTCAGATACAAACTGGCCTATCTCAATCTCCCGCTCTAATAGAAACTTCAAAGTGGGGGTCTGGACCCTTCCTGCAGAAAGTGTCACATATCTGCCTGAGACTTTTTTCAAAGATTCAGTCATCGCCTTTGAGGTGTTTATACCATAGTACCAGTCAAGGACGTGCCTTGCAAGACCAGCATTTATCATTGGGTAGTCTGGTGGATTTAGATTTTCATAGGCAGAGATAATCTCATCTTTTGTTAGGGAAGAGAATTTCATTCTGAATGATTTTGATATATCTGCCTTTGCACCATATAAAAGCGCATTATGGCCTATGACTGAACCCTCGATATCGTAGTCGCAAGCATTTACAAAAGTGTCCATGTCCTTTGATATATCTTCAATAAGTCTTACATAAGGCTCAACATACTTACTTTTCTTGCTGTTCTTGAAAGTTTCAACCCATTCCACATCAAAAAAAGGATAATCTTTGATGGGTGTTTTCTGTCTCAGTTTGTAAAGGTGACCAACAGCAGAAACAACATAGATTTTATTGTCTCCTTCTTCCACTTCATAGTACTTTATGCCCTCATGCTGATTTTTTTTGGCCTTGCCGAGAAAGTTTGCAATCTTTTCAGCTACATTTGGCTTTTCTGTCAAAATGAGGGTATTCATTGGAAAGGGAAAAAGAACTCGACTTATAAGGCTTTTCAAATTGATTGGGATTAAGGCTTATTTTTATTCTACAAAAATCTTATATATGGCCTTAATGTTGTTTTTATACCTTGGTGATTATATGAAAATCAAATATCTTATAGCAGGATTTATAATTTTTCTAATTGCGTTAACGCCAGTCTTTGGTCAATATAGAGATATTATATGGGAACAAAGGTACGACGGTGGTTTAGAGGATATGGCGCATTCAGTTGCCATAGATTCAAAGGACAATGTAATTATTACCGGTGCCTCTCGCGATATTACTCGAAGAGGCCGTGATTTCTATACTGTAAAATATGACAAAGAAGGAAATGTACTCTGGGAGAAAAGATACAACGTTGGTATTAGAGACGAATCATATGATGTTGCAGTAGACTCAAATGATAACATTGTAATAGTGGGAACTGCAAGCGGTAAATATTTTATAATTAAATATGATAAAAATGGGGAATTAATTTGGACTAAATCACCAAGTAGAGGAAATGATGATGTTGCATATGCAGTTGCAATAGACTCAAATGATAATATTGTTCTTACTGGTAGAACAAAATTAGTAGTTTATAATTATTATACTCTTAAATATGACAAGGATGGAAACATGCTTTGGAGAGCTATGTGGACAGGTGGCGAAGATGATGTCCCTTATGGTATAGCTATTGACTCAAAGGACAACGTAATAGTAACAGGATTTTCAAGTAATGGAAAAGAACACAAAGGCAGAGGAGATTATACTTACTACACTTTCAAATATGATAAAGACGGAAACAAACTATGGCATGGGAAATGGGCTACATCTTATCCCTACGCAGAAGCATATGGAGTAGCTACCGACTCACAAGATAACGTGATAGTGACAGGATTTGTAATGATTGGAAATAAATATCATTTCTGTACTATAAAATCTGATCCAGAAGGAAAAATCATTTGGGACAGGGTCTATGAGAGAAGTAATTATGACAGGGCATATGACGTTACAATCGATTTAAACGACAATATTCTTGTCACAGGAATTACCCACATAAGTGGAGCAAATTATGGGTTCTGTACTATTAAATATAGCCCAAAAGGCGAATTACTTTGGGAGAAGATATATAATGGTGAGCGAAATGATCAAGCAAATGCAATTGCAATTGATTCAGAGAACAATATTATTGTCACAGGCGGCTCTGATACTAAAACTTGGGATTTTCTAACTATTAAGTATAGGAATAGATAATCTATTTTTTTATTATCCCTAAATTTTCACTTTTTATTATTTCATTGTAATTTTTATAGCCTAAGATAGGCTCTATTTCATCGGTGTTTTTTCCTTTGATTTTCTCTAGTTCTTTTTTAGTATAATTTGTAATACCTTTGGCGAAAACTTCGTTATCTGTCTCAAGTGCAACTATATCCCCAGCATCAAATTCTCCCTGAGCATCAACTATACCCCTAGGCAATAAGCTCTTGTGATTTAAAAGAGCATTTTTTGCACCTGCATCAATAATAATCTTACCTTTGGGTTTTGCTAGGGTGATCCACCTTATCCTGTTTTTTTCAATATTTTTTGATGGGAGAAATAGGGTACCGATATCTTCTCCAGACATTATTCTAGAAATTAGATTTTTTTCTTGACTTGACGCTATTACCATATAGCACCCTGATTTATGAGCTATCTTTGCGGCTTCTAATTTTGTTTTCATCCCACCGGTGCCCTTTTCCCCAGCACTCCCTCCAAAGCTTAAAATTTCATGAGTTATTTCTTCAATAATTGGGATCTTCTTGGCATCCTTTGATTTCTTGGGGTTTTTTGTATATAATCCATCAATATCGGTCATTAGTATTAATAAATCAGCTTCAACTTTACTTGACACCATCGCAGATAGGGTATCATTGTCCCCAAAAGTTTCTCCTATTTCATGGACACATATAGGATCATTCTCATTAATTATAGGGATAACTCCCAGTTCTAAAAGAACTGACATACTGTTCCTTAGATTTAGGTAAGTCTTTCTATCTGAAAATGCATCGTATGTTAAAAGAATTTGAGCAACTTTAAGATTGAATTTTGCAAAGGCTTGCCTCCACTCATCCATTAGAATACTCTGGCCAACAGCTGCAGTTGCTTGCTTAAGAGGTATTGATTTTGGGCGCTCTTTAAAATCTAAAGCCTCACAACCAGTTCCTATAGCGCCTGATGATACCAGTATTACATCTTTCCCTTCTGATTTTAACTTCGAAACCTGCATTGCTATATCCCTAGCAAACTCTTTATTGAATCTTCCATCTTTAGTGGTAAGGCTTGAGGTGCCTATTTTTACAACAATCTTTCTCACATCTTTGAGAAGCTCTTTTCTGTCAGTCATTTTATTCCTTCTTTTGTAAGATTCATAATTTTCTGTGTGTATATGGCTTTGCATTTTTCCCAACATAGTCTGAGACTTTGTGGCCATTTCCAATTAATTTATACTTATAGATTAGCATCCCTTCCATACCTGTTGGGCCTCTTGCATGAATCTTTCCGGTGCTTATACCTATCTCTGCACCTTTTCCATATCTAAAGCCGTCTGCAAATCTAGTTGAAGCATTTAGCATTACAGATGACGAATCAACAAAGTTTAAGAAATACTCACTCGCTTTTTTATCCTCTGTTATTATAGTGTCAGTGTGGTGGGAGCCATATTTATTAATATGGGCGACTGCATCTTCTAGTGATTTCACAACTTTGATTGATATTATTAGGTCATTATATTCAGTTGACCAGTCTTTCTCTTTTGCTTTTTTTACTTTTAACTCCTTTAAAATATCGTAACTTTGAGGACAGCATCTCATCTCTACTTTAGCTTCTTTGTACATCCTTCCAATTTTTGGGAGGAACTTCTTAGCTGATTTTTCATGTACTAGTAATGTTTCAATAGCATTACACACTGCAGGATACTGAACCTTTGCATCAAAACATACATCAAGAGCCTTTTTCTCATCGTATTTCTTATCAACATAAGCATGGCATATCCCATCAGCGTGGCCCAAGACAGGGATTTTAGTGTTAGACTGTACAAATCTTACAAAGTCATTTGACCCTCTTGGGATTATGAGGTCTATGTACTTATCAAGTTTTAACATCTCAGTTACATCTTCCCTTTTTTCAAGAAGCTGGAATGCATTTTTTGGAATAGATTTATTTTTAATCGAGTCAGTCAAAACTTCATAAATTGCCTTATTTGTTTTTGCTGATTCTCTCCCGCCCTTTAACAAGACACCATTCCCACTTTTAAGTGCAAGAGAAATAATCTGTGGTACAACATCAGGTCTTGATTCAAATACCATCCCAATTACTCCAATTGGCACAGCAATTTGGTAAAGCTCTAGCCCAGAGTCAAGTTCAATTCCGCTAAGTGTTTTCCCAACTGGATCCTCTAACTTCGCTACATCTTTGATACCACTGATCATATCATCAATCTTTGAATCTGTGACCTCAAGCCTTTTTACTAGGGATTCTGTTAGTTCTCCCTTTTCAAGAAGTTTTTTTGCTTCGGCCATATCCAGGGCATTGGCCTCTAGAATCTTTTTTCTGTTTCTGTTAAGTGCTTTTGCCATAAGGAGCAATGTTTCATTCTTATCACTTGTATTCGCATTGGAGAGCTTAATGAAAGCTTCCTTTGCCAAAATGGCTTTATCCTTAACACTTTCCATAAGTTTCACCCAATTCTTTAGACCTTTCAGCGGCTTTTACGACAGCTTCTGCAATGCCTTTTTCTACTAGATACTCTTCAAGTTTCAATAGACCTTTTTCCGTAGTGCCACCTGGTGTTTTTACCATATTAATGAGGTCATCAAAGCTTTTATCTGTTGATGAGGCCATTAAAACTGCACCATACAGCGTATCTAAAGCCAGTTTCCTTGAGACATCCTTAGAGAGCCCCGCTTTCATCCCCCCTTTTGTTAAAGCCTTTAAGAAGTAGAAAACGTAGGCAGGCCCAGATCCAGACAGCCCAGTTACAGCATCCATCTGTTTTTCTTCAACATTTATAACAGAACCCAAATTCTTGAAAATATCTATGAACAGTTTTTCATCTTCTCTAGTTGCATATTTACCCAACGAATAGCAGGACGGGGAATACCCAATTGAGAGAGAAATATTTGGCATGATACGAATAACTGCTACATTGGAAATAATCTTTTCTATAAAGGCTATAGGGACGCCTGCAGCAACTGAAACTATAAGTTTTCCCTTTAAGTTTAAGTCTTTTATATTATCCAGCACAGGGGCAATTAAATTAGGCTTCACTGCAAGTATTATTATTTTAGAGGATGAAAAAACATCTCTATTATTTAATGATACTTCTATCCCATATTCCTTTTTTATTGGATTTAATATGTTTTCTGAAACATCACTTAGGACAATATTTTCTCCTTTGAAGGCTTTTTTCTCAATCAAGCCTTTAATTATGCCGCTTCCAATTTTTCCAGCTCCAACTATTCCTATTTCAAACATATTGATTTTTTCATTTCGTCTGATTTTAAACTTTACCATTTACTGTTGAAAACTTTATAAATAGATTTTTTGAATATATGTTATGATTGAAGCTACTTTTTACTTAGAATCTCAGAGTAACTCAAAGGAGGCGCTTGAAATCTCACTAAAGAAGCTTTTGGAGGAGATAAAGGCTTTAAGTAATGTGAAGATTACCAGAGAGTTGTTCCACGAGATTATAGATGATGAAGATGAGATGGGTAGGATATTCTACTCTTCTGTGCTTGAAGTTGACATAAAGACTGGGTTTAGGGAGTATATCACGCTTTGCATGAGGCTAGTGCCTTCCACAATTGAGATACTAAGCGGTGATATAAAGATCAAATCAAAGGAGCTTTTGGAGATTTTTGGTGATGTTTCTTCTACAGTAAACAAGCTATGCAAGAAATATAATCTGACCCTTTATAGAGTTGGCGAAGACGACGGAATAAAGCAGGAAGAGATTGGTATTGATGAAGAGGATATTGAAGATGCCATTGGACAAGGCGGGGCGCTGTTTAAATTTGTCGTGGAGGCGAGGGCAAAGAACGAGAAGTTCGCCATGGAAAAGACAAAGGAACTCGTTAATGGCACTGGTGCTCTTATAGACAAGATGATTGCAAAAAAGGTCGGTGAAGGCGAAGCTTGGGAGGGCGTAGTCGGGATGGAGGCCCTCTTTTTTGATATCGAAACCTTGTTTGACGCTGTGATAAAATTCTCTCCAGTTGCAATGAGTGTGATTGAGCCAGAAGTAATACACCTTAACATGGCCGAGCTTCAAAACATAGGAATTGACATAGCAGGGATAATACAACAGCTCACATTTGATGTCATTACCAGGGGTATGAACAGCGGGCTTGGTAGTTTTAGGGCTACTCAAGCCTAATTTTTATCTTTTCTAAAATGTGTTATCCTGTAATTATTTCCATTTCCTTTCATTAAAAAATCTCCCCTATTTTAGGTAGTATCTGGCAAATTACTGCCAGATTCTAGCTTTCTGTAAAATGCGTTTTCTGGTGTCTCAAGCACATCAAGATTCAAACTCATATGGGGTCGCTTCTTGTTGTAGAAGTTCATGAACTCCTCGATAGACTTGAAGTGCTTGAGCTTCTGCTCAAGCGTTCCATAGAACCGTTCTATCTTGCCGTTTGTCTGGGGGTGGCTGACACCAGAAAGGATATGCTCTATCCCAAGCTCTTTTAGAACTGTCTGAAACTTACACTCGCCTTGTGCTTTCTTATCTTTGGCGCTTGCGTAGAACTGAGTTCCCCTGTCAGTTAGTATTGCCTTGGGCTTTCCATAAGTCTTTATGGCCTTGTACAGTACCTCTAGTGATACTTCTGTTGTGGGGCTATCAAAGACTTCCCATGCCATAATCATCCTTGATGCGTCATCCTCGTATACAATAAGCCATTTATTAGTGCCTGTAAGTTTTTTCCAGTCTGTATGCCATAGTGACATGCTGTGCTCCCGCTCGTATCTAACGTAAGACCTCTGCTTTTTCTTGTTAGGCTCCTCTTTTGAGAGGCCGTTATCCGCCAAGTACTTATGGATCTTAT
>JBDKUY010000051.1:0-13839 GCA_039679445.1 Methanofastidiosum sp. | reverse complement strand
AATCTAGAAGGGATTCTAATCGGTGGTGGAGGTTATACCAAATTCGAATTCGAAGAGGGAGAATATCTACATCACGAACTTAGGAAAAAAATATTGGGAACTGCAGATACGGCATATACCGAACTTTTTGGGCTAAACGAGCTTGTGGATAAGAGTTCAAAAATCTTAGAGAACCTAGACATAACTAAAGAAAAGGATATCGTGACAAGATTTCTTAAGGAATTAATAAAGGATGACAGTCTTGCAGCTTATGGAGAAAAAGAAGTCAGGAAATACTTAGAAGCCGGTGCTGTAGATCTATTGCTCCTCTCAGAAGGATTAAACAAGAATAGGATTAAAATAAAATGCGGATCATGTGGTAATCAAACTGAAAAGACAGGGACAGATGAAGAGCTTTTCAAATTAGAACAACAAATCTCTGGTATGCAGTGCGAAAAATGTGGGAATCTGAGTTTGGATATAGAAGAAAAAGTAGACCTCCTAGAAGAGCTGGCAGATTTGGCCCAAGAAGGCAATGGTAAGGTAGAAGTTATTTCCACAGAAACTGAAGAAGGCAATCAATTATTAAAGGCGTTCGGTGGTATTGCTGCAATTATCAGATACAGATTATAGATTAAAGAGACCTTAATCCATTTAACAGATCCTCAAGTGTTTCTATAGGCGATAGAATCAAAGGTATTTTCTGTAATTCGGCTAATTGAACAGCAATTTCATCTACTTTCTTTGCCCCGTGTAAGACAACCATTGATGGAATTATTCCCTGAACTTTAATGGCAATCATTGGAGATCTTCCAGTTGAAACTTTTGTAAATATCAAAGCCCTCTCTGAAGATATCCCATAAAGTTTAAGAAATTCTTCTGAATTCAGATTAAGAATGGCCTTAATACTATCAATAACAGTATACCCATGGATCTCCTTGCTCAAGTACTCTTCGTTTACTAGAATTTCACCTTGAACTGCATCAATAAGCCTTTTTGGTGGAATGGGAACTGGAAATTCTTTAAGGTCAAGCACAACATCACTTATTACCTCTTTAGCAAATCTGTGGCTAAACGAATGGATTATTTTTCCTCCTCTGCTTATATCAATTTCTATCAGGTTCTCAACGACTTTTCTGATTGTTGAAGAACCAGGAGATTTTCTCCTACCCCCCTCATAGTCACTTACAACAGAAGGGGAAATAGATAAATGATGAGCCAAATCAGTTTGAGATATTCCAAATATCTCACGCCATTTTCTCAACGTTAGGCCAGGATCGTCTGACAATACAACTTCCCCTGCTATCATCTTAGCAAGTTGTTCTTTTGCATCTTCAAACATATAGTTAAATAACGAACATAAATATATAAAATTTTCGTTGAAAAGCGGAGAAAATAATAAAAATACATGTCAATATCGATATACATGTCAAATGTGTATTTTATCCCTTGGAGACAAGACTCAGACATGATTGGTAAATTCAAGAAAATCATAAGAAAGAGCAATATTCTTGATGACATCAACAAAGAAGATAGGGTCGCAATTAAACTCCATATTGGCGAATATAAAAATCCTGCCCATGTACACCCTCTTTACCTTAAAGAGTTAGTATCTGCCCTTTTAGAAAAAGGTTGTGAGCCTTTTCTTACGGACACGACCTCATACTACTGCGGACATAGGTTCACTGCTGTCGGTATGATAAAAAATGCCTTTTATCATGGATTTTCTCTTGCGAATATAGGTGCCCCGTTCATTGTTGCAGATGGGTTAGGTAACGATGAAGGGTTTTCTGTTAAGGTCAGAAGTCCTCTGAATGAAATATTCCTACCCAATCTATTCAAAGAGGTTGACAAGATGATTGTATTCAGCCATTGCAAAGGCCATGCATTAACTGGGTTTGGAGGGTCCATAAAAAATGTTGGAATGGGATGTGTTACAAAAAAATCAAAGCTTGCTATGCATAAATTTGTTAATTTTTGTTATGATGATTCTCTTTGTGATGGATGCAATGCCTGTAAGGATATTTGTGATAGGGAGATACCTACAATAAAAAACGGAAAAAGAGTCCTTTCTCTTGAAAAAAGAGAGGATTGCATGCACTGCTCAGGATGTATGGAAGTATGTACAAGAGGGGCAATAAAATTAAAAGAACTTGAGAAACTGGGACAGGTTCTTCCAATAGCAGTTGAAGGGCTTTTCAAAACTATAGGTAAGGATAATGTCACGTCGATTAACTGGGGCGCAAATATTGTGGAGTATTGTGACTGCATGCCTTTCCCAGGAAAGACCATCAGGGAAAATACCGGGATATATCTATCAAAGGACATAGTTGCAATTGATAAAGCCTTTCTGGATGATGCTAAAAAGGATACGTTTATGATAGATGAAAGGCCGGACCCAGAAATACAGGCCATAGAAGGGGAAAAAATTGGCATAGGTAAAATGGAATATGAAAGAGTATTGCTATAAAATTTATGACCAGAAGTGTTGGGAACCCCCTCCGTTTGGCCCATTTTCAGGAGAATAGAGGGGGTTCTTTAGGAGCTCCTTTTGTCTTTGCCAAGTGAAATCGCGAATTTCCATGGCAAGAGACAGATTTATGCATTGATGATACGTGACAGTTGCTGCAACAACTATCACTAATGAATAATAATATTAACTTATATATAAAGTTATCGGTTAATAATGACTACAAATAGTGAGAATTAATAATGATTATCATTAAAAAACTACATAAACTTTTAAAATAAAAGGATATAAAAAAATTGATTCCTATGAAAAAGATTCTGATTGGTGGGAAATGGATTGACACAAACAATTACATAGACATAATAAATCCCTATAATGGAAAATCCGTAGATAGCGTATCAAAGGCATCTCCAGATCATCTAAAAGAAGCTGTTGACTCGGCAGTGCGAGGAAGTAAGACTATGAAGGGCCTTAGCCGCCACAGGAGATATGAGATACTATCAAAATCTGCAGAGTTGATGTTGGAGAGAAAAGACGAGATTGCTAAGACAATGGCTTTAGAAAGTGGCAAGCCTCTTTCTTACTCGAGGGGTGAGGTGTCAAGGGCTTATGAGACTATTGTATTGTCTGCAGAAGAAGCAAAAAGACTTGGGGGCGAAGTAATACCTTTTGATGCTGCACCTACGAGCTCTGACAAGTATTGTTTTTACATAAGAGTCCCTGTAGGTATTGTACTATCTATTACACCATTTAACTTTCCCTTAAATCTTGTGTGCCATAAGATAGGACCTGCTATAGCTGGTGGGAATAGCATAATTCATAAACCTGCATCAAAAACTCCTTTGACTTCTCTTCTTCTAGGGGAGATACTGTTAGAAGCAGGTTTGCCCAAAGAGGCGCTTAATATTGTTATTTGTTCAGCTGAAGATGCTGAAAACTACCTCGTTAAGGATCCATTTATTAGAAAAATATCATTCACTGGAAGTAGGGCAATAGGAGAAAGGATTGCATCTAACGCAGGATTAAAGAAACTTTCGATGGAGCTAGGCTCAAATTCCGGTGTGATAATTGACGAGAATACAGATATTGATAAAGCCGTATCTGCTGTTAAAGTTGGGGCTTTTGGGTACTCTGGACAAGTTTGTATTCATTGCCAAAGGGCTTACGTCCATGAAAGCGTCTATGAAGAATTTAAGAAAAAGATTGTTGATGCTGCAAATAATCTTGTTATAGGGAATCCGCTAGAAATTGGCACAGATATCGGCCCGATGATTGATGAGAAGGAGATAGTACGAGTCAAATCTTGGCTCGATGAAGCAAAATCTAAAGGTGCAAAGATTCTCTGTGGTAATGAAAGAGAAGGTTTTGCATTAAAGCCAACTGTAATAGAAAATGTAACTGAAGAAATGAAGATAGTAAAAGATGAAATATTTGGCCCGACACTCGCACTGATACCCTTTACTGATTTCAAAGAAGCTGTAAGTAAATTAAATGATTCTATATACGGATTACAAGCCGGCATCTTTACTGAAAATTTGAGAAACGCTTACTATGCTATTGACAATCTGGACGTTGGCGGTGTCATGATAAATGATGTCCCGACCTTTAGGATCGATTTAATGCCTTATGGAGGATTAAAGAGTTCTGGGTTTGGAAGAGAAGGGCCAAAATACGCCATTGAAGAGATGACAGAGATAAAATGTGTAAGGTTTCACCTTTAGGAGATTTCATCAAAAAAAGAAAATTATGAGGATTTTAAATCCTCTTGTCTATTTCAGTGTAAGGTATAAAATCGCCAACATGCGCATATGCAGGCCTAATTATCTTCTTACCTGATATAAGTTCTTCAATTCTGTGCGCGCACCAACCAGGTATCCTGCCCATGGCAAATAGAGGCGTATACATCTCTTTAGGTATGTCAAGACAGTGGTATACGAACCCAGAATAGAAATCAACATTTGCAGTTATTACTTTGTTAGAGTTCTTTACTTCATGAAATACTTCAGGCCCTGTTTGTTCAATAAGCTCATACAACTTAAATTCGTCTATCCTCTTCTTATCCTTCGCAAGCTCTCTTGCCTTTTTCTTGAGTATGACTGTTCTTGGATCTGACTTGGTGTAAATTGCATGCCCGAGCCCATAGATAACGCCCATTCCATCAAAAGCCTTTCTTTCAAGTATTAGTTTTAAGTAATCCTTTACCTCTTCTTCATCTTCCCAATCCCGAACGTTATCCTTTATGTCCTTCATCATCGCCATGACGCTTTTATTAGCACCACCGTGTAGTGGACCTTTTAGGGACCCTATAGCCGCAGAGATAGCAGAATATGTATCAGTTCCAGATGAGGTGACTACATGAACTGTAAATGAGGAGTTGTTACCCCCACCGTGCTCTGCGTGGAGAATCAACAAAATATCAAGTGTGTCCGCCTCAAGTTTAGTAAAATTCCCATCTTCCCTCAACATGTAAAGAAAATTTTCTGCAACGGAATATTCGGGATTTTGATTTCTCAGTATGAGATCTTTACCTTTAAAATAATGCTTTCTAGCTTGGTAAGCGTATGCAACAATTGATGGGAATTTAGCGATCAGCCCAACACTTTGCCTCAAAACATTGTCTATACTTATGTCGTCTGCTTTTTTATCCAATGCATAAAGAACTAAAACGCTTCTTGCAAGTTTGTTCATTATATCATTACTTGGGAAGTGGAGTATTACATCATTAGTGAAATTGGCCGCTAGATCTCTGTTACTGACCATTAATTCATTAAAATATTCTAGTTCTTCCCATGTAGGTAATTTTCCAAAAAGGAGTAGAAAAATGATTTCTTCAAATCCATGCCTATTCTCTTTTGAGATAGCATCTACTATATCCTCAATTTTGATTCCTCTGTATGCAAGCCTCCCTTCTAATGGTGTAAAAACGCCATTTTTTTTCTCGTAACCTGTTACATCGGATATTTTAGTAAGTCCAACTAATACTCCGCTCCCGTCCTCATTCCTCAATCCCCTTTTAACGTTAAATTTAGGATAGAGCTCAGGAGCAATTTGATTATTTATTTTGGCATAATCGACGAGTTTTTCAAACATTTAAACACCTTTTTAATAAAAATCTTGACATATGTCTTATAATAATTTATTTTTTTATTCTAATGATTTATATTTAAGATTTTCGGTAAAACAAAAATCAAAAGATATTTGATAATAAGACAAATATTATTCATATAAAAAAGATTTTAAGAACAGAATGGTGGGGTCGCTGAGATTTGAACTCAGGTCCCAAGCTCCCAAAGCTCGAAGGATAGGCCAAGCTACCCCACGACCCCAATAAGTCCATCTTGAAATATATCGCTTATAAGATTTTCGTTTAACTGTTTATTTGTGCCATATCATAATAATGTTTCCACACAGGAAATGATTTTGGGATAAGACATACTTTATTTTAATAGTAAACTGTATATATCAATCAATAATTGTATTTTTAAAAGATACTAAGTAATATTACAGGGTTTATTATGAAAAAGAAAGTATTATTTGTATGTACACATAATTCAGCTAAATCTCAAATTGCTGAGGGTTTGCTTAATTACCTTTGCAGTGATAAATATCAAGCATTCAGCGCTGGTTCAAATGCAACGAAAGTTAATCCATTTTCAATAGAAGCCCTAAATGAAATAGGAATTGACATCAAACATTATTATTCAAAAAATATGACAGAATTCGAGGGGCATCACTTTGATTACGTAATAACAGTTTGTGATAATGCTAAAGAAACTTGCCCTTTCTTTCCTATGGTAAATGAATATATCCATAAGAGTTTTAGATATCCCTCCTCAGTTGATGGCAGTTATGAGGATAAACTTAATGCTTTCAGAAAGACAAGAGATGAAATTAAAGAATGGATAATTGAATTTTTTTGTGTAAATGCTAGATAATTCTCATTTATTAAATATTTCAATATTTTTTGGTCAGATTATCCTTTAGTGGACATATTGATTCCTAAACCTTTTTAATTGGATAATTCTCAATAATACAATCTTTTTAGAGATTCATACAGGTTCTAGATTGAGACCTATCTATCAATTCAAGGTTTTCAAACACTTCTTAATTTTTATAACAAGTTGTTTTGAGTAGAGTTATGAAACAAGGGAGTTTCAATTATTTTATTGTAATTCTTTCCCCAGTTACCATGTAATGTATTTTTTCTGAAATTTTGCAAACATGATCTCCGCATCTTTCAAGATACCTTGATATCAACATATAGTGCGTATAGTAACTTATGCTCTTGGGATTTTCAACCATATACGATATGCATTCTCTTAGAATAGTATGAAATAGATCATCGATTGTATCGTCTCTTTTCCACATATCCTCGATAAGTGCCAAGTCTTCAGTTTCAAATGCTTTAATGACATCAGTTAACATATCTAAAACGAGGTCCCCCATGACACAAACGCTTTTTAATCTAGGAAAGTCTTTATTCAACGAAATCTCTTTTATGTCCCTTGAGATATCTTTGGAATAAATTCCAATCCGTGTAAGATATGTGTTCATTTTCAAAGTAGATATAATAACTCTTAAATCCTTGGCAACTGGTTGATATAAAGCGATTAATCTAAGTGCATCATCTTCAATTCTATCATCAAAATCCCTAATATCTTTTCTCTGACTAATAACTTTTTCAGCTATTATTATGTCTGAAGCTTTAACGGCGTCAATTGATTCCTTTAGCATTTCTTTAGAGAAGTTTCCCATCTCAACTACGTCAGATTTAAGTTTTTCTAATTCTTCAACAAATTTTTCTCTCATTTTTGTCAACCTATCCAAATCTTCCCATTACATATCTTTCAGTTAGTTCTTCTTTAGGATTTTCAAATATCTGTTGAGTTTCTCCAAATTCTATGAGCTTTCCTAAATACATGAACCCAGTATAATCACTTATCCTTGCAGCCTGTTGCATATTATGTGTAACTATAATGACACTATAATTCTTCTTTAATTCATCTATTAAATCTTCTATTTTAGTCGTTGCAATTGGGTCTAAGGCTGAACATGGCTCGTCCATTAAGATGATTTCAGGTTCTACAGCTAAAGCTCTGGCAATACACAGTCTCTGTTGTTGTCCTCCTGAAATGCCCATTGCAGAATCTTCTAATCTGTCTTTCATTTCGTCCCAAAGTACTGCCGCTTTAAGACTTCTTTCAACAATCTTATCGAGATTGTGCTTATTATTCTCTCCGTGAATTCTAGGTCCATATGCAACGTTTTCGTATATTGATTTCGGAAATGGATTTGGTTTTTGAAATACCATACCTATTTTTCTTCGTATTTTAACAACATCTGCAGTCTGGTGGTATATATTTTCATTATTAAACATAACTTCGGCATCAACTTTACATTCGTCTATTGTGTCATTCATTCTGTTAAAACATCGTATTAATGTTGATTTTCCACATCCTGAAGGGCCTATTAAAGCAGTTACCTTGTTTCTTTTTACTTTCATAGAAATATTGTAGAGAGCTTGATTTTTACCATACCATAAGTTCAAATTTTTACAATCTAATACAAAATCTTTGTTAATCATAGAGCACCACTTCCCATTCTTGCTGTTTTCCAATATTTTAATCTAATTAAAGTAGCAATCGCATATAGTATAATTACCAATATTAATAGTACTAATGCTGTTCCATACGAAGCTAACTCAGACCCCGGCACGTTTGTAGCCAATACATACAAATGATATGGCAACGCCATAACTGGTTGAAACGGTGAGGTAGTAAGATACTTCTGCGAAAATACTGTCGCAGTAAATAAAATTGGTGCAGTTTCGCCTGCAGCCCTACCAATACTTAATATAGTTCCAGTAATTATTCCAGGAAGCGCCGGAGGTAATACTACTTTTTGTATTGTATGCCACTTTGTAGCTCCTACTGCCAAACTGCCTTCTCTAAGGGAGTTTGGAACACTCCGAAGAGCTTCTTCTGTTGTACGGATAATAGTTGGTAAAACCATAAATCCTAAACTTAATTGGCCTGCTATAAGGGATATTCCAAAATTGAGATACAATACGAGAAAAGCAAATCCAAATAACCCGAATACTATTGATGGAGTACCATTTAAATTATCGACAGCAGAACGTATAATCTTAGTAATTTTGCCCTCTTTTGCGTATTCAGTAAGATATATGCTTCCTAAAACCCCAATAGGTAGTGCAAATAATATTGCGCCAGCAACTAAGTATAGTGTACCAATGATAGCAGGAAAGATTCCTCCTTTTCTACCAATGTCAGAGGGAGCTTGTGTTAAAAATTCCCAACTTATTGCGGGAATCCCTTTTGAAACAATATCAAAAAGTATAATCCCAAGTATAAAAACAATTAAAACTGCAGATAGCGAAATAATTAAAAATGCTAACCTTTGAAGATTTTTTACAGACATTTTTTTTATCAATAGGTATGCACCTAAAAAAATTCCAATAATCAATATAGTGTAACTGAGTTCAAACCAATTATACAAAACCCAAAAAATCCCCACTCCCAATAAACAATACATTGCGTAATAAATTGATTTTGTTATAGTTTGAGGCAGTTTAAAAGAAAACTTATTATTTCTTGGGGAGGGGTTATGTGTTTGTTTAATCTTATTCATTACTATACTTGCAACAAAATTTATTACAAGAACAATGCCAAAAAGTATAACTCCCAGGCCAAATAGAGAACTATAATGCATACTTCCTACGGGCACCTCACCCATTTCTATACCTAGTGTACCAGTTATCGTTCTAATAGGCGAAAAAATGTTAGTTAAGGGTTCTGGAATTATTGCTGCATTACCTGTAACCATTAAAACTGCCATTGTTTCACCTACAGCCCTCCCTATTCCAAGGATTATTGATGCCGTAATACCTGAAATTGCTGCAGGCGTAACTATTTTGCTAATTGTTTGCCATTTTGTAGCCCCTACACCATAAGAAGCTTCTCTAAATTCCCTCGGAACGGCACTGATTGCATCTTCTGATATGCTGATAATGGTTGGAAGTGCCATTATCCCCAATAGGATAGAGCCTGCAAGCCATGATTCCCCAGTAGGTTGATTAAAAGTAACTCTTATCCAATTAGTCAAAATCTTAAGGCCAAAAAATCCAAATACTACTGAAGGTATCCCAGAAAGTAATTCAAATGTTGGTTTAAGTAATATCTTGAGTTTATATGGGGCTATTTCGGATATAAATATTGCACCAGCAATTCCTAAAGGTATAGCAAATATCATTGCACCTATTGTTACTAAAAGGCTTCCTACGATTAATGGAAAAGCACCAAACCTTTCGGGTTCACCTACTGGGACCCATTCTTGCCCAAATATAAAATTAACAACTCCTATCTTATCAAAAGCTACAAATCCTTCTTTTAAAAGAAATAATATTATAAAGAATACTATGATTACAGATGATATTGCCCCAATAAATAGTAATTTTTCAATTATAAATTCAAAAACGTTATTTCTTTTTACAAGAATACTGCTATTAGGATCACTGTTTCTATTTTGAATATTGGAATTATTTTTGATTGGCATCAAAATTCACGACCACATAATAATAAAAAATAAATTAATATATAAAAATTTACTTTTTTAGAGGAACGAAACCTTCTTCTTCAACAATCTTCTGGCCTTCGTCACTTAATATGAAGTCGGTGAATGCTTTGGACAATCCTTTTGGCTCTCCTTTTGTAAGGAAGTACAAAGATCTGGATATTGGGTAAGATCCGTTGATTACATTGGATACACTTGCAGCTACCTGAGTTCCATTGTCAAGCTTTATTCTAAGTGCTTTGACATCGGCATCTATATATCCTAGTCCTACGTATCCAATTGCTCCAGGGGTCTGAACAATAGTTTGTTTTACCGCACCGTTTGAATTCTTTTCAAGCATTCCCTTGGCAAAATCTCCTTTTCCCATTACATACTCCCAGAAGAATTCTCTTGTTCCTGATGCGGCATCTCTTCCTACTACAACTATTCCTCCACTTGTTCCACCAACTTGGGACCAGTTTGTAATCTTTCCACTGTAAATATCCTTAACCTGCGCAAGTGTAAGACTTGATACTGTGTTTGATGGGTTAACTATTAAGGCTATACCATCTCCTGCAACGACTGTTACCTTCATGTCGGGGTACTTCTGAAATTCTGAATCCTTAACTTCTCGTGATGACATTCCAATGTCAGCAGTTCCTTCTCCAGCGGCTTGAACACCAACACCGGAACCTCCACCACTGACTTTTATGTCAGCACTTGAGTTCTTTGACATATAGCTTTCTGCTGCTAATTGAGCAATGGGCAAAACTGTAGTTGAACCTGTAACTGTTATTTTCCCAGAAACAGACGCTTGAGTTGTTGTCTGTGTTGTTGCCGTCTGCGCGGTCTGTGGTTTTGTTCCAGTATCCACTAAAGGAACAAATCCTTCTTCTTCGACAATCTTCTGTCCATCTACACTAAGAAGGAAGTTTATGAATTCTGTAGCTAATCCAGCTTTTGGTGCTCCTTTTGTTAGGAAGTATAAACTTCTAGATATTGGGTAAGTTCCGTTAATGACATTTACTACTGATGGTTCAATTAAAGTGCCATTTTTGTTGACTTTTATTGCTTTAACTTCAGCATCAATGTATCCAAGTCCAACATATCCAATTGCACCAGGAGTCAAAGCTACTGTTGTCTTTACAGCCCCATTAGAGTTCTTTTCTAGCATACCCTGAGCAAAGTCACCTTTTCCCATTACATGCTCCCAAAAGAATTCTCTTGTTCCTGATGCAGCATCTCTTCCTACTACAACTATTTTTTCGTTAGCACCGCCAACTTGGGACCAGTTTGTAACATTACCATCATAAATTTTCTTTATTTGATCCAAAGTTAATGAGGATACTTTGTTTGTTGGATGCACAATCAAAGCTATACCATCTCCTGCAACGACTGTTGTCTTAAGGTCAGTGTATTTCTGAAATTCCGAATCCTTAACATCTCTTGATGACATTCCAATGTCAGCAGTTCCTTCTCCAGCGGCTTGAACACCAACACCGGAACCTCCACCACTGACTTTTATGTCAGCACCTGGAGTTTTGGCCATATAAGCTTCAGCGGCTTTCTGTGCAATGGGCAAAACTGTAGTTGAACCTGTTACAGTAATTGTACCTGTGGCAGGTTGCGTTGTTTGAGTTGTCTGTTGAGTCTGCCCAGTGCAGCCAGCGAAAACCATTCCTAAAACTACTATGGCTAGTATTAATCCCATACCATATTTTTTAGTATTCATAGTTATATCACCAAATTAATTATCTTTAGGTCTTTTATAATGCTTCTCGACTTATAGTATATAAGAATAAGTATAAAAATGATTTCTCAATATTCTCTATATATTTAGACATATCTATACAGAAATATTTATATAATCAATAGAAGTCAAAAAGTCGATAAAATGGAAATAAGAAAGGTTCAGATTACCGGTGGTTCTTCTTATGTTATTACATTGCCTAAAGAGTGGATTAAGTCATTAAACATAAAGAAGAATGATTCTCTAGGGCTTATAGTTCAAAAAGATGGAACTCTGCTTGTAACAACAGATAAAGTAACTGAAAAAAAAAGAAAACAAAAGGAATTCATTGTTGAGTCTGATACTGATAAAACATTTCTATTTAGACTTCTTGTAGGTGCTTATGTTATGGGATACTCCGATATTGCAATAAGGTCAAATGAAACAATGCCCCCTCAGATTAGAGAAGCAATCCGAATGTTCACACAAATTGCAATAGGCCCCGAAATTGTTGATGAGGAGTTAAATCTTTTTGTTATAAAAGATCTATTAAGCCCGATGGAAATGCCTTTTGAAAAGACTGTTAAGAGGATGTATTCCCTTGTTGAAAGCATGCACAAGGATGCAATTAAATCTCTAAAAACTAACAACAAAGAATTAGCTCAAAATGTTGTTTCAAGAGATTTTGAAGTAGATAGGCTCTACTGGCTTGCCACACATCAGTATAATGTAATTCTAACTGACATAATGCTATCAAAGAAGATGGGTTTGAGTCAAGAAGAAGCAAGCTATTACTTTTTGATAAGCAGGATTTTAGAAAGAATTGGCGATCATGCATCTATCCTGGGGGAGAATGTTTTAAAAGTAATAGATAAGCTCAATCCAGAGATAATTCAAGATATAGAAGCTGCAAGTACTTTAGCCCTAGAGATTTTCTCAAAGAGTTTTGAATCTCACTCCAAAAAAAATATCAAAAAGGCCAATGATAACATTGATGCTGTAGATAAATTAGTGGAAAAATGCGAAGACATAAACAATAAGGCGTTGAATCTGAGGATTGAAGCTGTTCCTGTCGTATATATAGTTGAAAGCATTAGGAGAACAGGCGAATACTCTGGAGACATTTCAGAGCTTACCATCAATTATTTAATATTAAAAAATTAGATATTTATTTTATTCCTTTAATAAAACTTTTTAATTTGTCTTCATGATTAGTACCAATTTCCTTTTCTCTTATCCCCATTTTGGATATAGGCGTAATCCCTGTATAATCTTCCATGTCCCCTAATGTTTTTATTTTCCCAGAGCCCCCGTATGTGCAGAAAAATGCAACGTTCTTAAACTTGCTCTTGTTTTCATTAATATAAGCCCTAACTGCGGGAACCATGTATCCCCCCCATATGGGAGTCCCTATAACTATAACTTCATATTTAGCAGGGTCTTTTGTTATTTCTTTGATTTTTGTTAGTTTTTTTGATCTTGCGTCCATAGCTGCTCTTAGCCACCCTATTATTCCTTTTCTATTCTTAGTATCTATTATTTCCTCAACGTCACACTTCATCTTATTAGAAATCTCTTCTGCTATTTTTTTAGTATTTCCGGACCTAGAATAATAAACAACAAGTGTTTTCATGATAGCGGGTTATCTTTGGCATATATAAACCTTACGACAATCAAATATTGGGTGTGTTATCTGCTAAAAATTTCGCCTAGCTTTAAATCTTGATTTTTCTAATATTGACATGAAGCTAGACAATGAAAAGGCAAAAACAATAGTGATGCGGGTAGTTGAGTACAAACTACCTACAAAACTAGTTGCAAAACAATTCGGTGTGAGTCAGCGTCGAGTGCAGCAGATAGTAAAGGAGTACGGGCTTACAAAGAATATACCAAAGCTAAAAAAGTCTGGCAGATATCCCTATGGGATTTATCCGGTCGATCTTATCTGTGAGATCCAGAAAGTCTGGGAAGTTACAAGGGCAGGCGCACCTGCAGTTGCCACATACCTTCGGAAAAAGAGGGGCACATCCATAGACAATAGGCTTGTAAACGAAATTCTTAAGGAGATGGGAAAATCGATAGAAAGTCCAAA
>JBDKUY010000050.1:0-3196 GCA_039679445.1 Methanofastidiosum sp. | reverse complement strand
ACGGCCCAATAACAGATAACGCTGGCGGAATCGCAGAGATGGCACACCTCCCTGATGAAATCAGAAAGACAACAGATGCACTCGATTCCGTTGGAAACACAACAAAAGCAGTCACAAAGGCATTTGCAATAGGCTCTGCAGCATTGGCTTCGCTTACTCTATTTGCCGCATATGTCGATGAAATTGCAAGATTCGCACCTGGGCAAGAAATTATATTCAGTCTCTCTGATGAAAAGGTCATCGTGGGGTTATTCCTTGGTGCATTGATACCTTTCCTTTTCTCCTCCCTTTGTATGAAGGCAGTTGGAAAAGCAGCATTTTCCATAGTTGAAGAAGTCAGAAGGCAGTTCAAAGAGATTAAGGGCATCATGGAAGGAAAGACCGAGCCCGACTATGCAAGATGCGTCGATATCGTCACAAAAGCATCTCTAAAGGAGCTAGTGCTTCCTGGGATCATAGCAGTTTTATCTCCGCTACTGGTAGGATTCATACTGGGGAAGATTGCATTGGGTGGAATGCTAATCGGAAGCATATTGTCCGGCTTCCTTTTAGCCTTAATGCTTGCAACTGGTGGTGGAGCATGGGACAACGCAAAGAAGTACATTGAAGACGGAAACCTTGGAGGCAAAGGAAGTCCAGCACACGTTGCAGCAGTTGTAGGCGACACAGTAGGCGACCCATCAAAGGACACAGCAGGGCCTGCAATAAATCCACTGATCAAGGTAATGAACACACTTGCAATTATCTTTGCAGTTCTTTTCGGATCAGGAATAATTTAATTTATTTTTTTCTTTTATTTAATTGTTAAAGCTAATTTTTACTATTTGTATTTCTATCTAAATATAAAAATACTCAGAAAAACTTAGAATTAATTTCTATAGAATCTGCCATTTTTTTTGGGTAGTACTTAATGCTAGTTCTTGCCCTAACTTCTCTGCATCTTTTGTGGTAGTGGGATTTGAAATAACATCTGCTCTTAAGTTCCCAGAATTTCCAAGGACATTTAATAAAAGCCATTTCTCATTATCAAAATAATGAACTGGGATTTTAACTTCCCTTACTCTATTCAATCTCTTTCACCAAGCCATCTGTTTCCAGTTCTTCCATAACTTTATTAATTTGAACAAATGGAAGGTTAGATTTAGAATATAAATCTATAATATCTATTTCCTTTATCCCTTCAGATTTCAAAGATTCGAGTATTTCTTTTAGGATTAATTTAGAGTCAATATCTGATATACTCTCTTTATGGGCCATAGTATAAATTTACTTATATTCCTTATATCGTTTACTTGAATTATCTTCAATAATAAAATACTAAATATAGATTTAATAGAACTTCATTAGATGATAAGAAAAAGTTTCTAAGAAATATAAGGCAAATTATATGAAATAACTAAATTTTGGCAAGTTCTTCGATAAGAGTTTTTCTCTCTTTTTTTACTTCTTCGTAACATTTACGAACTTGAGGTCTTATCTGTTCTAAATTTATCTTTTCCTTTCTTTTCGTGGCCTCTTCCAAGCTCATAACTAATTTTTTTCTTGCCAAATTCCTCACCTTTGATATTTTTTTATATATCTTTCGATAAATAATTTTATTGAATCGAGGTCATTGTTACCCTTGGCAGTTTCAACTGTAAATGTCTTAATATCTTCATTATTTAAATCTAAATAAAATCCATTACATCTAAGAAAAGTTAATAGGCAAATAGTGCCTGCTCGTTTGTTTCCATTCATAAAAGGATGGTTTAGAATAATGTCTCTGTAAAGAATGGCTCCCTTTTCTACAATGTTTTGTTTTCTACTACTTCTATTGAACAATGTCGCATAAAATACAATGTTGATGCAATAGATCCTGGATTTAGAATGTTTAAGGGCTCCCCATAGTCTAAACAGTCATCATGGATTGTCTTCAAACGTTAGATATCTTATTGCCATAAGTTTTTACACCACGTATACTATATAGATAAAACTTGAGTATTTAGCGATTCCTCTTACCCATTTGTAAATATATTAAACAGAATATTTATAAAACATTTTTATCTCTTTAATTTATGGATGCCTTTGCCTTTTTTGTGTACGCGTTCACATCGATATTTGTAATTGTAAATCCAATTGGCGCCATGTTTACATTTATGTCTTTGACTACTGACAAGGATCACAAAGAACGGATTAAACTAGGGGCAAGGTCTGTTCTAATAGGATGTTTACTAGCAATCATCTTTGCTATTAGTGGAGAACTTATTTTAAGATTCTTTGGTATTACAGTTGATAGCTTAAGGGTAGCTGGCGGAATTATTCTTTTTAAAGTAGCACTCGACATGGTCTATGCTAAAACATCCAGAGAAAGCTTTACTGAAGAAGAAAGAAAGGATGCAAAAGGCAGAGAAGATATATCAGTTTTCCCAATTGCAATGCCACTTCTTACAGGTCCTGGGACCATAACAACAGTAATTGTTATAATAAGATCTGTTCCAACAATAGAGCTTAAGTTTGTTGCAATACTTGCAATACTTGCTACCTTTGCGATAACATTTTTGATGTTCAGATTCTCAAGTCCATTAAGCAAAATATTGGGCGTAACAGTCACACTCGTCTTTACCCGTATAATGGGATTACTTTTAGGGGCAATAGCTATTAACTTTCTTGCAACTGGAATTAGAAATATCTTTATCGCCATGCTGTAATAAAAAAGAAAAACAGTTTGTCGCCTCGCTCATGTTTTGTCAATAGTACTTCTGAATGTTTCGACGTCTCGAAACGGTCTCTACAAGGTTTCAAAAGAAACATAAAATGCTTCTTCTAAAGGCCTCCAAACTTACGTCTGATTAAGTATTTCGACCATACTCAGATATCCCTTATCCAGATACTTGAATACATCTGTAATAAGAGACAAACTCTTTCAACAAATGTATATTCAGCCTCTGAACAAGAGACATACTTCGACATCGACACAAGCAAAGTTTCGACCTGTGGTATTATTGTAATACTTTTATGTATACTTAAAATTTACTGTTATTGATTATTTATAATTAAGAAAAATAATTTTAAATTATATTTTATTTTTAATCCAACATAAGATGTTTTTCACTAGGTGCAATAATTTGATAGTTATAGCTATCTCAATAGTTTCTTATCAAATACTCTGCAATCCCGTATCATAACTTTCCATTCATTTTGTATTCCGTCAATGTTT
>JBDKUY010000049.1:0-24166 GCA_039679445.1 Methanofastidiosum sp. | reverse complement strand
AGACAAGAGGCGCTTTGGCTGGAAGATAGAGCAGAAGTTAACAGGCAGAATATATTCTGCTGTCGCCTGCATCGCCCTCTGGCACAATCTATTAAATCTAAATGCAGGTTAATTATGTCCCACAGCCGAAAAAAATATGAAAAATAAGGAAAAATTATTCTTTTCCATTTTAATACTTGGCCTTAAAATTAGGGCCAGACTGGAGTAGGGAGGATGTCAGGTACTATAAGAGAAAATATGGAAAAGATTAGTGGAACATTTATTTAAGCTAGGTCTACAATTTATATCTTGTTGCATATTACTATTTACATTAAACCATTATTGGAGATTATATCCGTTATATTTTCAATCCTTGAATAAATCTTTCATTAGATTATTAATATGCTTCTTTCTATTTTTAGTTTCTTCTTTATCAATCTCAATAGAAATTACATCGCCTTCCTTAGCATTCGGGAAAAGAATTTTTGGAACATTTATAATTACTTTTCCTGGCAATTCTACTACGGCAGAATCGCCCTCAAAACGATCTATTATTATTTTCATTTATTTCCCTCTTTATTCTGGTGGATGGCATACCTCGCATGGTGTTAACCCTTGAGCCTTGGCTTCGGCCAACGTGATTGGTATGCTGCTGTCTTTTAGGTACTGGCAATCAGCTCGGTGATATTTCTTTCCTGTCTTGGTCTTATAAACAATAATGTTCTTGTCGTTTGGCACTGTGTTGTTTGTTACGGTGTTTTGTGATGGCACAACAGCATTATTATTTATTACTGTATTTTGAGGAGTTACTTGTGAGTTGTAACTTGAAACACTTGCATTAGTTGTAAGGTTTTGGCCATCGCTTGTTATGACTATTGTTCCGCTTTCATCTGTACGGTAAACACTTACCCCATAAGTATTAAGCTTATCAAGTGTTGACTGCGCAGGATGACCATAACTGTTTTCTTTGCCAACGCTTATAACAGCAAATTTAGGGGACACAGCATCAAGAAAATTTGTAGAAGTGGACCCAGAAGAACCATGATGCCCAACTTTTAATAAATCTGATTTTAGATCTGCCCCTGAATTAAGCATTTCCTGCTCAGAAGTATTCTGTGCATCACCAGTAAACAAGAAAGAAGTATTCTTGTAGCTTAGTTTAATAACAGCAGAATAATCATTTAGATAATCATATGAAACTCCGATAGGCGCAATCATTTTTATCGTTAGATCGTTATCCAAATCAATTGTAACTCCTGCCTTTGCGGTGTTAATCAACAAGCCTTTGCTTTTAATTTTTATCAATAGGTCTTCATAGGTTTTAGTCGAAGTTGTAGCTTTTGGCATATAGATTAACCCAATGTCAAAATTATCTATAATATATTCCATCCCCCCAATATGATCTGCATGTGGGTGAGTTGCTACGAGAACATCGATTTTTTTAATATCTTTGCCTTTAAGGTAATTATACACATAAGTTTGAGTTGTACTGCCACCTGCATCGATTAGCATGTTTTTGCCGTTAGGGGATTGAATTAGTATACTATCGCCCTGTCCGACATCAATAAAAGAAACTATAAGGGGTAATCCTGTAGTTTCATCTGTTTCTACAGGAATTTCTTCTGGAGCATCTGCTTCTATTTTTGTCTGCTCTGGTGTTGTATCAGATACAGTTTTGCCACCTAAATTATTAATGTCTTCTTTTACAATTGAATTTGAATTAAAATTTATAGAAACTAAGGCGACTATCCCCACGAGTAAAACAAAAACAATAAGAGGAATAATGACAATTTTTCTCAAAGATTTTTTATTACTTTTTTTAGTTTCACATGGGAGGGGCTCATCTTGAGTTTGATTTAAACATGAAACACAAACATTCCCAGTTAAAGGACGACCACAATTAATGCAAAAATTTTTTTGAGGGCTTATCTGAAACGTTTCTTTTCTTTGATAATCTTCTTGTGTTTTCAATTTCTTTGCATATAAAACTACATCTTTTAATGGCCCTTCAAAAACTAGTTTACCATTTTGATAAAGTAGATAAGTATCCCTATTTTTCTGTCTGATAGAATAATTATCTTTTTCCATTCAATATCTCTACGGGTTTTCACCCTATATAAGAATATGGAAAAAATAGGGAAAAATTATTCTTTTCCATTTTAATATTTGGCCCTAAAAATAAAAAAATTAGATCTTTCGTTTTAAGAATATTGGGCCAAGGTTGAAACCTACTTCAGTATTACTCTTTAGCATATAAATTCCATTTGGAGTGATATCCGTAATACTGTAATTTATTATGTTCTCTATTTTGTTATCCTTCATTTTTGGAACTTTAGATTCTTTATACTTAATAGCTTCAGTTATTCTTAGATATGAAATTGCATTATTAGTTTTTTTGATATCCCACTTAAGATTTTCTGCCAATGTTAAATTATCTACAAGAATATGTCCTTCCTTTTCTTTTTTAGACATTAGAAATTTCAATATTTTTATAGCATCTTTTAATTCATTCTTCATAGATTCGTAGTTTCGTGAAATTGCAAATTTATCTCATGCTTGGATAGTTGCCGGGAAATTATTTTTTATAACAATATTTTTATCATCCAACATTATTCCTGCAAATGAAATAATAATAGGTATTTTCCCATTATTATCAATACTAAAAACAATTGCATTAGAATCTACATCACCTTCAGGATACTTTACAATAGCTAATGATATTTTCAATCTGACATGGGGCATATCATAATATATTTTATAGATTACTCCGACAAGTCCCAAAACCGCACCAACTACGGTTATCAATAATCCTAATAAAGATATATCCATAAATCAACAGATATATTTTATCTTAAATAGTTTATCTGGATACAGTGAAACAAAAAATCAATCATTTTTCAAAAAAAGGAATTAAGTTGCAATAATTTTATTTTTTTTAATGAAAATAGCTTAGGGCTTTCTAACTAAAATGTAGAGCCCTGGGCGGGGATTGAACCCGCGACCTCCTGCTTACCAAGCAGGCACTATACCACTAAGCCACCAGGGCATAAGTTTTAGATTTCCATATTATTATAAAAGGTTTTTCTATGGAAAACTTGTCTAAAGAATAAGGTTTTTTGGTGGATTGATGATCTCTAATCTAGAATATTTTACTTCTGGCACTATATTTATAGATTCTTTTTCTCCTACCCTAATTGACGAGTGGATTTTGCATCGTATTTTTCATTTTATGAATCTTACAGCAATATTTAAAAACTTTCAAATGCAACTCTTATTTATGGGAATAATAGTCCATGCAAGGATAAAGGATGGAATAATCAAAACTGACGAGGACCTTAAGAAACTTGGGATGGAAGGCGAAAAAGTCATTTTAGAGATAAGAAGGTCAAAAATAGATGAAATAGAAAAGAGACTGGTCCAATCAAAGAAAGAGCTAATTGATGAAAGTATAGAAATGACCGAATATGGTGTAGATATTGAATGAGCTCTCTCATATTCCAGAAAACTCTAAAGTATTTGTTGATTCAAATATTTTTACTTACTTTCTTTTGAAACGTGAAGAGTATTATAACTCGACTAAAAATTTTTTAAAAAGAATTGACGAAAGGGAAATTATAGGATTAATAAATCCCGTTGTTATTTCAGAAACATATTTTAATTATATACGAATTAAAATAAGTGAAAAATACAGAATAAATCTGAAAGACGTTGTAAAAATGATAAAGGAAGATCCCCAAATCTTATGCGAGATTTCTATTGATGTTGTTGACGATATATTTAGATTGGATAATTTGAATATTTTAGAATATAATTCCGAAATATCTATTAAAGATTTTATTGCTGATTATTTATTCCTGCCAAACGATGCAATCCATGCTGCTACTTGCAAATACTATGGCATCAAGAATATCGCCACAAACGACAGTGACTTTGAAAGAGTCGATTTCTTAAAAGTTTGGAAGCCTTAAAGTCTAATCTTATTTCTCCAAAATCTTGCATCTCATGCAGGTCCCATCCATTGTGGGCTCGCCACAAATCTCACAAACTCCAATTGATTCAGGGATAAAGCACTGATTTAATGCCGGAAGTATTTTGTCATATCCCGATAAAAGAGAGTATTTTGTAGTTGGCCTTACCTCTTCCATTCTGTCAAGGAACTTTCCCACCTCGCCCCTCATAGCATATACAGCATACGGACATTCGGAAGAGTCAAAAGTGAGCTTATTATTAAGTGCAAAGATAACTATCTCCTTCTCTAAAAAATAACGCAAGGGTTTAATCCGCTCTACAAATTTGTCACTGATCTTTTTGTAATAGTTCTGACCCCTAGAAAATCGGATTACATCGCCTCGCATGAGATTCATTATAACGGACTGATCCTCATCATCAAGATTATGTCCTGTCGCAAGCTTTGTGCAAGATATCTCCCTTGCTTTTTTATTCAAAATGTACCTTCGTAAAACGCCGCACGTTGAGCATGCGTTTTCCTTGTTATTTTCAACAAAACAGTCAAGAGTTTTACCAAAATTATCCTCAAACGATTCGATATGATAGTCTATCTCAAGCTTTTCAAGCTGGGATTTTGCAGCCTCAAGAGTATGGTGTCTATATCCAGAAATACCCTCATCAACTATGACGGCTTCCATTTCAAACGGGTATCTAGCCTGTAGCTTTTTTAGAAGAAAGGCCAAAGTCAAGCTATCCTTTCCGCCGCTTACGGCAACTGCAATCTTCTCACCCTTTTTTATCAGATTGTCTTCTCTTATGCCCCGCATGAACTTCTTAACAAAATAGCTGTTGAAATGATCACTGCAGTAGTACTGGCCAGATTGCCTCTGAAAATAGATTGCATCCTTTTTGCATCTTGAGCATTTCAATTAACCACCTGAAGCAACTGTGAATAGCTCAATTGTATCCCCATATGACAAAGGCTCATCTTCGCAGATTATCCTGCCGTTTTTTATCACAACATACTGCTCTCTTAAAATGGATAGCTTTGAGAATACCTCGGAAACATTTTCAGCTTCTATCTCAGCACTCCTCTTGTCCCGTAAAAAAACTACCTTTATCATAACATCATAAAAATGAAGGCAGGATATTTATTGCGAAAAGCAGAATACCTACCACAGCAAATACCTTCTGAATCGCATTAGAGTTTGCCTCGCTGAACTTTATATCGACTATCTCCTTGAATATCTTCCCACCATCAAACAAAAATGGCAGGGGAAAGAGGTTAATCAAACCTATGTTAAAGTTCAATAGGAAAATCCAGAACAATACACCGTTTATAGGTGTCAAAATTTTCATGTTAACAGGTGAGGTGTAATTTTGAGAGGTCACAATTCCAATGTAGCCTTTGCCGGCCTCACTTGGATGTTCTTTTAGCAATATATCAAATGTGCCTTTATCTGTTGTAATATTTAGCGTATCACCAGGCGATGTATCCTGCATAATGTCATAAAAGTTCTGTAATGTTTCAATCTTTACGCCATTGATTTCTGTTATTATGTCGCCCTGCGATAAAAACGCAAACGCACCAGAAGATTCCTCAATTGACACTATCTCTATACCGGAAGGTGTCAAAAGCGGATTTATAACTGCCATGATAAGAACAAAAGCGATTAACGCCGTGACAAAGTTTGCCATAGACCCTGCCGCATAGACCTTTATTCTTGTGAGCCTTGATGTCTTCTTTAGCTCCTCTTCATCAGGCTCAACAAATGCTCCCGGTAATACAACAAAAAGGGCCAATCCGACTGACTTCAGAGAGATGTTGTTTGCCCTTGCTATTATGCCATGTGATCCTTCGTGTACCATTAGGACAACTATAAGTCCTATCAAGCTGTACCAGAAGGGGACTGTGACACCGGGGATTACAAACCCGACCCCGGGTGAGGGTGCAGGTGAAAGGAGGACTTTAACAGCATTTGAAAAGAGGAGGTAAAATACAGCGACCATCCCGACCACTGCAGCGGCTATGCCGATCATGCTATAGATGTTCCAGATATTTTTCCCTTTCTTTGAAACATTGTCAATAAAGTCATTGAATTTTTTAGTTCTCCATAATAGGATTATCCCCTGGAAATCGACGCCATATTTTGAAAGGTTATACCTTTTGTTGACCTCGGAAAGTATGACCCAAAACATAATTATGCCTAAAAGTGCCACATAAAGCGGATTCATATCCAATTCCTGAGATAATGATTTATATTTCTAACTGTAATTTTTTATAATGAAGGAGAAAACAGTTGCATTTCACAGGAGAAATGTGGTCTATGACGACAAAAAGTGGCAGTTGCTTTCGTCAATTAGATCCAAGGCAGTTACGGTCATGGAGAAGATATCTAATTTTCACCCCATTCTCTACGGCTCAGTAGCCAGGGGGGATGTCCACAAAGCATCAGATATTGACTTTTTTATTGAACATATACCTGAAACTTACCTATTAGAGATGGCACTTGATGATATAGGAATCAAGGAGAGGAGCATCATCCAGGCAACGCCATGGCACCTTGTGAAGGGTGCAATTACACTTTTCAGCGGGGAAACGATTACCTTCCCCATTACAGAGTCAAAGGTAAGAGAGATTGAGTTTTACTATTTCGGGGGGGCAATTGAGTTTGATGACTTAAAAGAAGATAAGAGAGTCCCAGGTGTTGACAAAAGGCTCGTATTGATAAGGCCAAATGAGAAGGGCCATATAGAAGAAGAGATAACGGGTAGAGAAGCAGAGGTATCAAAACTATTAAAAGTTTCAATTGACATTGTGAGAGAGCGCTCTCAAGTCCTTACAAGAAGGGATAAGATAGGCAGGACAGGCGTCTATTTGAATAGAGTTTTGATGAATGACGAGTCCTTTGAGCAAGTCTTAAAAGAGATATGCGATAAAGATTCAAACGTCAGACGGAGAGGTTAGATATGCACTGGGCATCAACTTTTGCTGAGAGAATTATAGCTGAAAGAGGAGAGAAGAAAGAGTATGTATGTGAATCTGGGGTTACGCCCTCAGGATTCTGTCACATAGGCCACTTCAGAGAGGCCATCACAACAAGCCTTGTAGCGCTTACATTAAAGGACATGGGATACAACTCCCGCCACATACACATGTGGGACGATTATGATAGGTTTAGAAAGGTCCCTTCAAATGCGCCGGCAAATTATTCTGAGTATATAGGGCTCCCAGACTGTAAGGTCCCAGACCCCGATGGGTGCCACAAATCATTTGCTGATCATTTCATGGAGCCTTTTGAAGTTTCACTTTCTGAAGCTGGAATGAAACCTGATTTCTTGAGGGCTTCAAATCAATACCAAAAAGGCATTTACAAAAACAATATCAAGATAGCACTTGATAAAAAGGACAAGCTAATCGAGCTACTGAACAGCCAGAGGGGTGGAGAAAAAATAGCAGCTGACTGGTATCCAGTTTCAGTTTACTGCCCAAAATGCGGGAAGGACATGACAAAGATTACCTCTTTTGATGGAGAGTATACTTTGAGCTACTCCTGCAAGTGCGGATTTGAAGAGGCTGCCGACATAAGAAAGGCAAACTACATCAAGTTGAAGTGGAGGGTGGACTGGCCATCAAGGTGGGCTGAGCTTGGTGTCGACTATGAGCCATATGGGAAGGACCACGGCACGCAAGGCGGCAGCGCCGACACAGGGCAGAAAATAATACAGGAGATATTCAATAGGCCTCCTATAATAGGTGCAACTTATGAGTTTGTATCCTTAAAAGGTGCAAGCGGAAAGATGTCATCATCCAAGGGAAACGTCGTTTTACCTTCAGACATTCTTTCTGTCATGGAGCCTGACGTATTGAGATATCTTTTTGTCAAGACAAAGCCGACAAAGGAGCTAAAGATTGCCCTTGACCTTGATTTCTTAAATGTTTACGATGAGTTTGATAGGGTTGAAACAACTTACTTTGGTGATGAAGAGATTAATAAAAGAGAAAAGTATGACAAGCTCTATGAATTCTCTAACATATGGGGATATAATGCCCTGCCAGCACAGCCATCTTTTAGATTCATGGCTGTCCTTGTCCAGATAACTTCTGATGTTGACAGAATTATAAAAATCCTAAAGAAGGAGGGCCACATAAAAAGTGGGCTTTCTGAAACTGATGTTGAAAGGATAAAAACAAGGGCAAGACTCGCGGCAAACTGGGTGAAGCTATACGCCCCCGATATCATAAAGTTTGAGTTATTGGATGAGCCCCCGAAAATAGATCTTTCAAAGGAGCAGAAGGAAGGGCTTAGAATAATCTCTGACCTAGTACAGGGCGAAGATCTAACTGATGTTGAGCTTCACAATAAGATTTATGAGATTGCGACAGGAATTCCCATTGAGCCAAAAATGCTCTTTGGAGCCATATACCAGGTTTTGATTGGCAAGGGGTCAGGCCCCAAAGCCGCAGCGTTCATTAACGCCCTTGAAAAAGATTTTGTAGTTGAAAGATTCAGGAATTACTGACGCCTTCTGTATAGGAAGTATATCAAGGCCGCAAGCACTGTCCCGAAGCCATAAAACGGGACATTTTTTGTTTCCCTGTAATATGTGTAGACATTATCATCGAATGAGCCGTAAACTACGTATCTCTTGTTTTTTACATTAAAGCTATCAACTGCAGAAACGTATGAGCCTGCCTGTGCTTGACCAATAAATTTGCCATCGCCTTTTATCATGTAGAAGTTCTCATCCATTGACCCAAAGAGTATCAGCACATCATTTCCCTCTTTATAGGAATAGATGTCCTTTACTTCCTTTTCAACTTTATAGGTCCATAGGTCATTTAGAGAATAATCATAGCTGTTGAGGTTCCCTTTCTCATCGGCCAGTAAGAGCATATTGCCTGTGTCATGGCCTGTAATGAAATACTCATCCATATTCTTCTGGAATACTTTGTTCCCGTCCTTGTCCAGGACATAATAGCCCCTTGTCAGAACAAGTATTGATGGATTTCCAAGATAGTTAAACGGGATTGTCCCCCATATAACTGAGTTGCTCTGATTCCTCCACAAAAGATTTAGGCTGCTATCAAAAACATAGACATAGTTTCCAAGGCCACCTGTGATTATCTCTAATTTTTTGTCACCGTTTATGTCATTGACATTTATGTCCATTACCCTGTTTGATGTGCTGTAATTGGCTATCTCTTCTAGATCCTTAAACACCCTGATATAAGTAGATCCGGTAATGACCTCATTTTTCCCGTCTCCGTCAATATCTGCTATTTTTATCTTTAAGACATCGCCGGAATCAGGGAACACCTTCACTATTTCCCCGCTGTTTGAGATGAAGTAAATCTTTGTATCAGTAGAGGCGCAGACCGCATCAAGCTTTCCATCCCCATCAATATCCCCTATATCAAGGGCCCTTACCTCATATGGCATCTTAGCCTGCCAGACTATGGTGCCCGATATATCAAAAACAGTCACATATCCAGGATTCCCGCAGCACCCGGAGGCTACAACTACTTCAGGGACGCCATCGCCAGTAAAATCGCCGTGCATGATCTCCCACACGTTTCCACCCATGTTGTGTGTCCATAATTTATTGATATACTCCTCTTCTGCATATACCCCCTGGAGCAATAATCCAGATATAACAAATATCGCCAACAATATCTTTTTCACTTCAATCACCTCACAAAAGGGAAATTATGTAAGGGAGCGCATATACCGTCCCTATAGTGCTTCCTATATTGGAAAATGCCACAACAAGAATTATCCTTGTGACGCCATTTTTCCAGAGGTCAGTAAACCCGTTAATACTATTTAATCCTTCAAAATCCCTTATTTTAGGTTTTCGGAATTTTATCTCTGCCAGTCCTGCAAACCAGCCGGCGGCTATAGTTGGATTCAACGACGTAATAGGTGCCGCCAAAAACGCCACCAGTATAGAAACAGGGTGCGCCAAGGCAAGGGCCGCGCCAAGTGCAGATAGCGTGCCGTTTACCATAATCCAGACGAAAAACACCTTTAATGTAAATTCAATACCCTTTGTAAAAAATCCGTATATGACAATCCCAAAGAAAATTATAGGAATTAGGTATCCTATGTATTTTAGATAGCTCTTCTTTTGGGGTATTACCTCAAGGTCTTTGATTTCTTTTTTCAAGCCCTTTTTGTTTAGCTCTTTCAATGATCTTATTACTCCATCCATGTGACCTCTGCCGATAACAGCCACAAACTTCTTGGCATCGCTTTGCAGTATCTTTAAAGCGATGTATCTGTCCCGCTCATCAATTAGTGTTACTTTAACAGACGGTATCTCCTTGGATAGCTCATTTAATAGCTCATTTACTATGTCCTTATCCTGAAGCTTTTCGATAATGTCTTCTTCTTCCTCTTCTTCAAAGAACCCTAGAAAGACCCCAAACATAAGCTTTAACTTTTCTTTGAGTTTCATCTTGTTCCAGGCCCGCTTCAATGTGGTCTGGATGTCTCTATCAATTAGAGCAATTTTTATACCCTCTTTTTCTGCAACATTTATTGCTTCAATAAACTCAGAGCCCGGTTTGACACCAAACTTATCGCCGAGCCTTTTCTGGTAATTGGATAACAATAGATTGATTAGGAAAAGGAATATCTTTCCCTGCTTTATAATATCTAAAATATTGGTATCTTCCCATTTTTTGACGTTTTTTAGTGCTTGAAATCTGCCTTCACAGAGCTCAACACCCACAACATCGGGCTTTTCTTTTTCTATGATCTTCCTTACTTCATCCACACTTTCCTTTGATATGTGGACTGTACCTATCAATATGACCTCTTTTCCGCCAATCTCTAATGTTTCTTTTGTCATCTTATCTTAATAGACACAAAGATTACTCCTTTTAAATATTACTTAGTGGTGCAATGTAAAAATATTTAAATTGGGGAATTAATATAAAAAGTTAGGCTTTCCATATTTTCCCTATTTTTTTCCATATATTTATATATAGGGAAATAGATTATTCATTGACTCTATGTAAAAAACTGTTTCATCTCAGAAGGTCTTCCATGGTAATAGATGATAGTACTGGTCGCAAGATCAAGAACAATAAAAAATACAATACTTTTCTCCCAGATATATTTATTAATCACGCATATGTGCTTCCCAATATTTCTGTAAACAAGGATGGGGTAATTGTCTATGCTAATGAGGACACATCACGTATATTGGGGTATCAGAAAAATGAACTTTTAGGAATGGAAACCACAGAAATTTACATTAACCCAGCTGACAGAAATCTCTTACTAAAGGAGTTGTATGGTAAGGGGTCAATTCAGAATTTTAATGTCACCATGAAGCGAAAGAATGGTAAGCAAGTTGACTGCAAACTTGAAATGACAGTTTTCAAGGATAGCGAGGGAACGATATTAGGGCATACCGGGACAATAAAAGACATACAACTAGAGAGCGATCTCAGGCAAAAGTTAGAAATAGAAAACAAACGGCTTTTTTCTGTTTTAGAGCAGTTGCCTGTTTACGTCTGCCTCTATGATACTAACCGCAATGTTGTTTTTGCAAACAAATTTTTAAGGGACAGATTCAAAAAAATTGAATCAAAAAAATGTTACAAAGTTTTTTATGACACTGATAAGCCTTGTGGGGATTGCCCAGTACGAAGGGTGTTTGAAAGTAATAAACCAATAGTATATGAAAAAACCCAAAGAGATGGCAAGACGGCCGAAATTCACACTTATCCTTTTGTTGATATAGATGGAAATAGATTGGTATTAGAGCTTGGGATTGACATAACAGGGCGTAAGGCAACAGAAGAAAAACTAACGGAGTTAAACGAGACTCTTGAAATAATGAATAAAATATTGAGGCATGACATACTAAATGATTTGACAGTTGCATTGAACTTTTGCGATCTCATAACTACAGAAGATGTGGGTATCAAAGAGCGGGTGATGAAAGTAATATCAAAAAGTGTTAATCTGATAGAGAATACATCGGAGTTTGAAAAAGCCTTTAACGGAAGAGAGGGTTCAACTGATGCTAAACTATTTGATGTTAAAAGCAAACTAGCAGAGCTTACAGAACATTATCCTGAAATTAAAATAAATTTCTTAGGCAATTGCATGATTCTTGTTGATGAATCAATAATGGTCGTATTTGACAATATTATCCGAAATGCAAAAGTTCACGGGAAGGCTGATCGGATAGATGTATCCCTAAAAAGAGAGGGAAACTACTGCGAGGTATCCTTTGCAGATAACGGTGTAGGCATCCCTGATGAAATTAAAAATAAGTTATTTGACGAAGGATTTGGCCACGGGCCAAATAAAGGCTCTGGTCTTGGGCTTTTTATCGTCAGGAAGATAATACAAAAGCACCGCGGCGACATAATTGTCAGCGACAACAAGCCAAAAGGCACTATAATCTCTCTAAAATTCAAAAGTGTGAATGCCCATGAAATCTGCTAGTAGCAAAATAGATAGCGATTCTGATCTAGTTAAGGAATGGTATAACCTTGCTATCGAAAATGCACCGGACATGGTGTTTATCCACAATTCTGAAGGAAGAATAACATACGTCAATGAAACTGGTATCAAAGAAAGTGGATATTCTGAAGATGAACTCTTACACATGAATCCAGTCCAGTTAGTCCCTCCTGAATACTATAAGAAATTGGAAGAGATTCAAGTAAAGAGACTAAGTGGAAACATGGAAGTTTTCGTCTATGAAATGGAATACTTGAAAAAGAATGGCGGTAGGATTCAAGTGAGAGTTAGCTCATCACCAATTCTAAAAGATGGTAGATTAGATGGGGTTATACATATAATGAGGAATATCTCAGATATTAGAAAAACAGAAAGTTTTCTTTTAACTCAGTCAGAACTTAATTCAAAACTCTCCCAAGAAAACAATCTTGACCAAGCGCTTGAGGATGTAATGAACACAGCTCTTTTGTTGGATGATGTGGATTGTGGCGGGATTTATATATATGACGAAGATAAAAATGAATATCAACTAAAGATTCACAGAAACTTATCTAAAGAATATGCAGAGACATTTTATAGTTTTAGTAATGATTCTATCAACGCCGAAATAGTCAAGAGAGGAAAACCTCTTTTTCTTAATCAATCAGAGTATCCAGAAGAATTGGGAAAAGAAGTAATAAATCTTCTTTTGAATAAGGAAAAAATAAAGTCAATTGCATTAATTCCATTTTTTTATAAGAACATACCCATAGGAACCCTAAGTCTTGGTAGCCACAACATGGTGCAAATTTCAGATAACTCAAAGAAGATGTTAGTTCTATTGTCACAAAAGATAGGCGGAGCAATTTCAAGAATCAAAGCGGAAAAATCACTAAAAGAAAGCGAAGCTAAATACAGACAGCTTGTTGAATCAGCAAACAGCATTATTTTCGTATTTGATAATAATGGCAAAATCCTTTCAATGAATGAATACGGAACATCTTTTTTTGGGTACACAAAAGGCGAGATAGTTGGAAAAAATGTCTATGAGACCATCACGCCAGAATTTGAATCGACAGGTCGTGATCTTAGAAATCTTGTGAATGATATCCATACAAATTCGAAAGAGTTTGGCATACACATCAATGAAAATATTAAGAAAAATGGTGAAAAAGTCTGGATACACTGGGGAAACAAACCAATTTATAATGAGAAAGGGGATCTGATTTCAATCCTTTCTATAGGGAACGATATAACTGAAAATAGAAAACTCGAAGAGAAGATTAAATATTCTGAAATGAAATTCAAAGCCCTTTTTGAAAATGCTCAAGAATCTATATTAATATTAAACAATGATTTCATGGTAGTGGATGCAAATAAAGCCACCATAAATTTACTTGGATACACTAAAGAAAAGCTCCTGGGTAACATGAATATATTTGACATTACTTCACCACTTGAAACAAATAGATTGCAGCACATCCTTTTCAAGGAATTTGATACTTCTGGATTGTCTATTGAGACTCATTTCATTAAAAGTAGCGGCAATGTATCCCCTGTGGAAGTCAGCCTAAGCAAGATTGAAGTTAAAGGTGAAAAATCTATTATATGCCTCATAAGGGATATTTCAGAACAGAGGAAAAAGGAAGACGATCTAAAGAAGCAGCTATTGAAATACGACCTTGAAGATGGCAATTTATATCTCTCAAAGGGGCCATCAGAATCCCTGCCTTTTGATGCCTTTAGGGAACTGGTCGATATAGGTTACAAAGGAATTATTATCTCTAGAGAAAATAAGGATTACTTTGATTTTGAAGATATTAATTTTGATTATTATTGGATTTCAAAAAGAGATGGGCCTAAATCTCTTTCACCCGATTTATCAAAACTAAAGGAGTTTATTTCCAATATCAATTATAAAAGCGTTTTATTTCTAGACAGTATTGATTACCTTGTCATAAATAATGGATTTAATGAGTTATATGAATTTATTAATGAGCTTAGAGAACTTGCCTATTTCGGGAAAAATATTATTATCCTTTCAGTCGATAAAAACACTTTTGATACAAAGCAACTTAAACTTTTAGAAAAGGAAACAAAGCCTATTGAGCTGAAGATCTCTGAGTCAATAAACCGCAAGCTGCTTGATATTATTTATTATATTTTAAATCAGAATAAATTAGGTATAAATCCATCATATTCAAGTATGGGCAAAGAGCTTAGTATGACAAGGCCCACAGTCAGAAAAAATATTAGATATCTTGAGGCCAATGGGTATGTAATAGTTCATAGAAAAGGAAGAAATAAAAAGCTTGAAATTACAGAGAAAGGTAAAAAACTCCTTTAGAGTTTCCAGTTTCTTAGCTTTAGTATTCTTTCGTAGTCAGGATCGTTTGGGGTCATCAAATCTTGGAGTATGCCTATGTTATAGTAGAGCTGCTATAGGATATTTAGGAGACTGGGATTAGGGCCCTCAAGACCAACTGGAGAGATACTGGAAGAAGATTGAAAACCCAATTCAAAATATATTTTTACTATTTTATTCAACTTTTCTTTTACAAATATTTATATAGTTATCATATAATATTTGGTAAGTGATACAGTGCCAAAAACCAGAAAGGTCAAAAAATCATTTTTTATTCTATTTATCTTAATCGTACCAAGTTTTACCTTATTGACTTTTGCTCGAGCAGATGATCCCGTTTGGTGGAATAACGACTGGGCATATAGGGACAAAATAACTATAGTAAATGTCGGATCTACAACTCTTATTGACTTTCCAGCATTCCTAAAAGTTCCTTATAGGGCAGGTATGCAGTATGACTACGATGATCTTCGATTTATAAATGCTGATGGTACATTGCTCTTGGATTACGAGATAGAAGCACATAATGCGGCACAGGCTGAAATCTGGGTTAGAATACCTGAATTTCCAGTGCCTAACGTTTCAATTTGGATGTACTACGGCAACGACAATGCGACATCGGGTGAGAATCCAACAGGCGTTTGGAACAGTAACTACGTGATGGTCCAGCACCTAGAAGAGGCTTCCGGTATTTGCACCGATTCTACATCCAATAACAATAATGGAGTCCCTAATTCTGTAGAACAGAATATTACTGGTAAGATAGATGGTGCAGATGGATTTAATATAGACGCTAGTTACATTGATTTTGGAAATACGCCCTCCTTGAATACAGCTTCAGCAGTTACATATGAATCATGGATTACTACAAGTAATAATAATCTAACCACAAAAATAGTTCAGAAAGGTGATTGGGATGGCCATGGCTTAGGGCAGGACAAATGGCAAGGTTGGCAAAGCCATATCTATATTCAGGATAAGGGCAGTGTAAAACTGGATTGGGGAAAGAAATTGCCTCAAGCCAATACTTGGTATTACCTAACAGTTACTTATGATGGATCAAAAATGATTTTTTATGTTGATGGCGAAAAAGTAGCAGAAACAGATATTACCGGATCACTGAAGATTAATAGCAGAAATGTTTATGTAGGATCTGACGGCGGAACGCAAAAATTCTTCAAAGGAATTATAGACGAAGTCAGAATATCTAAAACTGCAAGAAGTGCCGACTGGATAAAACAAACATATGCTTTAATAAAGGACAATCCTGGAAATGTTGGATTTGTTTCAGAAAAAATTCCAGAAGCAGTAATAAAAAACATCACAAAACCCAACTTGAAAGTAGTAACAATCAGCGTGGGGGATTTGATACTAGCTGACAGTAACAGGGATACAGGCCAAGAACTTAGTATTTCTGGAGAACACATTACCAAGCAAATATACAATGGGAATGAAGTAAGTGCCGTTAGATTTTCAAGAGGCACACACGAAGTTACCCTAAAAGTTTCAAACTTTGGAATGCTGACACAAAGAGATGTGAACATGAGGGTTGAAGGTCTGCCGGAAGGCGCATCAGCAGCATTTGCTCCTGAAAATCAAACCTTGAGAACCAAAGAGACTATTTTCTTCAATGCGAGATGCATAATCGGTCCGGACGTTCCTGATGGAGTTTATAAATATAAGTTAATACTTTACAATCATTTGGGAGTTTTAGGCCAGAGAGAAATATATTTATTTGTAGAATAGATACTTATAATAAATAAAATCCACTCAAATACGAAAAACTATAATTTTAATAACAGAAACTCTTATATTTGATTTTCAAAATTATCTTCTGTGATAAAATGAGAAGGAAAACAGTTTCCATACTAATTTTATTGGCGCTATCTTTAAGTTTTGTACCGGGGGTAATAGCTCAGGGAAACGTTGCAGTTGTTGCAAACTCTATTGACATTGGAATGAACCCTGATTTTATTTCATTACTTAGAAAGAATAATCTTATGGTCGATTATTTTGGTGTCAAAGACTCAGGTTACGCCGCATATGACTACATCATAATACTTGGGGGGCCAGACTCTGAAGAGCATACTGGGGATCTATCCAAAAGGATACTTTCAGAAACTGACCAGAACACACTTAGAAACGGCGACTATAAGCTATTCTATGAGACAAGTGATTTCTTTAAAATGAAGCAAAAGGTGTTCGTTCTTGCAGGCTCAGACAGGGACTTTACAAAGGTAGCAGTCGACCAATATGCATCTCAAGTCATCTCTAAAATAACTAATCAGCCCATCGCTGCGACAACTTACAAAACTTTGACTGCATTTCAGCTAAAACAGTTGATTGATAGTAAAGAAGATATTTATCTAATAGACGTTAGAACTGAAGAGCAGTTTGCTGAAAGCCACATACCTGACGCAGTAAACATCCCTTACAATAAGCTTGGTGTAATGATAACGCAGATACCAAAGGATAAAAAAGTTGTTTTATACTGCAACACAGGCCAGAAATCCGTCAGTGGCGCACAGTTCTTAGCTGATAGGAATTTTGGCAATGTTTACGCAGTTACAGATGGCTACTCAGTTTACTACAACCTAGCCAAATAATATTAAATTTAATTTTATAATTTTTATTAAAAGAATAGTTAAAATAAAAAATATTAGTTTCTTTCTTGGACATCTATTTTTACGGTAGTTGGGAGTTTCATAGCTGCTTTTCTCATGGCAATTCTTGCTTCTTCAATCCCCTCTTTTTCTACCCAGATAGACATTATTCTCTGCCCTTTGTCAATTCTCGCAGCTGAACCTATAGGTTTTCCAAAGGAAAGTCTCATTCCGTTACCGTATCTGTCGGCCTTTTTCCCGGAAGCCATTGCGTTTTCTCTAATAATCTGGAAAGGTATAGTCCTTATCTTGTAGTGAAAACCTGTTTTTCCAAGTACTTTCATAAGATATCTGTTAGCAGCAATTCTTGATGCTTCCATAGCATTTGTCCTTATCTGGCAAGCATTCTTACTTTCCATGTAGACTTCGTAAGGAAACTTCTTTCCAAGCTCCCCCATATCAAAGTGGACTACCTTAATCCCAGGAACTGCCCTTACATATTCTCTTCTCGTATAATTCGGCCTATTTACCATTCTGTCAATTCTTGATGGTCTAAGTCCTGCCATAATAATCACCTTAATGACTGTAGAGCACCTTTCCTAACGCACTTTATAAGGCTTTCTAAGTGGTAACCTTTTTAAAACAGATTACAAAGAGGCTTCATGAGATTCTTACCCGACGGCAAGGTTGACGGTTTGATACTTTCAAAGAGGGTGTTCCCTTACCTTGGAAGCGTACAGAGTGAAATCGTTGTTGGGCCCAATGTCGGGATTGATGCAGCAGTAATTGATGTTTCTAAACTCCCTGGAAAAATGGTGGTGTCCCAGGATCCAATTACAGGCGCTGGAAAAAATGCAGGTTTTCATGTAGTCAATGTCTGTGCAAATGATGTTGCCTCGATGGGCGCAAAGCCGATGTTTTTCCTTTCCACAATAATAATGCCAAAGGGCACGACAGAAGAAGAGCTAGAAAAAATATCAAAGGACATAGAGCGAGCGGCAAAGGAAATAGGTATTTCAATTGTCGGGGGCCACACAGAGATATCCTCCAAGGTAACAGACCTTATCCTATCTGGGACAATGATCGGCTTTGCCGATAGATACGTTTCAACAAGTGGTGCAAGAGAAGGGGATGACATACTGCTTACAAAAGGGGCTGGCATCGAAGGGACGGCAATACTCGCAGAATCAAAATATGAGCACCTTTCAAAATCTCTTGACCAGGGGATTTTAGAAAGTGCAATGGGATTGATAGATCAAATTTCAGTTGTGAAGGAAGCTTTAATTGCATCATCTCTTGGCGCAGTTGCACTGCATGACCCAACTGAGGGCGGAGTCTTAGGGGGTTTGCATGAAATAGCCGACGCATCAAACAAGGGATTTGAGTTCTATCCAGACCGGGTCAATTTGTACCCTGAAACAAAATCGATATGTGATGTCCTTAAGATAAATCCATTTGCGCTGATATCATCAGGGGCGCTTATGATCATATCCCCGAAAGATAAAACAGAAAAGATTATAGCTTCCCTAGAAAAGGAAAATATCAAATCAAGCATTATAGGAAAGATTACAAAGGAAGCGAGAAGCCACGAAAGGGTATACCAGGACGAGCTCTGGCGCATTCTTGATACTAACATTTAAATACTATTTTTTGCTACCTTCATAGGTGTAGCAGATGGGTATAGAAGACCTTGAAAAAGATAGTAGAGTAATTTCTTTTAAGCAGAATTTAGCTATACAAGAACTTGTTGATGAACTTCGAGATAAGGATACCGACCCGATAAAATTCAGGAAAGGATTGAACAAGCTTGGGAGGTACATGGGCTATGAGTTATCCAAGACATTTGATTATCAAGTAATTGATATCGAAACTCCTGTTTGCCCAACAAAGGGGGTCAGGATATCTGATAAGGATAACCTAGTCATGATAAATATCCTAAGGGCTGCAATTCCTTTCATAGAGGGATTTTACAAGGTATTCCCCAAGGCAAGGGCCGGGATCATAAGCGCATGGAGAGGCCCGGCACCGGAATCTAGGATATCTGTCGAATACGTAAAAGTGCCAAAGACAACTAAAGAGGACATAATAATGATTGGGGATCCAATGCTTGCAACAGGCCACACAATATCAAGGATAATCGATGAGGTAAAGAGCAGAGGGGATTTCAAGAGGATCATCGTTGTGGCTGTGATAAGCGCACCTGAAGGTATCAGGGAAATACTTGCAAAGCACAAGGATGTAGAAGTCGTCACAGCAGTAATCGATGAAAAACTCAATGAAAAGAACTACATCGTTCCAGGGCTTGGAGATGCCGGGGATAGATGTTTTGGAGAGCCAATTAAAAAATAATTATATTTTCTTTCTTATTTAATAAAATAAAATATTAATTTTTTTATTCGCCTTCAAAGTCTACGATAGTAAAAACTCCATATCCATCAAGCCTTCTCATCCCGCCGAGTTCAGGAAGGCCTACTATAAAGGCTGTCTCGACAACATTTCCCCCAAGCTTTTCTATGAGTTTACAAGCGGCCAATGCTGTCCCGCCTGTTGCTATCAGGTCATCAACTAAAAGTACATTATCCCCTTTCATTATGGCATCAAGGTGCACTTCAATGGAATCTTTCCCATATTCAAGCTCATACTCGTGATTTTCAGTCTTGTGGGGTAGTTTACCCTTCTTTCTGATCAAAACAAATCCAGCATCAAGCTTATAGGCAAGAGCCCCCCCTAGGATAAATCCCCTTGCTTCAACACCTGCCACAAGGTCAATCTTTTTGCCTTTGTACTTCTCATAAATTATATCTACAGTATCTTTTAATCCTTCTTTATCTTTTAGTAGGGTTGTAATGTCCCTAAACATCACACCGGGCTTTGGGAAATCTGGTATTGTTCTTATCTTGCTTCTTATGCTATCTACTCTCTTATCCGTATAATCACCTTCTATATTTTTGGAATAGTTTCAACTATAAGTTTCTTTACATTATCTGCATTCTGTTTCATTATCTTTAATATAATCTCAAAAGTCACATGCTCTTCATTTTCCTTCCAGCAGTCATAGTCTGTTGACATTGCCACAGTCGCATATTCCATGTCAAGCTCCCTAGAAAGTACAACTTCGGGCACTGTCGACATGTTAATCACATCAGCACCTAGCATCCTAAACATATTAGATTCTGCCTTTGTTGAAAATCTTGGTCCCTCGATTGTTACAAGAGTTCCTGTGGGATGATGTCTGAATCCAAGTTTTTTTGCGCTATCTATTAATAGATTTCGCATAGTTTCTGAGAATGGGTCACCCATTGGGGTATGAACTACCTTCTGCTCATCAAAAAAAGTGTTCTCTCTCTTTTTTGTAAAATCAATAAACTGGTCTGGGAATACAAGATCTCCCGGCTTTATCTCTTCCCTTAACGATCCTACCGCGGTCGTTGCTAGTATGTGGGTGCAGTCAATTTCTTTTAAAGCCCATATATTTGCCCTGTAATTGACGCCTGAAGGATGGATTGTGTGGCCTCTACCATGCCTTGCCAGAATTGCTACCTCTACATCTTTTATTGTTCCTGTGACTATTGGGCTTGATGGATTTCCATACTTTGTCGTCATAGTTACCTCTTCGTAATATTTCAAAAGTTTTGGATCATCAAGTCCGCTTCCGCCTATAATGCCTATCTTTGTCATATTATCACAAATTCAGATATTTGTTAATTATATAAAATTTCTTATATAGAAAAATATTTAAGGTTTAATATAATCTTTTGCTCTATGAAGAAAGAAGAATTATTGAGTAAGGAAATAGAACATATAGATATTAAAAGTTTTGATTCCACAGAGATGATTGACGCTTTTTCAAAGATGGCCTTCCAGGCTAAAAATCTTGCAAGAGCCTCACACATATTTGAGAAAATGACAGAAGACAAGGAATGCTCAGTTATATTGTGTCTTGCTGGGTCCATTTTTAGCGCGGGCCTAAAAAAAGTTGTTTATGACATGGTAAAGCACAATATGGTCGATGCAATTGTATCCACAGGTGCCATAATTGTTGACCAGGAATTCTTTGAGGCCTTAGGGTTTAAGCACTACCAGGGGACACCTTTCATTGACGATGAAATGCTTAGACAACATGAGATTGATAGGATTTATGATACTTATATCGATGAAGATGAGTTAAGAGTCTGTGATATGACAATCGCTGAAATAGCTGATTCTCTTGAGCCTAGACCCTACTCCTCCAGGGAGTTCATAGTTGCAATGGGAAAGTATCTTTATGAGCATGGAGCTAAAGTAAATGACTCGGTAATACTGGAGGCATACAAGAAGGGAGTTCCTATATTTGTTCCGGCATTTTCAGATTGCAGTGCTGGATTTGGGCTTGTATACCACCAGAACCAGAGGGGCAATAAACCAAAAGTTTCAATTGACAGCGCAAAGGATTTCCTAGAACTCACAAAGATTAAGATCGCTTCAAAAGACACTGGTCTTTTCATGATAGGCGGAGGAGTTCCAAAAAACTTTGCTCAGGATGTTCCTGTTGCTGCAGATGTTCTTGGAAAGGAAGTTAACATGCATAAATATGCTGTCCAGATAACAGTGGCTGATGAGAGGGACGGAGCACTTTCAGGCTCTACTCTAAAGGAAGCTCACTCCTGGGGAAAAGTTGAGAGCGGCAGCGAACAGATGGTCTATGCAGAAGCTACAGTCGCCATGCCCTTAATTGTAAGCTACGCTTACCACAAAGGTGGATGGAAGAAGAGAAAGGAAAACAGATACAACGATCTTCTAAAATAAATTTTTAATTATTTTTTATTAAAATTTAGAAAAGAATTATTTATAAAAATATTATTGCTTTTTCTGAAGGATTTCTTCGGCCTGCATCTCTATTTCATTCATTCTAGCGCTGATGTTCTGAAGTGTCGCCTCATTTTGGCCTAGGTTTTTTTCGACTTCCTTTAGCGTCTCATCAAGTTTTGAAATAGTCTCATCAATGCTCTTTTCAATTGTGACATCTCTTGCCAGAGTTGTTATCACAGTATTAACATCACTTATTGTTCCTTTTACAAAGTTCCCTGCACCTATTGGTATAAGGATTTCATTTCCTTGCTTTGTGCCCTTTAGGCCTTCAAGTGTTATCTTTGAAAGAGCAAGCTCGTTTCTGTGGGAAGATAGCAATGACAAGTTATTTGAGAGTACTTTTGACTGCTCATTTAGGTAGTTCAGTTCTGAACTAAGCTTCCTTATAGCTTCTTCCTCGCCTGCCATTTACATGTCCCCTTGTTTTTCTTCTATGCTCTTTATCTCGATGTTTCTTCTTTTACATCCGTAAATTGAGCCATACTTGGCATAGATGTCTTCTAAAACATCTTCTTCCTTCATACCATTAAACTCTTTAACAAAATGTTTTGTGCTACTTTTTAATTTAATAATACCTTCAACTGTATAGGTTTTCATCATAAGGTCCACCTCATACGCCCATTATATCTTCAACATAACTTAATTCGATACCTGTTGTTGTTTCACCAACAACTGCACCTTTATCATTTACAAGTATGCAAGCCCCAATATAGGATACCCCTCTGTTTAGGGTCGACATTCTTACATCAACCTTTAACAGGTCCTTTATGAGGGAGATGTCTTCTTCCTTAGCTTCTTTGTGGACAAGGCATCCTGTGTTATTTGTCCTTGCTACACTGCCCACATATTTGTGATTTCCTATTGAAGCTACAGTAGTTTCAACGCCGAGTGCATCCTCAATCAGTTTCTGCTCATCTGTCAACAGGGGACTGATTATTGCCCCTTTATCATTTGAGAGGATAAGGTTTCCAACAGCAGTTTCCTTTGTATTTAGGATGCAGTTATTTATACCCGTGTCCTCTATTAATTGAAGCTCTTCATCTTCAATTACATAAGGAAGTATAATCCCGTTATTGTTACCTGCAATATAAATGCCTGCTAGATCAGTTGCTGCAATTGTACTTAATATTAATTCAGTTCCAAGAGCTTCCTTCAAAGTTTTGGCATGCCCTCCAATATCTTCTCTTACGATGGTAATATTGTTATTAGTAAAACTGAATATACCAATAAACGGATTGCCGCTGATCTTCAACTGTCTTATCATTAACTTTACTCCGCAAGATAAGCAGTAACGACGTCTCTCTTTTCTTCTTCTCCTTCTTCGCCCTTTACTATCTTAATCTTAATTTTTGAAGGAGAACTCTCAATGCCTCTTTCCCAGAGTTTTTCATTTAAGACTTTGTCAATCTTTACATTCTCACATTTTGAATGTTTAACAACAAACTCTCTCAAGGCTCTTGTTGCTCTCGCAGCCCTCTGTTGTCTTGGGGCTTCTTTTACTTTCCTTAAGGGTACTACATACATTCTCTCTTCATTATTATCCAAAATCCTCACCTCTACTTCTTAAGAGAAGTTCTTCGCCAATTTCTTCTTTTTGGGTGTGATCTAATTTTTAGTTTAGTTTTGGCCCATACCCAAACAGGGACTCTTCTGTTTTGATTTAAGGCCTTACCTAGTCTCTTCTTTTTTCCGAGTCCTTTGTTTCTAGACATGATAATCCTCCGATAATAGCGAGTTTATTAGGCTTTTAAATATCTATTTATATGTCTTTTGATTATGATTCAGACAATATTATTCTGTTTAAAAAGCTTTCAATCAGAATAAGGCCTGTCTTATCCCAAAATCATTTCCCGTGAGGAAATGTTATTGGGGCATGGCAAAGCTTAACGACAAAAAGATCGTTTGGATAATCAAAATGAAAGAGCGTGGCCTTAGTTCTAGCGAAATTGCCTTCA
>JBDKUY010000048.1:0-35423 GCA_039679445.1 Methanofastidiosum sp. | reverse complement strand
CCTGACAATGTTAAGATTTATGTTTTATCAGAAGAAGATATTTACGGAGAACCTGGAATGGGTACAGTCGGTTGGGATGCCTATATGAGGGACCAAGTTGCAAAAAGATATGCTAAAGAAGATACAGATTACAATCTTTACGGAACTGCTGTTTTAATAATGAAGGACCAGAAAACAATTGTTAGGGTAGACGAAAGCCCATATCTAAAGGAAGAATATGGATATGAAAACTGGTGGTTACAGCATGCTACTGACACAATTTCTTCAAAAAAAGCTTTGGGTTATGGGCCATATACAACATTATATGCAGCACTAATGAGGTCTTTGATGGTCCCAACAAAAGTAGTATACGGATTTTACTATGACATCGAAGAGGGTGGCGTATGGAAACCTTACTCTTGGAATGAACTCTACATTAATGGCAAATGGATACCTGTTGACCCATATAGGGGACAGATAGGAACTCTATCAAGATACTACATGACTTTGGATGAAACATGGGATCTAGTTGAACTTGATTTCTCTTGCTATAGAAGCAATTTAGAAGGAAAAGGTTGTAAGCCTTACACTATAGAGATTCTCGAGCAGGGAACAGTTCTAGAAAGTGAAATCAACAAATAAATCTTTTAATTTAAATATTTCTTTATTATATTAACAATTTTTTCAGCAAGTTTTTCCTTTTCTTCTAGAGGTAAGTGGAAGACTTTTTTTGTTTTATCGATAATAAAGACCTCATTTGTCTTTGACTCAAATCCCCTCATCTCTCTTCCAACATCATTTGCAATAATTAAATCCATATTAGAGCTTTGAAGCCGTTCAAATGCCTTTCTTATAAGTTGGTCTTCTGAAACAGAATATTCTGCTTTAAATCCAACTACAAAAGACTTTGAATCTTTTGAGAACTCATCTATTATTTTTTTATTTGGGGTAAGAGTTATATCAAACGATTGATTTGAGGATATCTTCCCACTGGAACAATTATCAACGTGAAAATCAGATGTTGCCGCTGCAAAAACAGCTATGTCCACTTCTTTGTTTGACATAACGGCATTAAACATCTCATCATATGTTTCAACATGGTGAGTTTTAACATATGAATTCAATTGAGTAGGCCCTAAAATTAAAGTTACTTCTCCACCCCTCATATCAAATTCTTCTGCAAGTTTTATGCCCATTAATCCGCTACTTTTATTTGTAATAAATCTGACATCATCGATCTTTTCTAATGTAGGGCCTGCAGTTACTAATACTTTTTTGCCCAGAAAATCTTTAACATATAGTTTATTTATGACTGCTGTTACAATATCATTGATTTCAGGAAGCTTTGCCTTGTTTTCTTCAAACTTTGGGGTGAGAAATTCAACGCCATATTTTTTAAGCTTTTCAATATTTTCTAAGATAATAGGATTTTTATACATCGAACTATGCATAGCAGGGACTATTATAATTGGGATTTTACCAAATCCGGTAGAAACAACTGTTGTGACCGGTGTATCATCTATACCTGATGCTATTTTTGAAATTGTATTTGCTGTTGCAGGTGCAATCAGTATTAAATCACATTTCTTATCATGTTCCCCTGCATATGAAACATGTTCTATCTTGCCGGTAATCTCATCAACAACGGGATTTCCTGTACCAAACTCAAGTGCATATGGGTGGATAATTTTTTTTGCATCCCCGCTCATGACTGCATATACTTCTGCACCATGCCTCATAAGCTCCCTAGAAAGTTTAACAGATTCGACTGCGGCGATGCTTCCAGTAATCCCTAACACAATACCTTTTCCAGCTAACTTGCTTGACTTGCTCCCTTTTATTGATTTTCTATGCATCACAATACAAATGGCCTAAATCTTTATAAAAATTGTTATTATCTAGATTGAATAGGTGAGTAAATGACTAATAATCTCTTGGTTTATGACACAAAATATGGCTCTACTGAGGTAATTGCTAGATGGATATCCGAAGAAATGAATGATATTGAAATAAAAAAAGCCTCTGAAGTAAATTCTATTGAACAATACGCTTTGATAATTATAGGTTCGCCCGATTATGACGATAAACCTCTTCAAAGTATAAGTGAATTTATTGAAAAATTCAGCGGAGACCTTAAACAAAAAAAGATAGCAATCTTTGTTGTGTGCAATGATATTGAGGAAACAGATTACCAAGGCAAAGAAATAGGCGGTAAATTCAATCTTGATATTTTAAAAAGAAAACTCCCAAAGGAAAACATTGTTCTAGAGGAAGTACTGGGCGGAGTTTTTAATCCTAAAATCTTGGATGAACAAGATCAAGAAAGAATAGTGAAATTTTTTAATGAGATAGACAAACCGTTAAAGAAAGAAGATCTGGTATTCATGCCAGTAATGAATAAACTTGATAAGGAAAGATGCATACAGTTTGTTAATAAATTAAAGGATATCTAAAGGCATTTTATGTACAGTTCCAAATATTATGTTCCTTCCCATATAACGGGATTCTTTGTTCCATTCTTTGATGAAGACTGTTCAAAAACTGGCTCTACTGGGGCAGGAGTATCACTTTCTTCTGGCCTTGGAACTAAAATTAAGGTAATTGAAGGTAGTGGCGCAGTTAGTATCTATCTAAATGGAATCAAAACAAAAAAAAACAGTGCGCCTGTTTCTTTGAACTGTATTAATTTAATCAAGGAAAGATATCCAGAATCTTTTGTAAATAAAGATATTTTAATAGAGCATGAAAGCGATGTTCCCGTTGAATCAGGATTTGGGGCTTCTGCTTCGGCCGCTCTTGGTATATGTTTTTCAATTAAAGACCTAATAAAAATTTCTCCCAATGAGTGCATAAGAATTGCACATGAGACTGAAGTAAAAAATTTAAGTGGCCTTGGAGATGTAGTAGCTGAAGTAGAGGGTGGCGTTGAAATAAGGAAAACTCCCGGCATTGATGGGATAATTGAGAATATTCCTTCGAATAATCTAAAAGTAATGGGAATAAGCCTTGGGAAGAAAAGAACAGAAAGTGTCTTAAAAAATCCTGAAAAAGTCAAGATAATTGAAAAATGTGGAACTAAATTATTAAACAAACTAATTAGTGAGCCTAATGTTGAAAGATTGATGCAATGCTCAAAGACCTTTACCTATAAAACAGGTATTATGTCTCAAGAGATTTTAGATTTAATCGAAGTTATTAGCGAGATTAATAGTTATGATGCTTCCGGGATTATGATTGGAGAAGGTGTATTTACATTTATTAATGAGAAAGATGAGAAAAAATTATTAGATACTTTAATAGACATAAAAGGAGACATAATTGTTTCTGCTATAGCTTCAGGTTTATTGTAGGTGCTATGATGGATGTACCAAAAAATCACCCACGATATGAATCGCTTCTTTTGAGGGAGAAAATAAAAGATTGTCTTAAAGAAGGTGTTCTTTCAGAAGTTGGAATAGCGGCACATGGCAGAGGGGAAGCTTTTGATTACCTTCTAGGAGAAATAACTACAGAAGAAGCAAATAAAGCGATAAAGGCTGCCACCATGATGATATGCAAAGCTCAAAGCCCAGTAATATCTGTAAATGGGAATATTGCATGTCTTGTTCCGGGCGAGATTGTTGAACTATCTAAAATTGTACCTTTGAAAATAGAAATCAATCTTTTTTATAGAACTTATGAAAGAGAAATTAAAATTAAAAAAAGATTAGAAAAGTATGGTGCGACAACTATACTGGGCGTTGGAGAAAATGCGAATGAATCCATACCCGGCCTCGATTCGCTAAGGGGCAAAGTGTCTAAAGAAGGTATATTCAATTCTGACGTTGTTATTGTTCCTTTGGAAGATGGAGACAGGGCTTTGGCACTTAAGAAAATGGGGAAAAAGATTATAGCAATTGATCTAAATCCGCTTTCAAGGACATCATTATGTTCTGATATAACAATAGTCGATAATGTAGTTAGGGTTATGCCAAAACTTATTGATGAGATAAAGAAATTTAAGGATAAACGTATTGAAGAAAGTATTGAATTTGACAATAGTGAGAATATTAGGAAATCGATTGAAATAATGAAAAATAATCTTATTCATTGGGAAGGAAAATAAATGAAAGGTGATTCTATTAGTAAAATAATTCTTCAACTTGCATTAGATATATTAAATCTTGATCGAGCCATCTCAATGGCAAAAGAAGCTGCTCCAGGAGGCATAGACTGGATTGAGGCTGGAACCCCCCTGATAAAAAGTGAGGGGATGGAAGCCATAAGAGAACTAAAGCGTATTTTTCCAGATAAGAAGATAATTGCAGATATGAAAACAATGGACACAGGTGACTTTGAAACTGAGATGGCATCAAAAGCCGGGGCCGACATCATCTCAATCTTGGGAGCTTCTGATGACAGTACAATAAAAGAAGCAATTAAAGCCGCTAAGAAGTATAATTCTGAAATTATGATTGACTTAATTAATGTCAAAAACAAAGTAGATAGAGCTGCTGAAGTTCAGAAAATGGGTGCAAAATATGTCTGTATTCACGTTGGGATTGACCAACAGATGAAGGGAGAAAATCCATTACAGGATATAAAAGATGTAAAAGAGGCGGTGAATATTACTATTGCTACTGCCGGGGGATTAAATTCTGAGAATATCCCTGATGTAGTTTCTGCTGGGGCCGATATAGTTATTGTTGGTGGCTCTATTACAAAAGCTTCCAACCTTCTCGAAGCTACAAAAACAATCAGAAAGAGTATTGACCTTGCAAAACCGATTGAGAGTTTAGAATTTAGAAAATACAAAAAAGAAGAGCTTATAGAGGCTTTAAAAAAAGTCTCGTCTTCAAATGTCTCAGATGCCATGCACAGAGGTGGCGCAATGAAAGGCATACACACAGTTGTACCTGGACTTAAGATGGCAGGAAAAGCATTAACTGTCAAAACTATGAATGGAGACTGGGCCAAGGCCGTTGAAGCTATTGATCTTGCCGATAAGGGGGATATTCTCGTCATAGACACAAATTGTGGTAATATTGCTATTTGGGGGGAACTTGCGACCTGGAGCGCTTTTACAAGAGGGCTCGGGGGTGTTGTAATAGACGGTGCTGTGAGGGATGTTGACGACCTAAAAGAAATCCGTTTTCCTGTTTTTGCAAGGTATGAAGTCCCAGACGCAGGAGATCCAAAAGGCTTTGGAGAGATAGGATGCGAGGTCGTATGTGGAGGCCTTAAAGTAAACAAAGGGGATTATATCATAGGAGATGACAGTGGCGTGGTAGTTATTCCCCAGGAAGAAGCACAAGAAATAATAAACAGGAGCCTTGATGTCAAAGAAAAGGAAAACAGAATACGAGAAGAAATAAAGAGGGGCTCAACTCTATCAAAAGTCCTAAAGCTTAAGAAATGGGAAAAGATTGTTGGCTAGATTCAAAAACGAAAAATTTATATATGGCCTATAACTTTAAGATATATCATAATCTGATATATCGGTGCCTGTTATGACATTTGGACAATTACAAAAAAGATTTTATTTTTTTCATATTCTTGATATATTTGTCCTTTGGTTATTTAATCAAAAGGAGCTATGTGGTTATGATATTATAAAAGAGTGTGGAAGTAGGTCAAAAAGATATTGGAGGCCTTCTCCTGCATTAATTTACCCTAAAATAATGTTGTTGAAATCGGAAGGATTAATTGAAGAAACAAATAAAGGATCAAGGGGTAAAAAATATTATAAAATTACTCCAAAAGGAAGCAAAAAATTAAATGAGAAAATGGAAAATCTGAAAAGAGAACTTATGGGCTATGAAGATTTTCTGGGAGAAGTTTTTGAGGTGAATAAATGAAAAAACTAAGAGATACTCTCTTTGGAAAACTTGCGCTTATTGAATGCAAGTACAGTAAAATTATAGTTGCCTTAATGTTACTGATCACTATTTTCTTATCCTTTGGTGTATTAAACTTACGTTTTGAATCTGATTTCACGAAAGAACTCCCTCAAAACTTTGACGTTGTAAAGACTCAAAATCTCATTAATAGTGAATTTGGCGAAGAAGAAGGAATTATAATCCTCTTGGAAACTGATTTTGATGTTGTAGATGACATAAGAAATAAACAGAGCCTTGAAAGCATATATGAGCTAGAAAAAAGATTAAAGGCACGCCCAGAGATAATTGATGTAATTGGTCCTGGAACGGTCTACTATTCTATCTTTAAGAGCATACCCTCGGATGAAGCGACTTTGAGAGAAGTAGCAAATAGTATGCCTGAGTTGATATCAAAGGATTATACTTCAGCGATTGTCATTGTCAGAATGAGTGGAGTGAGGGGAGAAGATGAAATTCAGGCTGCAATTGACATAGTAAAAGAAGAAACTGAAAAAACTCAGTTATACGGGCTGGATTACACCATTACGGGATCCCCTGTGTTAACTAAAACTATTCTTAAGGTTTTGAGAGAAGACTCTTTAAAAACTATGGCAATATCTGCGATTATTGTATTTCTATTGCTGACTTTGATACTAAGATTCAAATCATTATTTGTAATCATCCCTCTTATTTGTGGGGTATTATGGACTGCAGGTATTTTATCGTATGTTGGTATCCCCATAAGCCTCGTTACAGCGAGTATTGGGGCTATTGTTATAGGTCTCGGTGCAGAGTATGGAATATTTATGGTATTACGTTACAACGAAGAGGCAAAAAAAGGTAAGCCAAATGAAGAAAGAGTTGTGGCTATGGTTGCAGGTGTTGGGAGGGGTACAATAGGTTCTAGTTCAACAACAGTTGCCGGCTTTATGGCTCTAGCACTTTCTTCAATGCCCATGATGATTCAGCTTGGAACTGCTTTATCCTTAGGAATAATAAGTTGTCTTATTGGTGCTTTAGTCTTTTTACCTTCAATTATGGCTTTGAGGGAGTGGTAGAATGTCAAGTTACGATAAATTGATAAAAAATTTTGCAGAGATGCATGGGAAGAATCCTAAGAGGCTTCTTATATTGTCATTTATAATCACGATAATTTTGGGTTCTGGAATCTCCCTCATTAAAATAGAACAAGGAGAGGATATGGACCAGTTGCCTAATAACATTGAAGAGATACAGGTATTTATGAAAATGGAGGACAAGTTTGAGAGATACAACTCGATTATTATTGTAATCAACTCAGAGAATGTATTTTCCCCAGACATATTGAGAGAAGCCTATCTATTAAATCAAGAACTTATAAATGTCTACGGGGTAGAGGGCTCTTCTTTTGACCTTAAACTTGACGAGATATACCTGCCAAAAGAAGAACTAAAGAACAGGATTGAAGTTTCTGATAATCTTGGATATATGCTGATAAGACTTAATGTGATAAAAGGTGTCGATGATATCGGGGTATATGATGATGTAAAAGAAATAATCTCAAAAACCACATTGACTGCTCAGCCGGGAGGCAGCATAGCAATGATTAAAGAACTTACAGACATAATCTTACCAGAGATGTCAAAGATATCTACATTCGGGATGGTAGGAGTCTTACTGTGCGTTATTCTGACCTTCAGGTCAATAAGATATGGCATTATGCCCTTGGTGTGTGTTGGAGTCGGAATAGTATGGATGATGGGTATATCAGGATTTGCAGGGATTTCTTTAAGCTCTGAACTGGTCGGTGTTATTTCAATGATGGCCGGAATCGGCATAGATTTTGCTATACAGACTATAAACAGATATAATCTTGAAAGGACCCCGGTTATTGTTGAAAAAATAGTAAATACATTGGAAGGTGTCGTTGAACCGATTATCGTTTCATCTATTGTTGCAGGGTTTGGATTCATTGCAATGCTAACTGGATCTTTATCTATACTTGATACAATGGGAAAGATGCTATTCATTGGAGTTTTCAGTTGTATGGGGGTAACACTTATATTTCTCCCATCCTTTTTAGTAATTCAAGAAAAAATATTTCAAGATACAAAAAATTTAATAAAGAAAAAAATGGAGGCATATTATGAAAAAGATTAACATATTTTTAATTGGAGTTTTTTTACTGAGTGTTTTAGCGCCAAGCACTTATGCAAGCACAGATACGGTAATTTATTCAGGAGCTCTTTATGATAACGAATTCATCTTTGTCGGGCCTTATGCTGTGGCACTTACAGATTATAAAGACACAATAGCATCGTTTATGGTACTAGAAGGAACAGCTCCTGTTAGTCCTTTGGGTGTTTATATATCTGAAGGGGAATCACTCAAAGCAAATGATATCACAATTAATCTAATTGATGTTTCTAACGTGGGGGTAAATGTAATAATCAAAGGCCCTGTTGGGTACAAAATTGGCAGGAGCCAATATGAGTTTGTTATTAAGGAAGTAAAAACAAATCCGCTGAATGTAGAGCCGGGTGAGGCCTTTGATCTTGAAATCTTACTTTCTAATGAAGGGTCAATGAAAGCATACACAGTAAAAGCAAGTTTGACTGTTCCACCTGCTGGTGCAATAGTTCCTTTTATGCCTGAGAATACTTCTGATTCTATTTATATCGGGGATCTTGAAGCCAGAACAGAAAAAGTACTTTCATTTAAACTCAGAGCAAATGAAAAAATAACAGCTGGCAATTATCCGATGACACTTGTTCTTTACTTCTATGATGGAACAACACCTTATCCAAGACCCTATACAATCCAGTTTGGTCTTAGGGTTGCTGGAAGAACTGAAATAATGGTAGTTAATTTCTCGTCTGCTCCTGAAAATATAAAGCCGGGAAATGAAAATGTAAAGATAAAGGTAAATCTTGCAAATCAAGGTACTGAAAGTGCAAAATATGTAAAAGCATATCTTGAACTAAAAGAGCCTTTTTCATTGTCAAAATCTTATGAGAGCTCATACAATATTGGAACACTTTCAGGCGGAGCTGCAAAGGATGCAGAATTTCTGATAAATGTTGACAATGATGCAAAGAAAATGACTTACATTGTGCCTATGATTGTTGAATACAGGGATTCTTCAAACAACCTGCTTAAAGAACAGTTTGAATTGAACTTAGATATAAAGGGAAAACCTGAGCTAGAAATTACAGAATATCGTCTGGTACCAGAAACTGCCAGAGCAGGCGGAAGCGCAAAGATCTACATGACAATAGAAAACAGAGGGGAGGAAAAGGCCGAATCAATAATTGTTGAAGCGATTGAAAGGTCAGAGCAACCTTTTGACTTCACATCAAAAAATGATTATATTGGAGTTCTTGAACCTGGGCAAAAGGCAGAAGTTGTATTGGCCACCGATGTCAAATCAATAGCGGAGGAAAAAACCTATCAATTAAATCTAAGGATTAGGGCGGTCGGAGACAAAGAAAAGCAGGATCTAAATGTATACCTATTCGAAAGGAACATAGATATACCGGTAGAGAAATCAGTAAGTAATGTAAGAATTGGTGTAATGATAGGGCTCATAGTAGTACTGTTAATTGGAGGATACTACGGATACAACAATTATATAAAGAAAAAATAATGAATCGATATCGGTGTGAATATGAGAAGGGGCCTAATACTGCTTTCAATTATTGTATTTTCTATATTTTTTCCATATAATGTAGGCTCCTCCTCTGTCCCTGGAGACGATTTCTTTTTTGATGGTGACACAGTAAAGTCAATGATAGTTGTCGGTGAAACGGCAACATCCTCAGATATCATCTCCGCATCAAAGTTAGCTTTTCTTATTGCCAACAGACACACTGAAAGGATCGAGAATACAGTATACGAAGAGTATAAAGTTTCTTTGAAAAACTTGAATGATAGCGACGTAATAAGAATTGATCCTGCTAATACATCTGTGAATTCGGTTAAGGTGGCCGATGGATTGAAATCCCTATGGTGGGATGATGGCTATAAATACTCCTCATTTTTGTATCCTTACGGTGATGGAGATAAGATATTTGATTATAACGAAACGCATGAAGAGATATTCATAAAGCTCTCAGATATTGATGTTCCTGATGATTATTGTCTTGATTTTAATATGTCTGATATAATATACAGGGTAACATATATCCACACACCATTTCAAAGAAAGGTTTTTGGCGGTTGCGGTGGCCCCCTTTATGATATACCATATAACTCTTATAAAATTAGATTATTTGAAAAAGAATATCCAATAATAAATAACGGAGTATACCGCTCTAAAGATGAAAATATAAGTTACTTTATTTATGGAATTCCTATTTATTCCCCAGATACAATATTTAAAGTTGGTGATACCAAAGTCTTCGGCTGGTACACTGTAACTCTTCTTGATATACACAGCCCCACAACTGAAGAGACTTCTAAGGATGATAAGTTTAAGGTTAAAAGTGGTGGAAGCTTTTCTGGAGAATACAAAGTCTATCTTAGAGTATCTGACTTCACAGGCAAGAGCAATGATTTTCTAATGGTGATGGATGCAAATAGCTCAAGGTGTTGCAGCTGTGTGCCGTTATGTGACCCTAAAGGCGGATACGGTTCCTTTACAACTGTTCCAACTAGGCAGTATGAGAATGATCCATATTTCATATATGATCGAGGAACAAGAGTTATTGACGGCCTTGAAGAAACTATTTGGACAGTTCCTGTTTTCTATATAGATGGGATAAAAGTCTTTGAGGGTGCTGACAAAAGCATGCTCGCAGAATTTGATGTTTATTCCCTAAAGGACTACGGTGCTATTGAAGAAACCCCCTGCTGTATGCCATTTGTTACATACCCAAATGACTATAACCTCACCATATCAAATATCTGGGAGGATATAATTGCATTAGGCGTTGATATTAATCTTGATGGAAATCTATCTGCTGAAGAACAGCAGATACCCATATTTGAGACCCCTGGAGAAGAATGCAATGCGTCCATTAAATTCCCTTTCCCTTCACCAGTTTACGTCAGCCCGGGAAAAGACGGGAGATACGGAACATGCGATGATTTCTTTGACATTAATTCCTCTCATCCAAGATTTAAGAAATGTAATTACGACACAATTGACGTAATTTTGTGTGATAAAATTGATCTATCTTGTTGCGATCCACAAGTAGTATACGGCCCAAAGAACTATTTCAAGATTGATATACTTGACTCAAACTACAAGCAAAAGGATGGAAATGGTATAGAACTTGAGGTCAGTCAGAAAAAGTCAAAATTGTATTTATTCTATGACTCGACAGTTAAGATCGAGCCTGCTTCACTGATAAAAAGGGATATAGATGTTACTGGTGCTGATAAGTTAAAGAAGAATCTGATTTTGATCGGAAATGAAAACAACAATCTCATAATAAAGGACATATATGATGCAAACGTATCCAAAGTGGTATGGTCAAGATCATTTGGTCAGTGGGAATACCTAACAAATGTCTTCTATGAAAACAGTGTTTTAATCGTTGGTGGCAGAAATGGTGAGGCTACAAATAACGCTTTGGAAGATCTAATGAAGTTACTGTTTGTTTGATTGCCAGAACATCTTGGTCCTAGCGTAAACTCTTTCGGCAGCAAGGATATCCTTGAAAAGATCTTCCTCATTTTGTCTATCCTTTACCAATATTCTTTTCGCTGTTCTGGGCCCTATCCCAATTCCTGCTAGAACAATTATCGCCTTTTTGCCGTAGGGAAGAATCAAATCCGCAGAATCTTTGATTTCTTTCAAGGTCTTTTTTTCTTCCTCATCTATTTGCCCTTTTGCCCCTTTCCGGACTATTTCTAAATATTCCCGTTTCCTTAAAATTCCAACATATCGTGCACCACATTGGGGGCATTTTGGGTTATCCTCAAAGTTATTTACAGAAAGGGTCGTTTTCCAGTTTCTGCAATGAAGACATGCAATTGTAACTCTTTTCTCGAGGAGTCTTTTTTTCAGGTATTTTATAATCTCTTTGTCGGGTCTTTTTGGATACAAAAGTTCAAATGAAGACCCTTCAAGAAGATATCTTGTAAAAGTAGATGGCTCATTATTTTTATTGACAATTATATTCATTTTTCCATTTTTTAAATCCCTGATAAATTCCTTTACGGGCTCAATCTCAAGTTTGTCGTGGTATAGCTCATTTAAAGTTTCTTCGTAAAGTGGTGTATTTCTATAGAGCTTTAGTATGTTCTTCATCAAGTACTTATCAGAGTTTGCCCTTATAACTCCAAATCTTTTTGCTATTTGTATCATTTTCCACTCAAAAAGTGGAGTATTTTTCAAGACTATGTCAAGGATGGGTGTTACATGATCTTCATTTAATTCAAGAAGGGTATTTTTTACTACGCCCCCGCCGTCTTTGATTCCGGCAGGGAATTTTATCATTATATGATATGGGTCTGTCCTCATTCCTATTGATTCCCCAAATCTCTGTGCCAGAAGTGATGTTATGACCCTACCCAGCGTATCATTTGCTTTAGACCCATTAAATACATGCAGGATGACAAACTCACCTATATCTTCAATCACTAAAGAATTCTTAGAGTAAGAGAAGTATTTTGATTGCTCATCAAGCAAATCATATAGGATTTCCTTTGTATCATTAGTTAAAGGTAATTCTTCTATCTTGGATTTATCATCAAAAATTTCAGAAACATCTCTTGAGACAAACAATGGGACCGGAATGAGCTCACCTTCCCAAGAAGGAATTGCACCGACAGACCTAGTTTCAGTTACCTCTATTTTTTCTTCTTCAATGTTTAATACCTTCCAGGTTCTACCACGAACGATAAAGTTTCCGCCGACTTCAATATTTGATACGATAAAATTCTCATCAAGCACGCCCAATGATGATCCAGTTCCTACTTCAACAACCCTGTACTGTTTTGTATCTGGGATCATTGACAAATTCTCGTAATAATAAAACATGCCCTGTTTGGACCTTTTGTAAGTTATTCCGTTATTGATCCAAATGAGCTTTATACTTTCTAAAAAGTAGAGCACTTTCCAAAATTCTTCATAACTCATATTTCTATAGGGGTAGGATTTTTTAAATAGAGAGTAAGCCTCTTCGATTGAAACTTCATTACTCTCCATTGAAAGCCCTATTATCTGGTGGGATAATACATCAAGAGATTTTTCGGGTATCTCTGACCTTTCAATCCGATAGTTTAATGCATTTTTTGCTATTACTGCAGACTCACATATTTCCTCGTCACTTGTGAGAATTATACCTTTTGAAACAAGATAGGTTTTGTGTCCAGCTCTTCCAACTCTCTGCAATAGCTTTGATACTTGCCTCGGGCTACCATACTGGATAACTAGATCAACGGCACCAACATCTATTCCAAGCTCCATGCTTGAAGTGCATACTATCCCTTTAATTTCACCATTCTTAAATCTAGTTTCGACATCAATCCTAGTTTCTTTGGAGAGTGAGGAATGGTGCACATCTATAAAATTCATTTCCATCAGATTAAATCTTGATGAAAGAGTTTCGGCCATTTGACGGGTATTGACAAAAAGAAGAATGCTTTTGTGGCTATCAATTAACTCCTTAATCCTTCTAATTGATGATGCAACATAAGGAGATATTTTTAGATTTTCTGCCGTCATTATGTCTTCTTCAAAGATTTTAGGAGTTTCAACTTCAATGTTAAACTCTTTTTTTATCTGAGATTGGATTATCTCAACTTCTCTCCCTTCTCCTACTAAAAATTTTGCAACTTCCTCTTTGGAGCCAACAGTTGCGGAAAGCCCAATCCTCTGGATTCTGCCGTTTTTTAATCTTTCAAGTCTCTCGAGGGCAAGGCTTAGCTGCACACCTCTTTTGTCCTCGGCTATTTCATGAATTTCATCAACTACAACAGCGAGTACAGATTTCAGATGCTCTCTTAGCTTCTTTCCAGTAAAAAGTGCTTGAAGTGTTTCGGGGGTAGTAATCAAAATATCCGGAGGATTCAAACTCTGCCTTCTTCGCTCGCTCTGAATTGTGTCGCCATGTCTTGCTTTGATTGTAATCCCCATCGCTTCCCCTATCTTTTCAAGTCTTAATAGAAGGTCCCTATTAAGGGCCCGGAGAGGGGCTATATATAGAATCTTTATGCCTGGCGTTTTGCTGTCTTTAACCATTTTCAGCAATGGGAAGATTGCGGCCTCTGTTTTTCCTGCGCCTGTGGGAGCCATCAACAATACATTTTTCCTGGCAAGTATCTGTGGAATTGAGCTTTTCTGGATATCAGTAGGAGAAGTAATATTAAACTCTTTTAGTACATTGACGATATCTGCCCCCAAAAGTTCAAAACTCATGACCACACCTACTTAGAACTTACCAAAGCATTTTTAAATTTAATTTATTGGTTTTAAATTATGGACCTATATCCAGTAATAAATAAGCCTGCAATAATCATTGAATCCGATAAGAGATATCTTGTTGTTGCTGATCTGCACCTGGGTAAAGAGTATGAGTATTACAAAAAAGGGATTAAGATCCCAGATGTCGGACAAAAAATGAAGGCTGATTTATTAAAAATAATAAAAAGAAAAAAGGTAGAGGAGCTTATATTATTGGGAGATATCAAACATAACCTTCCATTTACATCCTATTTTGAGAAATTAAACCTACCTAAATTCTTAGAATTTGATATCCCAGTAAAACTGATCAAAGGAAATCATGACGGAAATATCGAAGATATTGTTCATAACGAAGTCATGAAATCCTTCAAAATTGACGACCATGTTTTAACTCATGGGCACATCCTTATTGAAGGCTGCAATTTAATTATGGGACATGTCCATCCTGTTGTTGAGTTTGTTGATTCAAACGGGAAGATTACTCGTTTGAAATGTTTTCTTAGAATAGAAGGTCCTCAAAATGTAATTATTTTGCCATCATTTAATCCAGTTATTGAAGGCATATCAATAAACAAAGACGAAGAAATCCCAGGCCCTTACTTTGAGAGCGGTAGATTAGAAATTAAAAAGTTTGATTGTTACCTTCTTGACGGAACATATATGGGAAAAGTAGGGGATATTTACCGCTGAATATTTCCACAATCTTCGTCTATGGACTTGATTGCGTCTTGAATTAACATTCCTTCGTTTTGATCAATGTATTCTTCAATTCTTTTTAACAGGTATACTTCTTCAATTCTCTCAGGCATGTTAGAAACTAAGTCTTTTTTGATTTCACCTATCACTTTTTCTGCAGTTTCTCCAAGCTCCTTTGAAACCTCATAGCATTCATTAATTATATGGGTGCATAGGACTTCACATGTTTTTTCAATATACAACTTGTTGTGGTAAATGTTGTTTATAACATCAATTAATTTTGCATATTTATCAAGTCTATTGATATAATACTTCTTTGTTTTGATTACTATATTTTTTATCATTGCACCTGATATGGCCTCAGTTATTGGAACATTGACAAGCCCAATTTTTTCTATATTGCACATTCTAGTTTTATCGTACAGCTCATTCAATATAGTCTCCCTCATGACTTCGGCAAACTTATTGGCGGACCCGTATTTTTCAATCTCAATTGGATGCGGGATTAGTTGGTCTGGCTTTAGATATATATCTAAGATTTTTTCTCCAGCTTCTCTTGTGTCAGGCCTTCCTATCCTGATATGCTTATCAATTCTCCCTGGTCTTAAAATCGCTGGATCAATTATATCGGGTCTATTTGTAGCTATGATAACAATAACATCTCCCATCTCCTCAAGGCCATCTAGAAGCTGTAAAAATTTATTTACTATAGGATTTTCAAGTCTTGCGGCCTCTGAGCCTGATTCTCTTTCTGGGACAAGACTATCGAATTCATCAAAGAATAAAACAGAAGGCGCTTTTTCATTTGCATATTTGAATAATTCCTCAATGTTTTGTTGGGTTTCTCCAAACCATTTACTCCTAAGTTCTTTGTCTACATTGATAAAATTCCTTGAAGAAATAGAGGCCGCATAACGTGCAATTAATGTTTTACCGCACCCAGGTGGCCCATAAAGCATTATGCCCTTGGTCCTCTCGATTTTTAATTTTTGGACTTTTTCTCTGATAAAATCATAACTCAATGCAGAGCCAACAGCCTGATCGATCTCTAAAATAGCCTCATCGAGTCCACCTATCTCTTCTCTATTCACCTTCGGTTTCTTTTCAAGAAGAAGATCGTCTCCATATTTTACATTAGTCTTTATCTCAAGTATTTCCCAGTCTTTTGAATTCCCAAATAAAGTAACTGTGGCTCCGGCCTTAAGATATTCATTCCTAGAATCCACAAAGTCCCCTATATCCAACATCATCTCATGATAAGTATCAAATCTCACTGTCGCGTATCTGCCCTCAATCTTTATTATTTCACCAAGTGTTGTATCAACTTTGCCGGGGTGCCTTTCAAGTATTACAAATCTCCCCCCTTCCTTTGCCTCGATGAACTTATACCTTATCTTGTCTCCTTTGTTGATATCTAAATCATCAATCATATAGGCTATTATCCTATAATTTACATAATCAAAAATTTCATGCATGCCCTCTCTTTCAAGGGGCCTTACGTAAATACCAATCATGAAGGGTGGTTCATTTAGTTCTCTTATCCTCTGCTCAAGCCTATTGATGCGCCCTTCAAGAAAAATCTTAATTTCATTTTTTAGCATTCCCCGCTCATGCTGAATCTGATTTACTACCTCTTGGGAAGAAGATATGAGTTGTTTAATTTCTTCCTTTTCAAGATCTTTTTGGGAAAATCCCTTTTCTTTTAATACTTCAACAAGATCAAAATACTCATACTCTTCTTTTAGATATGCCCTAATTTTTTCTGTCTTTTCTATGTCAGGAGATTTCACAAAAAAAATAGAACTCAATCTTTTAAAAGTGTTTGCAAATTAATCAGATTTAATTTATTAAACAAATGCCATGCTGCCATAACCCAATAATCGAATGTAGACCCCGATTCCTAAAATCAAGACAAAAACAGACATTGAAGCATAGTCTCTTTTTTTAAGAGATATTTCTCTTAAAAATGTTCTTTCCCCATACCCAAATCCTCTTGATTCTATAGCTATTGCAAGCTCTTCAGCCATTCTTATCGAGCCTATAATCAATGGAGTAATTATTGGTATGTAGTTTCTTATTCTTTTGAATATCGGGCCCTTATCCAATTCCAGACCTCTTGATCTCTGGGCATCCATTATTGTATATGTTATTCCTGCTAAAGTAGGTACATACCGGAGGGATATAGCTAAAGTCAAACAGTATTCATATGGGACTTTGAATTTCATTAATCCTAGAACAAGGTCGCGCTGAAGTGTTGTCATCAAGAGAAGAAAAGTTGCGGTGATTATTGCAAAGATTCTAAAAGTCATTGCAAGCCCCATCCGTATGCCATCCTCACTGACACGTATCTTCCAGTATTCAAAAATTATATTTCCTGTTGGCTGGAAAAAAGGCCATAATATCAATGACATTAAGACAAGTGGGAGTATTGGTCTTATGTATGTAGCCAATCTCTTAATTTTGATTTTACAGAGAAATCTTATCATCAATAAGACTGAAACTGCAATGGCGCCAAGATAAAGTGGATCTTTGTATAAAAGTGCAAGGCCAAAAATCGATGAAAGAATGACTATTTTTGTTCTGGGGTCAAGGCTATGAAAAAATGAAGATTCCTTGACGTACATCGAGTATTTAATCATAATATAAGAAATAAAGATTTAGATTTAAACTTTTAGGGTTTATCTACGCCAATAATGACTGTACCAAGATTTTCTCCTTTTATGCTGTATTGCTCTTTAAAGAATAGGTCCGTTGGAACACAGAGACTTGCTGAAATCCCTTTCAAATCTTTTAGTTCTTCTACCTCTTGTGAGGGAATCACAAAGTAAGGCTTGCCTTGGGTCTTTACATTAGTAAATATAACAAACTCTTCTCCCATAAAAAGGACATCATTTCGTTTCTGATAATCGGGGATCTCGTCCTTTCTTAAGAGCTTACCTAGAATATTGCCCGAAGGGTCCTTCATTAATGTTAGACTCTGACCGTGTTTTCTATCTGTGAATGAGTCATCAATAAAAATAAGGAACACTGCTCCTTTTGATAAAACTTCCCAGACACCCTCGTTGATAAAGTCCATCATCCCCCCGGCAGCCTTATTCTTTTCGGCCTGGATCTCAAATTCTCTGATTTTATCAATATCCTCTGCCGATAGAACAAAGGCATCTACAATACCTTTTACGGACTTCAAACGTTTTAGTATATTTTCTTCAATCTCCATGTATATCATCAAAGATAGCCTTTAGCTTTTAGAAGCTCAGCATTTAATATTCCCCCGCCTGCGGCCCCTCTAACTGTATTGTGGGAAAGACAGACGAATCTTATATCAAATACTTTACATTCTCTAAGTCTTCCAACTGTTACTGCCATGCCTTTATCAGAATCTCTGTCTTTTCTTGGTTGAGGCCTATTGGGTTCTTCTCTGTAAATAATCGGTTTTTTGGGTGCAAATGGTAAGTTTAATTCCTGCGGCTCAGAGCGGAAATCTTCCCAGATCTTTCTAATTTCCTCAAGTGAAGGCTTTTTTGCGCCAAATTCAAGGCTTACACATGCTGTATGGCCATCAATTACTGGCACTCTATTGCAGTGAGCAGAAATCTTCATACTTGTATCGTTTACAATTTTTCCATTTACAATCTTTCCCATAATTTTCTGAGGTTCTACTTCTGATTTATCTTCTTCGCCAGAGATAAATGGAACAATGTTGTCTATCATGTCAAGTGAAGGCACTCCAGGATATCCTGCTCCTGAAACGGCCTGCATTGTTGTAATTATCATTCTTTTGACTTCGTATCCTGCCTTGATTAATGCATAAACAGGGGCCATATAGCTTTGTAATGAACAGTTTGGTTTTACAACTATAAACCCTTTATCCCAACCGTTTGCTTTCTTCTGCTGAGGAATTATTTCGATATGATTGCTATTAATCTCAGGAATCAACATCGGCACATTGTCAACATGTCTATTGGCTGAGGCGTTAGAAAAAACTGCTATTCCTGCTTTGGCATATGCTGCTTCAAGTTCTTTGATTTTTTCCTTTTCCATTTCAAGTGCAGAGAATACTAAGGCGCATTTTCCAATTGCTTGGCTTACATCATTTGCATCCTTAACCATAAGTTTTCGAACTTTTTCAGGGGGGTCCGAAATCATCTGCCATTTTCCCCTTACAGCTTCTTCATAACTTTTACCCGCACTTTTTGGCGATGCTGCAACATATGTAACATTAAACCATGGATGATTATCTAACAATCTTATATAATTTTGACCTACCATTCCAGTAGCTCCAATTACCCCTACATTTATTTTTTCCATGTTATTCACCTTATCATATTAAGTAATTTTTTAATAATCCTATTCCTTCTATTTTTGCCTCAACTGTGTCTCCTCTATTCATAGGCCCAACTCCAGGTGGCGTTCCAGTTGCAATGACATCACCGGGTTCAAGAGGCATTATCTCGGATATAAATTCCAATAATTCATAACAATTAAATATCATATTCTTCGTTGATGAATTTTGTTTTGTGATTCCATTTAACTTGAGAGATATTGGGAGATCAAATGGATTTATATTAGTTTCAATGAGAGGCCCCATAGGGGCAAATGTATCATAAGATTTTGCTCTTGTCCATTGTATATCTTTTCTCTGCAAATCTCTTGCTGTGACATCGTTGAAGACTGTATATCCCAAGATATAATCTCCTGCTTCATCTTTTTCAACATTCTTTGCTCTTCTGCCTATGACCATTCCAAGCTCAACTTCATAATCCACTTGATTTGAAGTTTCGGGGTATATTATAGGGTCTTCAGGACCAATGACTGTGCTTGCAGGTTTTATAAATATTATGGGATTTTTAGGAATTTCCATTTTAAGTTCCTTTGTATGATCAACATAATTCAGACCAACTGCCACGACCTTTGAAGGCACCGTTGGAGAGAGCAGCTTGACTGAGTTCAAATCAATCTCATTTTCAGTTATTTCAAATCCTGAAAAGAAATCCCCTTTGATTTTTTTTATCACGTCTTTCTCTAGAATTCCTTGTTCTATGTTATCTTTGTAGTTGTATCTTAGGAGCTTCATTATTCCACCTTTTTATCTAACTATTGCAAACACGTCACTCATTATTGCCGCGGCTGTCTCTATTTGACCTGCGCCTCTTCCCATTACAGTTATGTCTTTGGAAAGATCAGTTTCGAACACAGCTACATTCAAAGTTCCTGTTACTGCAAGTGGAGAGCTTAGGGGAACTGGTGTTGGCTCGACTTTTGCACCCTTTTCGGTAACTTCTACCAGTAATTTTATGATATTGCCCGTCTTCTTTGCCTCTAAAACATCTTCCATCATTATGCCAGTGATTCCCTTGACTTTAACATCGCTTAAAGTCATTGATTTACTCATCAAAGCGTTTGAAAGTATTGTTGCTTTGCATGCTGCATCCCAACCTTCAATATCTTGGGCAGGGTTTGCTTCGGCATAACCCTTCTCCTGCGCTTCTTTTAATGCATCCCCAAATTTTTTCCCTTCGAATGCCATGTTGGAAAGAATATAATTTGTAGTACCGTTTAATATACCTTTTACTGAAATAATTTCATTTCCTTTTAGTGCTTCCTGGGCAAGATTTAGGACAGGCATTGTTCCTCCAACAGTTGCCTCGTATCTTAATTCCTTTCCGCTTTTTTCTTTAGCCTTGATTACTTTGTCATAGTGGAGTGCTAAAGGCCCTTTGTTTGAAGTTACGACATGCATACCTCTATCAAAGGCTTTTAGGACATGATTCAATCCAGGTTGGGCATCTTTGATATTTGTCGGTGTAACTTCAACAATAATATCGGCATCCATATTTTCTACTGCCTGTTCCCCGTTCCATTTTTTATCCTTTGAAGAATCAGGATAATTTATCATAAGAGATCTTTCTTGATTATGATCCATCAACTTAGTAAGATCAATTCCATTTTCATCATAAATAGAGTTTAGCATGTCGGCAACACATACAATCCGGACATCAACCCCATACTTCTTTTTGTATTGTTCTGCTCTGTCTCTTACTACTTTGCATACTCCTTTACCAACTATACCAAAACCAACGACTCCCAAACGTACTTTCTTCATAATAAACAGTCCTCTTAAATATAGTGAATACTCTATTTTTATTCTTTATTTAAGAGTTTCGGGAAATTATTATTTTATTATTTTAATTAGAAAAATAATAATACCGAAACCTTTTTAAAAAGGCTTAAGATATGAAGATAAAGCTATGTTTTAGAAGGTGAAAGAGATTTGGAGCTACCTTTTTGTGAGATCTGTTTGAAGACCGGAATGCTCTGCCCAGATTGTACTGCAAAGATTAAAGACGGCGAACTTAATGACAACGACCTCGAAATAGCTAAAGAACTTTACAGACTTTCTCAAGAAAATAAAGGACTAAAAGATGTAAAGTTCAAGAGGAGTATTAAGGTTGGCAATCTTATAATTATTCTCATCGAAGCAGGAGATATAGGAAGTATTATTGGTAAAGGTGGCAATGTAATAAGGGGATTAAGTAAAAAATTAAATAAAAAGATAAGGGTTATTGAAGAAAGCAAAGATGTTAAAAAAGTTGCTTCTGACCTTTTATACCCGGCAAAAGTTTATGGAATAAACATTGTTTACATGCCTGATGGTACAATAATTAAAAGACTCAGACTAGGAAAAGAATTTGAGAGAAAACTTCCTATTGCGACAAAAAGTGTAAAAGAAATACTTTTGTTGATCACGGGCGAGAATGTTGATATTGTATTTGAATAATTTTTCTAATACTTTCTTTTTATTATAAAATCGCAAAGTTCAGTTAGAAATATATTAGATTTTTCTTTCATGTTTTGGCCTATAGACTCTTTGGCTGCTTTTATCAATTGAGATTCTTTTTCAATACAATAATCCAAAGAACCACAGCTTCTCATTATGTCCTTTATTTCGGCTATATCCTCAGAAGATGCATTCCTATTTCCTAAAATAGCTTTGACTTTCTTTAATTGAGTTTCATCTACGCACTCAAGTGTTTTTATTACTAATAAAGTATTTTTTCCTTCTTTAATATCGCTGTCAACTGGTTTCCCAGTTGCACCCTCTTCTCCAAAGACACCAAGTATATCATCATGAACCTGAAATGCTCTTGAAAGATTTAAAGAATATTTATCTAAAGAATATATGTCTGCCTTTTCAGTAAAAAGAAGACCAATCCTTAACGGATATTTAAAGAGAATTCCTGTCTTATGGTCTATCATCTCAAAATATTTATCTTCGTTTCCCCCTTTTTGTTCCATTAGTATATCCAACAGCTGGCCCTCGTTTAATATTTTGTACATCTCTCTCTGCATTATCATTGCCTTGGTGACAATTTTATCATCAAATCCACTTGATCTTATCGCCTTTCCACTTAAAGCATAAAGAATATTAGACCCCAGAACGGAGAGTGCGTAAGAATATCTTGAAATTGCCCTTTGCATCGTAAGTAGCTGAGAAAGCCCATCTTTTTTTATCCAGTTGCCACCATCATAGTAAGGAGCCAAATCGAACCTTGCAGACTTCAAAAATTTGTCTGCGTATATTGCATTGAAAGTTTTTTCACCGTGCCTTATAACATCCTCATCCATGGCATCATCAAGTATAAGTGAGGAAGAATGAAGAAGCTCAAATGCTATTGAAGCTCTTAGAATTTTAGGATTATAATCTGAATATCCACAATAAGCCATAATGCACATTATAGGCCTAAGGCGTTTTCCTCCAAGGAGTGTGTGGTGCCTTATGTCTTTATAGAAATCACAAAGAATATCATTTTCAATTGATTTTAATTCTACATCAAAAAATTTCTTAATCTCGTCTTCTACCTCTTTTTTGAGCTCGCCTGTGACCTTAACGAAGTCCATTGTCGCACCTTTAATAAATTTTTTATTTTTAGTTTAAATAAGTTTTGAAGATATCTTTTAAAGCCGGATAAATTAATTACAGTAGATGTCAATAAAGATGACTGATGCTAACTCCAGTTACACCGGAAAACTACCAAAAGGTTGTAAATTATGTATTGAAGGTAAAAAATCAGTGCTTTTTGTTACTGGAATCTGCCATGTGAACTGTTATTACTGTCCTGTATCCAATGAAAAAAAGGATAAGGATGTCTCATACATCAATGAGAGAATAATAGAAAAAAAAGAAGATATTCTAGAAGAGGTTAAAGCGTGTGGCTCAAAAGGAATTAGTTTTACTGGTGGAGACCCTCTAGTAAAAATAGATAAATGCCTTGATTATGCTAAACTAATCAAAAATGAGTATAATAAACATCATATCCACCTATATACAGGAAGCACTGATAAAAAAGTCAAAGAGCTAGGAAAACTAGAAGGATATGTTGATGAAGTCAGATTTCATGTGAAAGATGAGAAAGAGGTACAAGACCTAAAAAATATCCTCGATATGAACTTTAATTTTGGGATTGAGATCCCAGCTATACCAGGTGATTTTGAAAGGATATGCTCAATAATTGAATCGGCGTCTTCTGTTGGCTTTTCATTTATTAATTTGAATGAATTTGAATACACAGAAACAAATTGGGATAATCTTTCTAAAAGAGGATTTGATTTCGATAGTGACACTAGTATGGTAAAAGGCAGTAAAGACATATCACTCAGGCTATTAGAAAAGTACGAAGGTCTTCCAATATCAATTCATTTCTGTCCCTCTGTCCTAAAAGATGCAATTCAACTACGAAGAAGATGGGAGCGCAGAGCAAAGAATACCAAAAAATACTATGAAGAGATTGAGGACTGTCTCATTGTAAAGGGTGAGCTATCAGGGGATGTTAGAGAAATAGTTAACTATCTTAATGGTGTACTTAATATTTCAAAAAAAATGTATGAAACCCATGGAGACAAGATATTTACTCACTGGGCGGTAGCAGAGGAAATATCTGAAAATAAAGAATTATCAAAGAAAATAAAATCAGCAATAGTAAAAGAATACCCAATTTATAAAAGGGTAGTAGCAGAATACATCCCACTTTAAAAATCGTTTTTAGGTATACTTGAGGATTTAGGTGATTTGGGTTTTCTAGTCAAAGTCCCAAGTAAGACCCCAAGTTCCATTGTAACCGCACTGAGCAACACTCCAAACATTATATAAATACTTGGAGATATGTTTGATTTTGTCGATTCTATTGTTGATTTAGTTAGGTCTATTCGGGCGTTAACTTCACTTACTTTATCTGCTAATCCAAGTTGTTGGTACGCCTCTTTTGATTTTTCATACTGTTCAAGGGCCTTTGAATAGTTCTTCTTTTCAAAGTATTCGTTTCCTTGGGTATAATAGCTTTCTGCATCTTTGACTAATGTTGAATCTTTTATTGTAAAAGAGATTGATTCAGTTGTGGCCCTTTTAGTACCATATGGATCAAAATACTCAACTATAACATCGGTCTTATAGCTTCCTGCGGTAGAGTCACCTTTAGCAGCAACGTTGAGAGTGACATTTCTTGATTCCTGGGATCTCATTAGTCCAATTGAATCTACATCCAAAGATGTGGTGAAATTGTTATTTGTAGGAACGCTTAATTTGATATTATTGCCGTAACCAAGACCATAGTTTGATACCTTAAATGGAATGTTTATGCTCTGTCCTTGTAAGACTTCGTTAGGATACGATGATAACTCGATTTTAAGTGAGGGAAATTCTTTAATAACTTTGAACTCAATTTCTTTCATAAGCAAATAAGGCTTACATCCCTGTCTACAGTTTCCAATTTCGCCCCTAATTCTTAAGGGTATTTTATAAGTTCCAGCGTCTGCATTTGAAGTAATTTCAATTGATAATCTGAGAGTTACTTTATCCTGGACATTAATAGTATGATCTCCATCACCCGGTACGAATAGCTTATCGCCATCTATTATTTTGACATAATTCTTAATTTCGAGGGGAATATCACTTGGGTCTATAACTCCTTTCAAATCCCAAAGCATTTCAGAGGTAGTATTATGTAAATTCACATCAATATAGATTAGTTTACCGGGTTCAGTTTCTTTAGGATAAGTTAATTCTACCTTAGGATCAGCGTCCGCTGCACCATATAAAGGTAGCAAAATCAAGGAAATAAGTAATAGTGGTAAGACCTTCTTCATGAAAGATAGTATATCATAAGTCTTTTAAGCGTTACCCTGCATATATTTTTTAATGCACAGGCGTTTTTTGTCAGTTTTTACCTGCTTGATGATAATATGCTCGATAAATTTCGTCCTTGGGGCGGATGAAAAGAAAGAAGTAACGATAATGATACATCTTTATGAAAAAGAGAATGAAGGGTATACTATATCAGGAGACATTTATAGTTACGAGATAAGGCTCGTCGATACTGATATTTGTGATAAAGATTTATATGTGGCTTCTTGTATTAATACTATTGAACTGAATATAGTACAAAAAAGTAAATATACAAACGAAATCATAAAGACTGTAGTGGTTCCCGATATTGTCAAGTTAAGAGATTATCCTATGGATATTGATTTTGAAGATATAAAATTTGAGGGCGTCTATGTATTTACGATATATTTTGACCAAGGTGCTGCAAACTTCAAAATAAATTATACAAAAAAAGATGTCCTAAGAAGTATGAATCCTGTATATTCTGGGGAAATGAGTGAAGATCCTTTTTTATTATATTTTGGAGAAGGTGACAAAGTATACTCTATGACCGTCAATAGGAGCGATAATAGACTTATTGTAAATGTTAGAAATAATCAGGATTCAAAAACTCTATACGGATTATCTGATGATATACTACCTTTTGATTCTATTATGGTGAAAGTTCTAAATCAGACAGATACAGGAATAAAATTCATAGTATATTCAAATTCAAATATAAAGTCATTGACTAAATCAGAGACTTCTTTAAGAAAAGGAGAGACGAGCAATATTGGAGGATTGGATTTTAAAATTACTGACGCCGCTAGTCTTTCAGCTACAATAAATGTAGAAGATCAGGAACATGTGATAAAAAAACGTTCTTTGAAGAGTATAAATAATTATATATTTGAAGTAACAGATATAGTGGGCGATAACGTCAAGTTAAGCATTTATCACCCACCATCTGTAACCCTAGTAGGATATAATCCAATTGTTACGCTTACAGTGACAAAAACTCTCGAATCTGAAGAGGGCGATATCTTTGAAATACCCTTCACATTAGCAAATACAGGTAGGGCAAACGCCAATACACTGAAAGTTAATTTGCAGAACTCTGACGCAAACATTATTGAAGGATCCTGGAGTGGTTCACTGAATGTTGGGGAAACTAAAGAACTAAAATTTAAGGCAAGTTTTAATGAACCTGGTGACTATACAATTATTTTTAATGCAGATACAGGCCAATCCTCTGAAGAATTTCAGGAAAAGGTAAGTGTTAAATCAAAAGTGACTTCTGTGTTAAAAGAAGGCCCAATGAAATCGCTAATTTTCATCACAAATGAGTACATATTGACTCAAAATAGAATAAGATTGGTCCAGAATTCAATTAATATTTTACTTTATATTGGAATTTTACTTTCAAGTGCAATAATATTGAATTCAGCAAGACAAAGACTGCCAAATTTAGAGAAGCCAAAGGAAAAACCAAAGAGAAAAGTCGTGAAAAGAAAAGATCAACAAATTAAAACAAAAAATAATGATGCGGCTATAAGTCAAGAAAGATTGAGAGTATCAAAACAGAGAAGGGATCAAGGTATTAAAAGAGAAAGTGTAAAAAAGAGAAAATAATTATCTTCTTTTCCTTGTAGCAAGATATATTGAACCTATTAGGGCCCCACCAATATACCCGCTTCTTCGAAAGGAACGTTTGAATATCCATATGGCAGGTCAAAGCTTTTAAGATGCTCATTTTGAGCCCTTCAAACAGTTTTTATCCTACTGAGATTAAGAAGCGCCCATGAGCATCTCTGGATTTGGACACGATTTAGCAATCTGTGTCGAAGAGTCCAATTCCAGGTTTGTTCCTGTAGGACCATTGTAACTTTATTCCTTTTTGTTCCTCATACTTCTCAATTTCGCCTATAAGATTATAGAATCCTTTGGCATTTATGCTATCTATTAGATTCCAATCTGTGTCATATATACCATATGCTATTGTTTCGCCAACTCTGCATAATTCCGTTATGGTGACCACCTTTACTGGTGTTGCACTCGCCATGCTTATTGTAGCTAAAAAGAATAGCAACACGAGCACAACTGCAAGCTTTTTCATATTTTCATTCCTCCATTTATTATTTTGTCAATGTTCTTCAGAATGCATTATGTGGCTGTTTATCAACCCAATAGCCTGCATTGACAATAAGCTGTGCATTTTTCTGCCACAGCCTAATAGTTGCACACATTCTTCTAGAAGCTTGATACATTTCTGTAAAGCCTTAAACCAAGAATAATAACCTGAAGAAGTAATACAACTATGTATCCTCCTGTTCTTTTGAAGGTTGTGTACATCTTAGCAATAAGATATTATCATACTATAAAAGGATAGGAAGTATATATATGTTTCTGATATTTATTCATTTGCCTTGTCCCAAAATCATTTCCCGTGAGGAAATGTTACTGAGAAACTTCATTTATATGGATATAGCCCTAAATATAGCAGAAAGAGAGAAGATAAATTCTAAAAAGAAGTTAAATAACGTGAAAATCTTAAAAGAGAAAATAATTATCTTCTTTTCCTTAAGGCAAGATAAATAGACCCTAGTAAAGTTCCACCAATTATTCCGACTTCTTCAAAGGGAACATTCTTAGTTTCACTTTTTGGCTGTTCTTCTGATGGTTTGTCTATAACTGTCTTGTTCTCTTCTTCTGGGGTTTCCACTATTTCCTTCTTTTGGAGCAATAAGTATACCTTATTATCATTGGACCCAACTATTATGTCTTGCTTGCCGTCTTTATTAATATCCGAGATGTAAAAGCTCTCAACCCATCCTTGGGTTGGGAATTTGTATTCAACATTCCCAGTGTTATAATCAATTACGTACAAATTATTGTCTTTACACCCGGCAATTATATAATTCGTATTTTCATCCGCCATTACCTCAATCTTGAATATTCTATCTGGAAGGTCGAATCTTTTCAGAAATTCCCCTTTTGAGTCAAGTACTATTATTTCACCTTTAGTTCCGGCAAGAATTACTTCATCTCTTAAATCGTTATTTACATCAAAAAGTGTTGATGCGCTAGATTCAGTTTCAGTTCTAAATTCCCACATTGAGACTAAGTTCCTGTTTAAAGAGTAGACAACTGTTCCTTTCCAGTTTTGAGAATCTTCCCTAAAAAAACGGGATACATGAATCATATTATTATATCTGTCAAGATATAACTCTCTAAGAATATGTTTAGTCTCGTAAGAATTAGTAAGCTTTCCTAGACCATCAAGTATCAAAGTATTATCCCAAGAGATAATCATGATTTCGTTTATGTCGTCCTCATTTAGATCAACTATAAGGGTTCTAAAGTTATATCCTCTAGTCTTGTAATCCCAAAGTAGATTAAGTCCCTCATCAAAAAAGTAGACATTGCCATCATCAGCACCAACAAGAGTTTCATATGTTCCATTTGAATCAACATCCCCTATATCTACATCTAAGACTGAGCCCAAAATTGGTATTGTGACAATTTCATTTCCTTTAGCATCAAGGAAGTAAACTAATGCATTGTATATCTCTTTTTGGGAAACAACTCTATTTTCTGTCCCCAAGATAATCTCGTTTCCAGGCAAGTCATAAACGTCCATGACCTTCATCATTGAAAAAGAGTTATTTGATTCTAGGGTCCATTTAATATTTCCTTTATCATCAAGGCAGAAAAATTTCTTACCGGCGGTATAAGCAAGTATCTCATAATTTCCGTCACCTTCTAGATCACTTGCCATTACTTGTAATATATCAAATTCATCCTTGTGAATTGTATTACTTTCAAACTCTAAAGACATTGCCGAGGATATCGTTCCCATAGAGAATAGTAAAATCATTAATATGGCAATAATTTTAAATTTCATATGACCACGAAACAGATTATTTTTTCTTTTATTTAAAACTATTCGTAAATAGACCAATAAAAATATTATCAAAAATATATAAACTCTATATTTTAAATAAATATCCAAAACTTTTTAAGGATTGTTTTTAGAAGAAGTTCAGGTGTAATTATGGTCCAAGACAAGGAAAATAAATTAATCCTATTATTTGAAGAGATAGATATAGATGATATTCCTTTTGTAGGTGGTAAGAATGCCTCTCTTGGTGAGATGATAAGAAATCTTAAAAGCAAGGGGATTAAAATCCCTGAAGGATTTGCCATTACATCTTATGCTTATGATTATTTTTTAAAGAATGCTGGGATAGAGAAGAAGATAAAGGACATTCTAAAGGACCTTGACACAAACATTTATGAAAATCTTGCAACAAGGGGAGAAAAAATAAGACATTCCATAATAGAGGCAGAGCTACCTGATGGGCTAAAGAAGGAGATAATTAAGGCCTATGGAAAGTTAGAAGAAATATATGGGAAAAATGTCGATGTTGCTGTGAGGTCATCCGCAACTGCTGAAGACCTTCCCGATGCTTCATTTGCGGGCCAACAGGAAACTTTCCTTAACATTACAGGGCCCGATGCCTTGATTTTATCATGCAAGAAGTGTTTTGCATCCCTCTTTACTAATAGGGCCATATCATACAGACATGATAAGGGATTTGATCATTTCTCAGTTAAACTCTCAATAGGCGTCCAGAAGATGGCAAGAAGTGATACTGGTTCAAGTGGCGTTATATTCACTATTGATACAGAATCTGGTTTTAAAGATGTAGTTTTAGTTACTTCAATTTATGGTCTTGGTGAGAATATTGTTCAGGGCACTGTAAATCCCGATGAATTTTATGTCTTTAAACCCACCCTAAAGAAGGGGTACAAATCAATCATCAATAAAAAACTTGGATCGAAACAGAGAAGAATGATTTATTCTGATGATCCTAATGAAAGTACAAAAAATATAAGGGTCGATGAAAAAGAAAGAAACAAATTCTCAATAACTGATGAAGATGTTCTAAAGCTTGCCAGATGGGCAGTAATAATAGAAGATCACTATTCTAACAAAAAAGGTAAGCACACACCCATGGACATTGAATGGGCAAAGGATGGAACTAATGGGGAGCTTTACATTCTACAGGCAAGGCCTGAAACTGTCCAGTCTCAAAGAGATTTTAGCACCATAAAGACATACATCTTAAAAGAAAAAGGGAAAAAGCTTGTGACTGGGCAAGCCGTTGGAGATCTAATTGGGCAGGGAATGGTCCATATCATAAGGACTCCTAAGGAAATTTCTCTTTTCAGAGAGGGGGAGATCCTTGTAACAGAGATGACAGACCCAGATTGGGAACCTGTTATGAAAAAAGCAAGCGCTATTGTGACAAATAGAGGTGGGAGAACTTGCCATGCGGCTATAGTGTCTCGGGAACTTGGTATACCGTGCATCGTTGGAACTGATAACTCAACTGAAGTTTTGTCTGATGGACAAAAAGTTACTGTAAATTGCGCCGAAGGAGAGATAGGTGCAGTATATGACGGGTTACTAAAATACGAAGTGGAAGAAATAGATATACAGAAACTACCGGAAACTAGGACTAAAATAATGATGAATGTCGGAATACCCGAAAAAGCATTCTACCAGTCACAGATTCCAAACGATGGCGTTGGATTAGCAAGAGAAGAGTTTATTATTAATTCTTACATAGGGATCCATCCAATGGCCCTTGTTAACTTTGAAGAGTTGAATGAAAAATCAAGATATGATATGCAAGTTGCAGAAGTTATAAAACAGATAGAAGATAAAACAGGTGGATACGCGGAAAAAACTCACTTCTATATTGACAAGCTTGCATATGGTATATCAATGATTGGGGCGGCATTTTATCCTAAAGACGTCATTCTTCGTCTAAGCGACTTCAAATCAAATGAATATGAGAATCTTATTGGTGGGAAATTCTATGAGCCCAAGGAAAGCAATCCAATGATTGGTTGGAGGGGTGCCTCTAGATACTACGACGAAAACTTCAAGCAGGCTTTTGCTCTGGAATGTAAAGCTATTAAGAGGGCAAGAGAAGAGATTGGACTAAATAACATCAAGCTGATGGTTCCATTCTGCAGAACACCTGCTGAAGGGAGAAAAGTCGTAAACACTTTGAAGGAGTTTGGACTTGTGCAAAGGGAAAATGGACTTGAAGTTTATGTGATGTGTGAAATCCCTTCAAATGTACTCGCTGCAGATGAATTCTGTGAAATATTTGATGGATTCTCTATTGGCTCAAATGATCTGACCCAGCTTACCCTTGGTCTTGATAGGGATTCAGAGCTTGTTTCAAGCATCTATGATGAAAGAAACATTGCAGTCAAAAGATTGATTAAAAAGGCAATTGAAGTCGTCAAATCAAAGAACAAAAAAATTGGTATATGTGGCCAAGCACCGTCAGACTTCCCAGAATTTGCATCCTTCTTAGTTGAAAGTGGAATAGATTCTATAAGCTTAAATCCCGATACAGTCATAAAAACTAGGCTAAATGTGTGGGAAAAAGAAAAAGAGATGGGGTTCATATAATTAATGTTTGAATCGCTGATTTCATCTGTTGTCTTAGGGATTACGGCCGGCTTGTGCCCGTTGAATCTCTTTTTTATTATCCCTATTTTTCCAAAAATATTGGGTGAGCGGGCGCCGCTCAATGCAATTATATTTTCTGTGGGCGTTGCAACAATTTTTGTACCTCTTGGACTACTGGGTAATTTTGGAGTTTCTTCAATTTTTAATTCAGATACTAAATTAGGATTTCTTCTAGGGGCGGTAATATCAATATTTATCGGATTAATCCTATTGAGGATAATAAAAATAAGTTACATATTATCTGTAAAAAAGGAGAGGAATTTTTACGGCTCAACTCCTTATACATATGGGATTTCATATGGCCTAATAACTATAGCAAGAGCTGCCCCCCTTTTGGTATCCCTTATATCAATAGTATCGTTAGAAAAAAATATTTTCATTGCCTCAATCTCTCTTTTAATTTATTCATTTTTAGTAGGTGCTCCACTTATTATTATCTCTTCATTTTTTGGACTAAAGAGGGTAGAAGATTTTGTTAAAAAATATTCAAAATCTTTGGATAAGATAAGCGGGATAATGCTTGTCCTAATTGGTGCGTATTATCTATATTTATTTGTTTATAGCTAAAGATTGATTCCTTATGGATATACATTAGTTTAATATAATAGATATTATAAAACAATTTTTATAATTTGTTTTGATTTTTAGTATTATGTTCTAATATAATAGTTAAACTTAAATATGGAGATATCAAACTTCAATAGCCGGATAGAAGGTGATGCCATTGAACGTTTCAGAAAGATCGTCAACGATAAGTTATGCCATTCGAGACGTAGCTGAATATGCACGAAAACTCGAATCTAAAGGAGACAAGATCCTAAAACTAAATATAGGGGATCCTCTGAAGTTTGATTTTAAAACTCCAGAGCCTATGGTGGATGCCATCGTCAATGCGGCTAGAGGTAGTTTAAATGGTTATGAAGATTCTCTTGGAAACACAGAGTTACGAAGAGTCATTGCCGAGAGGGAATCTAAAAATAATGGAAAGATATACCTAGAAGACGTTGTTGTGACTTCAGGTGTTACTGAAGGCGTTCAGCTAGTCTTTGGGGCAACTCTTGAGCCAGGCGATGAAGTTTTAGTTCCAGGGCCCGGTTACCCAACTTATACCGCCTATGCAACTTTTTTTGGTGCAACTCCTGTTCCTTATAGAACTATGGAGGAGGATAACTGGAATATTGATGTGCAAGACCTTAAATCAAAGATAACTGAAAGGACAAAATGTATAGTCTTGATAAATCCAAACAATCCTACTGGTGCCACTTATTCCAAAAAAAATCTAAAAGAGATACTTGATATCGCAATAGAGCACGATGTCTTTATAATATCTGACGAGATCTATGATAGAATTACTTTTGACGATTCTTTTGTAAGCCCAGCTTCCATGACTGATGAAGTACCCATCATGACATTCAATGGCATTTCAAAGATTTACCTTGCACCGGGGTGGAGAGTTGGATATATGGCATTCTATAACTGGGATCCCCTATTTGACATAAAAGAAGGGATAATGAAGGAGCTTCGTGCGAGGATAACTGCAAATTCTATATGTCAAATGGGTGCCATAGAAGCATATAAGAGTAGTGAAAAATACGTAATAGAAATGGTTTCAAAGTTAAAGCAGAGAAGTGAATTTGCTTACAAGAGACTAAATGAAATTCCAGGGATAAGCACTACAAAGCCAATGGGTGCGTTATATATCTTTCCAAAAATTGAATTAGATAACAGATGGAAGGATGATAAAGAGTTCGTATATGAATTTTTAAAAATGAAAAAAGTTCTTTTAGTCCACGGCAGTGGATTTTGTCCTATTTATGGAAAAGACCATTTCAGGTCAGTTTTTCTACCCCCAATTGAAACAATGGAAGACGCTTTTTCAAGACTTGAAGATTTCATGAAAACTAAAAAATGATTTTTTAGAGATAATCATTTATATTTTAAATTTCTAATATTATATATGCGGACTACAGACCCACAAATTCTTGATGCTATTAAGAAGGTTCTAAGAGAAGACATAGTAATTCACTCACAAAAAGAACTCTTTGAAAAGGTAAGAAAAAGGCTATCTGATAAAGAGGAAGTTAGAGTCTCGGCAGAGAGGATAAGGAGAGTTGCTAAAAAATATGGTGTAAGAGTTCAGGTTCACTCTCGTAAGGGCAAAGAGATAAAGACCTGCCCTTTTTGTGGAAAAGACCTTCAAGATATTATCTCTCAAGACCTATTTGGCAGATCAACGACAGTTGGCAAAGTCTGTAAAAACTGCAAATTTGAGATAGGGCTCGGTAGAAGTCCTGCGAGATACATATTTAGAAGATAGAATTATAATCTGAAAAATCTTTTTTTACTTGAGCTTTCTTTAATAATGCCTTCGGCGAGTCCTTTGACTAAGCCTAAAATAATAGGCCCATATAGAATTCCAACTGGACCTAGCATATATGCTCCTCCAAGAAAACCGATTAGTACAATAAAAGGATGAAGTTGCGCTTGTTTCCCGCCAAGCTTTGGGAATATATAAAAATTGTATAAGAGGGTCAGAATTACTACACCAAATATCAAAAGTATTAATCCCCTAAATATGTCGCCTATAAGAAAAAAGTAAAATGCTATGGGGAGATAAATTGTCCAAGGCCCAATCACTGGCAACAATCCAGCGAGCCCCACTAAAAGTCCTAATAAAAAAGAGTAAGGCACTCCCAATGCAAGGAATCCGATAGTTGCAAGTAGCCCAATTATCATTGCACTCATTACGTTTCCGTAAATTAATCCATTAATCACCTTGTTTGTAGGCTCAAGAATTTCTAATAAATCCTTGTGGTAGTGAGGAGGCATTATTTTACGGATAAATTCTTCAATGACTATCTTTTCATGGAGGAAGTAATAAAGGGCTAGGAATAAGAATAATAGATTAATTAATGTTAAAGGTAGTTCATGCATTGAGCTTGAAAAAACGTCTTGTAGATTAACTAACGTGGGTAAAGTTTCGGTAATAAATCCATAAAAAGGAGATTCTGTTACGTCTATACCAAAAATATTTAAGATAGACACAGAAGAGGTATTTTTTAATAATCCTGTAATCACCTCAAGTTCAGAAAGCGCTTTGAATAGTGCATAAAAAATTGTAAGTAGAATTGGGGCCGATACAAAAAGTGTAGTAAGTGCGGCAGATAAACCATTTCTTTTTGTTTTGATGAATATCCTATTGTAGACTGGAAGGAATGCATATGCAAATACAAACCCCCCTATAAGTCCTGGTATAATTGGATATATCAAGTAGATCCCCATAAGGAGAACTATTACGGATATTGTAATTTTAATATAGGTGATTTTGTCCATTAAGCCTATATTATAATTTCATTATAAAAAGTTATTTATAAATTTAAAAAAATGTGTTATCTGGTAATTATTTCGCTTCATAGTTTTCTACCTCCATTTCTAAAAGTTCTATGAATTTCCCCAGCGACACTGGTTCGAGCTTTCGCCAGAAAGCTTGTTCTGGCGTTTCAAGGTTGTCCCAGTCAAGGCTCATGTGTGGCCTTACACAGTTGTACCAGTGGATGAAATCATCGAAGGATTTGAATTTCTCACGCTTTCTTTTGTAAAGGTCAAACCATTTCTCTACCTTGCCATTGGTCTGCGGGTGCGCTCTTCCGCATAGGATATGAGTTATGTCGTTTTCTTTGCAGAAATCCTCGAATGGATGAGTCGCATTCCCGTTTTTGTCCCTCCTGTTTGCATGAAACTCACTCCCTCGATCAGTTATGACTTCCCGTATTTTCTTGATGCTAGCATATTTGTCTAAAGCCT
>JBDKUY010000047.1:0-19299 GCA_039679445.1 Methanofastidiosum sp. | reverse complement strand
GTTATTGATGCAACACCAAAAACGCTTGTTACAAAAAGTAACGTTACTAAAATTGCATATAATTTCCTCATATTATCCCTCTTATTTAAGGAATAACAGTTATTTATAAGAGTTACGAATTATTGTGACTAAAAATTGAGAATATCTCAAAAAATAATCGCAAAAAATAGTAACTCTTTTATTAATCGTTTACAATATAACTATTATGGAACTTAAAATAAAGTACCTTGATATCCAGGAAACGCAGGATATTGTTTTTTTGAATGTTAAGGATGCAATAAAGGAAAGAATTGATCCTGGAGAAAAAATTATTATCAAAAGATCTGATTCATCTTATTCATCATCTGCCGTATTGACAAAAGCTATCATAAATGAAGGATTTATCGGGGTTCCTCCAGAAAAATCAAAGCATTATAATCATTTTGAAAATGACATAGTTGAAGTATTTCCTGATGTAAATACGGAGCTTGCCCATATATCAAAAAAGAAACTAGAGGGAAAAATACTGACAAGAGAAGAGATTACAAAATTTGTCGGGGGCATAATAAACGGCAATATTGATAGCGTCATAATATCAAGTTTTCTTACTACAACTCAAATACTTGGAACTTCGACAAGGGAGATAGAGTATCTTACCCGCGCAATGGCAGAAACTGGTACAATGATAAGATTTGACAAAGGGCCCATAATGGATGTCCACAGTATCGGGGGGGTTCCAGGTAATAAAACTGCCCTTCTCACAATCCCGATAGTTGCATCTTCTGGCCTTTATATCCCTAAAACATCTTCGAGGGCCATAACATCACCTGCAGGTACCGCCGATGTTGTAGAGGTTCTATCTCCTGTTGATTTTTCTCCAGACAAATTAAAGGAAATTGTCAAAACAACTGGAGGATGTCTTGCTTGGAGTGGTGTCTTAAATCTGACACCTGCAGATGAAAAGATAGTTGAAGTTGAAAGAAGGCTTCACATTGACCCAGAGCCAATTATCCTTGCAAGCGTATTAAGCAAAAAATATGCAATGGGTGCAGAATACCTTTTGATTGATATCCCTATGGGGGAGGGCACAAAGATTAACACTTGGGAAAATGCAAGAAAACTTGCATCCAATTTCACAGACCTTGGATCGTCTCTTGGAATGCATGTTGAAGTTGCTGTTACCTATGGAGGTCAACCGATAGGAAACGCCGTTGGCCCTGCTCTTGAGGCAAGGGAAGCTTTGATGGCATTAGAAGGAAAGCAAAGCGGAAGTCTTACTGAAAAGGCTATTGGTCTCGCAGCAATACTTCTTGAACTCGGTAAGAAGGCAGAAGCTGGGAAAGGAAAGGTCATGGCAAGGGACATTCTTGAAAGTGGAAAGGCTTTAGAAAAATTTAGAGAGATTATCGCAGCGCAAGGAGGAGATCCCGATATAAAGCCGGAAGAAATCCCACTTGGAAAGTACAAAGAAACTATATTGTCAGAGGATTCAGGTTACATAACTAAAGTTGACAACGCAACGATTGTCAAAGTTGCAAAGGTCCTAGGCACTCCATTTGACAAAGGTGCAGGGCTCTTGTTGAATTACAAGGTAGGCGACCGCGTAGAAAAGGATGATGTTATAGTAGAGCTTTTTGCAGAGAGCAAGGAAAGGCTTTTATCCGCAAAAAGGTTTTTGGATTACAACAGGATATTCCAGACCGAAGGAATGATCCTAAAAAGATTTCCAGGACTTAAGGTGATTTGATGGAATTTGACTATTATGGTCTTAAGCATAGGAGACTTTTGGAAGATGCACGAAGGAAGAGAGAGGATGGAATTATCCTATTTTTCACGCTATTTTTCTCATCTCTGTTTTTATTCTTAGTTGGATTTGGATACTCAGTTGTTCTTAGTATTGCGGGGGTTATTGTTCTTTTATTGGGCGTCTTACTGTTTGTCTATGAAGATGCTCAAAGTAGGAAATTGCTTGATAAAGCCTCTGAGGTGGAACACCCACCTGAAAAACCAGTTGAAAAAGAAGTTGAAAGTGTAATCACTGATCTACTGATTGAAGGATTATCTTATCTAATGAAACATGACTGAAATAGTATCCATTAGAAAAGCCCTTGACTACGAAAAAAGTCTATCGGTGGCCATAGATAAAGTACTAATTGATTTGGGCGGTATCGAGAGATTTGTAAAAAAAGGCGACATGGTGGCACTGAAACCTAATCTGCTTGTTTTCTCGTCTCCTTCGAAGGCCATAGTGACTCATCCACTTTTCACCTTAGAGGTCTTCAAGAGGGTAATTGAAGCCGGGGGCGAGCCTTTTATTATAGACAGCCCTGGCAGCGGGATACCTTTTACTAAGAACTCGCTTAAGTCCCTCTATAGATTGACAGGGTACTTGGACACCTTCAAAGACTATACAGATTGTCTTAATACAGATACATCTAAACAAACAGTTGAAATTGAAAATGGGCTTATTTTAAAGAGGGTGGACATTCTAAAGCCATTGCTTGATGCTGATGTAATTATTAATCTGCCAAAAATGAAGACTCATACCCTCACGTTTCTTTCAGGCGCAGTAAAAAATATGTACGGTTCAGTTCCAGGAATGGAAAAGACAAGATACCACTCAAGATTTATGGATGTGCATGATTTTTCAAAAGCATTGCTTGACGTCTGGAATGTTACAAAGCCTGAGCTTACGTTAATGGATGGAATTGTTTCACTTGAAGGCGATGGCCCTGCTATGAAGGGTATTCCAAGGAGAACTGAGATTGTCTTGGGGTCAAAGGACCCTCTCTCAATGGATTTTGCTATATGCAGACTTATTGGATTGACTTATAATGACCTACCTTACCTAAAGGTCGCAATAGAAAATAATCTTTCTGACGGAAACTATAATCTTATTGGAGAGTTACCGATAATAAATGATTTTATCCTCCCAAGGACATATCACGGAAAGATATCGCTCAATCCAATTTCTTTGTACAATTATATTGTATTCCCCATATTCACAAGATTTTTGATCGAAAAACCAAAGGTCATAAAGAAAAAATGCATAAGATGCAGGGTATGCGTGAGAAGCTGCCCAGAGAAGGCGATTACAGTAGATAAAGTTTCAGCAAAAATAGACTACAGTAAATGTATCAAATGCTACTGCTGCCATGAGCAGTGCCCCGAAGGTGCTATTGACCTTAAAAGAATTAACTTATAGGAATCCTTTTAAGTATAAGCGATGGTATTGTTTTGGTGATAAAATGAAAGAAGAAGTATTCTACGGGAGGGGTATGAAGAAAATTAGATCAGAGTACCCAGAGATTTATGATGCTATTATAAAATTAAACGATGCAGTTTACACAGGAAAAGCATTGGACTACAAAACTCAGAAACTTATTGCGATAGGAATAGCCGCATCAAGATGCGATGAGAGCGCAACTGATAGGCAGATGAGGTCTGCAATTAAGGAGCTTGGTGTTACCTCTGACGAGATAGTTGACGTACTAAGGGTAGTACTATTAACTTCAGGCATGCCGTCTTTCACAAAAGGCATGAGGATTCTAGAAGAGATAGAAAAATAAATTAAAATTATTTTACTTATTTTTATGCGCAGGATAGGTTTTCACGTATCTGTCGCCCAAGGATTTTTGAAGGTATTTGACAACACAAAAGCTCTTGGTGCAAACTGCTGTCAGATATTTACACATTCTCCACGAAGTTGGGCATTTAACTTAGTATCAGAAGATGTTGGGAATATATTCAAAGATAATTACCGCAAAATTGATATCACCCCCGTAGTAGTCCATGACTCATACCTACCAAATCTTGCTTCTGAAGATTCAGCTATGAGAGAAAAATCAATTGACTCTATAAAAAAGGAGTTCATCTCCTGCAACAGATTGGGCCTAGAGTTTTTGAATATTCATCCAGGTGCCCATAAAGGGCAGAGTAAAGGTAGAGGGCTAGCACAGATTTGTGAATCCCTCAACTCAATAGAAGACTATGTTGGAAACGTCACTCTGCTTTTTGAAAACACCTCGGGGAGCGGCTCAGTTCTAGGTTCAACTTTTGAAGAGCTAAAATTCTTACTTGAAAACACAAACTTTAGCTGCGGCGTTACTCTTGACACTTGCCATCTTTTCACTTCTGGATACGACATATCAAGTGAAGAAGCGCTTGAAAATACTCTCTCAAGTTTTGATAGGGTAGTTGGTTTGGAAAATTTAAAACTTATACATCTAAACGACTCACAAGGTGAGCTCAATTCAAAAAAGGACCGCCATGAGCATATAGGTCTTGGAAAGATAGGATCTGCTGGCTTTAAGGCTATAGTAAATCACGATTATCTAAAAAATATCCCAATGATTATGGAAACGCCAGTTAATGAAAAAAGAGGGGATAAAGAAAATATTATTTTTTTGAAGGAAATGATAGAGATTTAAGGTTTCTCTGAGACTGAAGGTTCTTGTCCCTGTTCTGCTTCTCCCATACGTCTAGTGGAATTGCATACTGCTTTTCGATTCTTTCCCTGTGGAGACTATTGTAAGTGCAGAATGGGATAACTTTTCCGCCTGGCACTGCATAATGTATGGCGCATCTCTTTACCCTCTCAACATCAAAGTTGTAGGGGTCTTGGAAGTGCATGCATCCGATTAACAATGTGTGGTAGGTAAATTCCGCAAGGGTGTCGACATCTCCTTCCTTTAATACAGATAATAGTAGTTTCTTGATATCTAGGTTCTTTGGTTTCTTCTTTAAATCAATTAAGTGGGATAATTCTTTTGTTATCTTTGCAATAGCAAGTGTCTTAGTTATCTTCCCACCACCTTCTACCTTTTCTGCCAAATCGTTTAATAATCCAAAGAATCCATCGACATCGATGAAGTGAGTGATTGGTGTTATTCCTCCATTATCATCGATAAATACATAGGTCCCCACACCACAATGTTCATGACATGTAAACTTTACCTGGGGAGTTTTTCTCCAAGCTTCAATGAAATTTGAAAAAGCATTTACACTGGGCGCTGAGTAGAAATCTTCAGCAAGGATTTCTCCATTTGTCTGCTCCTCAACAAGTTTAACGAAATCAGGTATTGTGATCCTCATCTTCTCAAGGTCTTCTTTGTCAATTCTACCCGAAAATGAAACAGGCTGGAAGTTAATTCCCCTGATAATATCGATATTTTTAACACCAAATTGGATTAAATCGCTTACTTGGTCATCGTTTATGCCCTTTACAAGTGTAGGCACCAAAACAACGCTTGTCATACTGGCTTTTCTGAAATTCTCCATGGCTTGAAGTTTAATGGGGAGCACATTGAATCCTCTAGCAGCGATGTATGGTTTTTCTGTTACGCCATCAAATTGTAAGTATATTGTATTGAGGCCTTTTTGTCTCAATTCCTTACAAAAATCAAGGTCCTTTGCAAGGCGGATCCCGTTAGTTGCAATCTGCACAAGGGTAAATCCTAATTTTTTAGCTTCTTGAACAATTTCGGGGAGATCATCTCTAATTGTTGGCTCCCCTCCTGCAAATTGGACTACCATGCATGGAACTGGCTTTTCATCCCTTACCAATTTCATCATTTCAATTAGCTCTTCTTTGGATGGTTCAAGAACATAACCTGCTGTCTGAGCGTTTGCAAAACATATAGGGCATTTCATGTTGCATCTGTTTGTAACATCAATATTGCAAAGTACTGTTGGGGTAAAGTGATCTGAACAAAGACCACAATCGTTTGGACATCCTTTCTTGACTTCTGTGTTTGGATTATCTAGTTTAGACCCATCAATATGATATTTTTTAACTTTTTTGAACATTTCGTAATCTGACCAATAAATATCTTGAAAATTGCCGTGCTCGACACAAGTCTTTTTTATAAGAACCTTGCCCTTTTCCTCAACTATGTCTGCATCAATGACACTAAAACATACAGGACATATTGATTTAGTTTTATCTATTAATTCTGACATATAAACCACCGGTAAAGGATATAGTAGGGTATCCTAAAATTATATTTAAAAGCTTTTGTGTGATATTTTTTATATCAATTATTATATTTTTATATATTTAAAATAAAAAAACTATATTGATTTATTTATTATTCTTACATTTTTCTTGCCGGCCTCAAATGCACTGAGATTCAAATCAAGCATTTTTGGTATACTGTCCTTGATTGATTCGATCATGGCATCGTGTGAGATGAGGTTACATATCTCATTGAATGCCCCAAGCATAACGATGTTCGCGACAATTTTTGTCCCTAGTTCTGATGCTATCCTGGTTGCGTTTATTTCAGCAAGTTTGAAATTGCCTTCTATCTTATTATCGGGTATTAACTCTGGATCATAAATAATAATGCCTTCCCTTTTTGTCCTTGATGCATACTTAAAGAATGCTTCTTGGCTCATTATTATAGAAACTGATGCAGATTCTACTTTGGGGTAGTCAATCTCCTCATCAGAGACAACTACCTCAGAACGTGTAGATCCACCCCTTGCCTCTGGGCCATAAGACTGTGTCTGGACTGCATTGAAACCGTCAAGTACGGCAGCCTTGCCGACTATAACACCGGACAGTATTATCCCTTGGCCACCAAACCCACTTATTCTTATACCTGCCTTCATTTTAATTCACCGCAGAATCTTTTATACTTGGTGTTAAAGTCTTCTTTTTCAATATCAATGAGTTCCCCTATCACCATTTTATCGGTAGTTTTTCCCTCTGCCAACATTTTTTCGTAAAGTTTGACGTTGATTGTTGATTCCTTGAAATGCTTTGTCAGGTCAAGAGCCGTTCCCATTTTGTTTAGTCTGCCATACGATGTTGGGCATGGGGATAAAACTTCGACAAAAGAGAATCCAGTTTTTTGAAGAGCCTTTTTTATTGAATTTATGCACTGGACTGGATGTGCAGTGGTCCATCTGGCCACATATGGGGCGCCTATTACCTTTGCCGTCATTGAAAGATCTATGGGGTATTCAATGTTCCCATAGGGTGTTGTTGTAGTCTTTGATTTTAGAGGTGTTGTGGGTGCGACCTGCCCTCCAGTCATACCATATATGAAATTATTTATTGAGATAACAGTTATATCCACATTTCTCCTTATTGCGTGAAGAAAATGATTTCCCCCGATGGCACCACAGTCGCCATCTCCTGTAAAAACTATGACCTTTAATTCGGGATTTGCAAGTTTTACCCCTGTTGCATAGGCGATTGCCCTCCCGTGTAGTGAGTGCAGACCATCGGAGTAGATATATCCGGGCACACGAGACGAGCATCCTATCCCCGATACAAAAACAGTCTTATTCATATCGATGTTAAGATCATGGATCGCACGAAGGGAAAAGTTCATTACACTCCCGATTCCGCAACCAGTGCAAAATATTGTTGGAAGCATGTCCTTCCTAAGGTATTTATCTATGATGATATCATTAGAAATAAAGCTCAATTTTTATCCCCCTCTATAAATTTCAAGATATCGTAAGGTGTATGAATTGCACCACCAATCTTTGGTGCAGAAATAACTTTTGTATTCTTGCCGACAGCTTCCCTGATGGGGTGAACCATCTGCCCAAGATTCATCTCTGGGACAATAACTGTGTGGGCATTTTTTAAAAGTTCCTTCATCTTCTCGTAGTGGAAGGGCCAAATTGTGATAAGTCTAATATGACCTACCTTTATGCCATTTTTTCTGGCCATTTTAACAGCACTGACTGCAGGCCTTGCAGTTGTACCATAGGAGACAACAATAATTTCCGCATCTTCAAGGAATGAATCTTCATGATACCATATAATATCCATGTCGTCCTGAACTTTCTCAACTAACCTTCTGACAAGTTCCTCGTGCACTTCAGCAGATGTCGTAACTGGGAAACCTCTCTTGTCGTGCGTTAACCCTGTGACATATGTCCTATAACCGGAACCAAATGGTGCGAATTCAGGAACTTTTGAAGTTCTTGTGAACCCAGTTCTGTATGGCCTATATTTATCGGGCCCTATTGTGGCGGGAACCCTCTCTTCCACCTTGACATTTATTATTTCAGGTAAAACTACTTTTTCCCTCATGTGCCCTATTTCAGCGTCTAATAGAAGAATGACTGGAACCCTATAATCTTCCGATAGATTAAATGCTTCAATAGTTAGATCAAGTGTTTCCTGGACTGATTTTGGTGCAAGAGCAATTAACTGGTGGTCGCCATGTGTGCCCCACATTGCCTGCATTACATCACCCTGGGCTGCTTCCGTGGGCTGGCCTGTACTTGGGCCCCCTCTCTGAACATCTACAATTACGCAGGGTATTTCTGCCATGCACGAGTAACCTATGCACTCCTGCATCAGTGAAAATCCAGGGCCGCTTGTTGCAGTCATTGACTTTACCCCTGTACATGATGCCCCGATAACGGCAGCTATACTTGCTATCTCATCTTCCATCTGGACATAAACGCCACCAAGTCTTGGCATCCACAATGCCATGCCCTCGGCAACTTCAGTGGCCGGTGTGATAGGATAACCTGCAAAGAATCTGCAGTCTGCAATTAATGCGCCATAAACAACGGCGTCGTCACCCTGTATGAAAAGATTTTTTTTACCTAGAAGCCTAATAACGTCATTTGTCATTTTTATCCTCCACAGTAATTGCAAAGTCAGGACACATCAATTCACATAAGTGGCATTTGATACAATTTTCAGGGTACTTTACTTCTGGAGGAAATACTCCCTTTTTACTTAGTTTTTCAGACTTTACATAAACTTTTTTTGGACAGTATTCCATACACAAAAGACACCCCTTACAATAGTTTGTGTTGATGTGAATCAAAAGTATCACCGTAATAATGTAGAAAAGAAATTCAAATCTTTTATAAAGTTTATTATTAAATGATTATTTCAACTTAAGAAATAAAAATAATAGGACATTTGTCCAATAAACAATGCATTTATCGCCCATATTCTATATGTGCCTTTGCAAGATGCCTTGCTGAAAGTGCTCCAATGAGGGATATCTCACCAGCTAAAACTGTTGCGGCACATATCTCTGAAAATGCCTTGGAGTTGTCACCACTATTTTTCCCGCCCCCTGAAATTCCAAGTATATCAAGAGCTTCTTTTTGTGTCTCGATCTTAGTTCCGCCACCAACAGTTGCAACTTCAAGAGAAGGGAGTGTAACGGCAAAGTATGCCCCGTTTTTATCCTCTTCAACTGTTGTAAATCCCTGACTCCCTTCAACTACCTGGGCAATATCTTGGCCGGTAGCAAGAAAGATTGCAGCGAGAATATTTGCAAAATGAGCATTGAATCCATAGGATCCAGCTTGAGCTGAGCCAAGAAGGTTCTTCCTATAGTTTACATCAATTAAGGTATTTGTGTCTGTCTTGAGTTTAGCCTCGATTATCTTATGAGGTATCACGACTTCAGCGGTAATGCTTTTGCCTCTCCCCTCGATTAGATTTATCGCTGAAGATTTTTTATCAGTGCAAAGATTCCCTGAGAGTGAAACGCACTTTACATCCGGAAAGTTATCTTCAATCAGTTTCAATGCAGCATCTGTTCCAATTGTAACACCGTTCATCCCCATAGAATCCCCTGTATCGTATACAAATCTTAAAAAAAGATTCCTTCCCACAAGGTAAGGGACTATCTTCTCAAGCTTTCTGAATCGTGAGTCTTTTTCAGCTTCCTTTTTAATCTTATCAAAGTTCTTATCAATGAAATCAGTTATTTTGTAAAAGTCTCTGGAAGAGTTTAACTTAAGGACTGGTGCTCTTGTCATACCGTTTCTGAATATTGTTGTTACGGCGCCACCAGATGAAGTAATGACAGAAGCCCCCCTGTTAGTGCTTGCGAGAAGCGCCCCTTCTGATGTTGCCATGGGAACATAAAACTCACCTTTTGCGTAATTACCGTTGACCCTTAAAGGCCCTATAACTCCCATCGGCACCTGAACAGCGCCGATCATGTTTTCAATGTTCTTGCCAAAAAGATTGTCTGGATTGAGAGAGTATCTGCCGATGTGATCCAGAGTTACATTTTTTATTTTTTGGATTGCCTCTCTTCTTATTTCAACAGCTTCTGCGGGAGTTTTTGTGTAACTTTCGATCTTGTATATCTTTATCTCGCCATTGATTACCTTGTTCAAAATCTCTTCTTTTTCCATTTGATCCTCTTATGGATAGGTATATTCAACTATTGGCCTGAATTTATAGCCATAACATATTATGCCATCGTCATTGTATTCCATTATCTTCCTTGTGACCATTTCAACTTCCATACCAATCTCAAGCTCTTCCGCCCTAGCATCAGTTATCTGGGCAGTTATTACCGGCCCTTCCATAAGCTCTATCAGAGCCACTGCAAATGGGAGATTATACTTGTGCTCCTTTGGGGGGCTGTTGATATTTGTGAAAGATATTATCTTACCTCTTCCGATAAGCTGGTAATCCTCATAATTTCTGCTCCGGCATTTAGGGCAAACTATTCTATATGGAAATGATAGTTTTTCACAATCCTTACACTTTGAACCTACAAGCCTGTATCTCCTAACTTGTTCTCTCCAGTGCCTTGGTACATCCATCCTAATCACCCCTCTCAAGAACACATACTGATACTGTTGCTCCACTACCGCCTATATTTTCAGCCAATCCTCTTTCAGCATCAACTCGACCATCTCCTCTAAGGCTATAAACAAGCTCCCCTATCTGGTATACACCTGTTGCACCAACAGGATGCCCTCTTGCCTTAAGACCACCGTAAAGATTTAGCGGGAGGTCTCCTCCAATATAATGTTGACCTTCTAACGCCATCTTTGTACCCTGGCCTTTCTTTGCAAATCCCATGTCTTCTATGGAGAGAGCGCTCATGATAGAAAACGCATCGTGAATTTCAGCTATGTCAATATCCTTTGGAGTAACGCCTGCCATCTTGTAGGCCTTCTTACTGGCCTCAACTGCTGCAGAGAGAGTGGTTATGTGCTTTCTGTCGTGCACGCCTAAAGTGTCAGTTGCAAGGCCAACCCCAGATACTATAATTGGGGTATCACTAAACTCTCTGGCTTTTTTCTCAGAGCAGAGAATTACAGATGCCGCGCCATCACAAATTGGGGCGCAATCCATAAGAGAGAGTGGGTCGGCTATTATCGGGGAATTCATTACGGCCTCAAGTGAAATTTCCTTTCTGTACATGGCATGTTTACTGAAAGGTGCATTTTTGTGAGATATGACGGGAAATATTGAAAGATCTTCCCTTTTTACATTAAACTCGTGCATGTAACGTCTCATAACAAGGGCGTTTAGGGCTACAAACGAAACACCATGAAATGCCTCATAATCCCTGTCTGATGCATTTGCAAGAATTGAGGTAGTTTTTGATGGGAGTACATCTGTCATCTTCTCTACACCCGTGACAAGAACATAATCATACATCCCTGACTTTACGCCCATATACCCTTCAATAAAAGCGGCGCCTCCTGACCCGCATGCCGCCTCAACTTTAACGGCAGGTATCGGGCCAAGTCCGGCAAAATCAGCTATCAATGCACCAATGTGCTCCTGTTCTACAAATGGTCCAGATGACATGTTTCCAACATAAAGCGCATCAACTTTGTCTATACCGCTGTCCTCAAATGCCATCCATATAGACTCTATTGCAAGGTCCCTTAATGATTTTTCCCAGTGTTCTCCAACTTTTCCTAGTCCAACTCCAATTACGGCAACATTATCGTCCATTTGTTCACATCCTTATCTTCTTTCTATACCTTGCATAACGTGCATAGTCGATCTCTTCTCTTCTTTCGATATAGGATTTGACTGAAGGCGCTTTTACCTTCCTATCAGCAAGTTTGTCCGTTACTTCAAGTGAAAATGAATCGCTCCCTGCACCCGACCCATAAGATGTGCAGAATATCTTATCCCCGGCCTTTGCCTTGTCAAGAACTGCGGCAAGCCCCAATAGTGCAGAGCCAGCATATGTATTACCAATATAAGGTGAAACTAGACCATCAATGACTTTTTCCTTTGGGAATCCAAGTATCTTTGCAGCTTCCAGCGGGAACTTTATGTTTGGCTGGTGGAATATGACATAATTGTAATCGTCTGGTTTTGTTCCAAGCTCTTCCATAAGCGCCTTTGAGCTGCTGACAACATGCTTGAAGTATGAAGGTTCTCCCGTAAACCTATTCCCGTGTTTTGGATAATGCTCATGCTGCCTCCTCCAAAAGTCGGGGGTATCGGTAACATAAGATAGTGAACCTTCAATAACAGCTAAGCTTTCTTTAGCACTTCCTATAATGTATCCAGCTCCACCTGCGGCGGCTGTATATTCAAGAGCATCACTTGGCGCCCCTTGGGCCGTATCGACACCTATACCAAGGGCGTATTTTGCCATGCCGGAGCCCACATATGCTATGCATGCCTGGACTGTTTCGCTTCCCGCTTTACATGCAAACTCCCAGTCTGCAGCATTGACAAATGGCGTGGCTGCAATAGCTTCTGCTACTATTGTAGAAGTCGGTTTTACAGCATAAGGTTTGGATTCTGTGCCAACCCAAACTGCTCTCAAGTCTTTTGGATCTATATCGGCCCTTAATAGGGCGTTTCTGGCTATTTCAATGGCTATTGTGACAGAATCCTCATCGGCGCCTGGTACTGACTTTTCTCTAATTGGTACAAGATTTGGGTCATTTCCCCATACTCTTGCAATTTCCGTGTTCTGTATCCTGTATTTTGGGACATAAGCACCATAGCCTATAATACCTACAGATTTACTAGGCTTCATTTACTTCCTCCTCTAACAAAGACGACTTACTATAGATAAAAGAGATATAATCGGTACGATGTAATAGATGGAAAATAAAATATATATAAATATTTCGGTATTAGTGAAATATTATATCGACAAGAAACGTCATTTCCTGATTTCCTTTATGTAAATTGATTTTTCATTATTGAAATCAATCTTCACTTTATCGAGGTCAATTTTACCTACGATATTTGTGCCGTCAAACTCTTCGCCAGTAGGCCCATATGCCTTATCCTCTTTCAATCTGATCCCTATGAGGCCCTTGTGCTGTCTTGACATGTTTGTGACACCAACATCCCCTCTCTTTGACGCATTGATAGGCGTATTTTCAGGAATCAATCCACCAGCCTCAACACTGCCTCCTTCAAAAGCGACAAGAGAGACAGTGGGATGTGCAAACTGAATATCGAGCTTCCCAATTGATTTGTTGACAAGACCCGTGATCTTCCTGAAGTATTTTACGGTGTTTGGGGCCACATCTTCGTACAGCTCAATTTCAATGATATTATTTCTATCAATGCCTAAAGTTTTTACTGATTTGTTTTTTATGACCTCGGATGTATATGGGGGCTCCTGCTCAACTATAAAAGCCTCGTCAGATGTATCGCCAGTCCTTTCCTGTTTAATACCCTCTGCCTTAAGCTTTCCTTCGGCTTCTTTCTGAGTAAGTCCAAGTAGGGATAGACTAAGGGGCAGAGTCTTAACTGCAATTTTGTCTCCTTTTTTTAACATCTCAATTAATTCTGACCCTGAAACAATCATGCCGGCAACGGAGTGATTTGGTGTTGTAATTCTTTCCTTTTTGTATATGTAGACTGCACCTGCGTCCTTGCCTTCAGTTCTTACTGAAACAGAGTTCCTTTTTCTTAGATTGGAATTTTCGTTTATTACATCAAACCCTATCAAACTCTGTGAAGCTACATAAGATTCATTTACATCATCAACAGTTATTTGACCATCTTTGGTAAGTGAAAATATGTGCTCCATCGCCATAGGGGTATTGTCCTGAAGTTTAATTTTGATATGGGTAAATATTCTTTCATCTTTCTTTGGCTTATATGAGAGGTCAGTTGTGGCCTCAAAATCTTTCTCAACGGTGAAAACTTCAACTGGGTCAATTGAGATTATCTCATCTTCCTCTTCTATCAGAGATATGACATGCCTCCCTTGAGTAATTTTCCCAAGAGTGTTCTTAGTTCCATAGTTTCCTTTCTGTATCTTTTTAGAAAGGACAATATATGTGGTGTTATTATCAAATCCAGCGAGAGTAAAAAAAACGTCCCAGGGAAAGTATGTCTGCTCCTCCTTCGTGGGTTTTAAATCTGTAGGGACTGAGCCTATCGCAATAAGTGTTGAAGTCTTCCATCTAACGCTCTTTTTTTCGAACTGTTTGGATATTTTCCTAAATAGCCTTCCCTCTTCGGTGTCTTTGATTTTAATGACAAACGAGCCTTTAGTGGTTTTAACGAGAAACTCATCAAGGTATGAGGATGTCTCCTTTTCCTTCTTTATTATTCCAATTGCAGTCCCTTTTAGATATGATATATTATTATCAGAAAAAATCTCCTTTAATGTGACCCCGTCCTTTGCCTCAATCTTATTGCCATCAATTTCAATCTGCATGATCATACCCTCATTAATACGATGTCCCTAATATGCTCCTCCTTCTTACCTTTGAATGAGTCAAAAACTTCTCGCCTTTCCCTGCCTTTTGAATTTCTGTATACAACAAGCCAGTAGGGGAGATAAACTTCCTCCGTTCTCCAGATCTTGGCGTTCCCGAGCATTTCAATCCCCCTAGACACGTCATTTTTTGAAATAAGCGATTCAATTACCCTGCCTGTTATCTCCTTGCTCTTAAGAGAAACATCCAGTTTTTTAAGTTTTTTATCCTCAAATCCCTTGACTAATTTAAATTTAATCTTTGGTTTGACACTTAGATTGCTGCCGTCCTGCTTATACTCTAAAAGCCCTTTTGCTTCAAGAGCCAATATCAAAGAATGGGTCTTTCTGGGGGTGAGTCCTGTTTCTTTTTTTATTTCAGAAAGTGTCGGATTCTCCCTGTCAATAAGGTAATCTAAAAACCATTTCTCATCAGGTTTAAGTTTGTAAATTTCTGTAAATCCTACCGTCCTTGAAATCTTCCCATCCCAGATGACAAGCTCCCCTGTAATGCCGTCAAAGAAACATGACATGCTCTTGTAACTGCCCTTCTTTGGCATATAATCAAAAAATACCATGACAAGCGGATAGTAGATAGGAACGACTTCTTTTAGCTCCTCTGACCTTAATGCTATTTTTTTTCTGTTTTTAATGGCGATCTCTCTCATCGCATCATAATCAATTTCAGAGGATATCACAGGCGCTATCTTTATACCCTTAAATGAAGCTTCCCCTGCCTCATCATATTCAGTTTCAAATTCGTCGATAAGTTCAACTTCTTCTAGGGAATCCTCTTCCTCATCGATCATTGGTAAGTCAATTACAACTGGTTTTGGCTGGGGTTTTGGCTTTACTTCTTCTATTATATCAAATTCGCCATCTATTCTTAGCTCCTCTATAATATCTTCAAATGAGAACTTGAGCTTATACTCCTCATTTGCTATGTTCACGACTTCCTCCATCTCAGCAAGGGGCCTCTTCTGCCGGTATTTTTCTATTATAAGATTCTTAACATTCTTCTTCATGAGCTCTGGATCAATATCAAGCATGGGCTGCCTTTCTCTTCCCTCATGCTGACTTATCCTCGGCCTTACCGAGATTAAAAAAGCCCTGGAGGTCGACTCCTCCTTGTCACCGATAATAGCACTTCCGATAGGAAGTGACCTTATGAATCTAAAATCAGAAAGTTTGTTTGGAATCTCAGAGGGCATCCTCTGGAGTACTGCCTTGATATCATCTTGATAGACTAATTTATGGCATATTAGTAAATCAACTTGCGATAAAATCCTTGAATCAATTGCCGAGGGCTGCTGTGTTGCAAGAACTATCGAGCATCCGGGTTGCCTGCCTTGCCTCACATACTCTATGAGACTATCTGTTGCTGCTGTGACCTTCCCCCCTCTTGGCACAAGTATGTGGGCCTCATCTATCATAAGCCACGTCACAGGTACATTCCCAATGAGATTAATGTCCCCCATGGCTTCCTGCCTTGAGATGACTTTCCTAGTGTTCAGGATGTTTCTTGAAAGAAGTCCAACGACAAGCGCCCTGACATTATCCTCTAAGAAGCTCACATCAATGACAGAAACTTGGCCCCTCTTCGATAGGTCATTTAGCTTTGTCCCCTTTTTATCAAATATGCCCCACTGTATCGCTCCTGTGAGTCTTGCATTTAGCGCCCTTCTGGTATTTTCTTTAAATCCTCCATCCCTGGAGGATATACTTTCTTCGTTTTCAATTGTCTTCACCATGTCCTCAATGTCGTAATCATCGCCAAGCCCTGCTATCTGTTTTTCATCTATGGTGGTATAGCCTGTCTTTGTTTTTTCGATGACCCGCTCAATTAGAAGGCCCATAGTGTCAAATCGCTCAATATCAAAGGTAAGACACCAATCTTCAACTCTAAGCTCTGAAGGTTTAATCTTGAAAACATCATCCCATGTTTCTTTAGGCGCCTTGTGGACGTAACCCTTTGGAATAAAGACTTTAACATTTTTAATACCTGTAGGCTTTAATCCCCAGCGCTCAAGCATCTCACCTTCGTTGGCCATCTTGTTCTTTTGCTTCATGCTCCAGAATATTCCCATCGGGTCAATTATAAGAATCCCAACGCCATCATTTTTCATGGCCATCTCTTCAACGATGACCCCAAGGGTATAAGATTTGCCGCTTCCCCTCATCCCACAGATGAATATTGCGTGGGGACTTATACTATCAAGAAGCACCTTCTTGTTGAAATAGTCCTGTGACTGCTTACCTGTCTCATTTACCTTACCGATATATAGGGCAGCCTTGCTCTTATACTTCTCAAAGATACTCTTTTTTCTGCCGACATATGCCCCTTCTTCATCAGAAAGGAGTTCCAATTTTTCCTCAATATCGATCATGTTCACTAAAAAGATATATAAAGCTCTATTATTAAAACCTTTTCGGATTCAATGGACGCAATTTCTAGGATTAAGACGGCTCACGGAGACATCAAAACACCTGCACTTCTGCCGGTGTGCGCACTGACATATGGCGTATGGGACGTTTTTATTGAAGAGCAAGTCACTCCACCGTGGAAGCTTTCAGAGGCCAGTCTTTTCTCATTAGAGTATGTGAGAAACACAAAATATGAGGAAAAGGTTAAAGATGGATTTCATAAGCTTTTTTCAGAAAAAAAACCGATATTTGTTGATTCAGGAGGATTCCAATCGATGAAAAAAGGAATTGATAGGGATCCTATTGATGTACTTAGATTTCAGGAAAAGCTTGAGGCCGATGTTGCTGCGACCTTTGATTACCCCGTGGCTTTGAATGTTGAAAAATCTGATTACATGGCGATGCTTCAAAAAAGTATTGACAGTGCCAATTTAGCTCTTGAAAATAAAGAGAGAAAGGAGATGCTCCTATACTCTTGCGTTCACGGATTTTCAAAAAAAGAAATAGACTGGTATTTTTCAAAACTTGATAGCGGTTTTGATGGGTATGCTATGGGCTCCCTTGTCCCAAGAAAAAATGACTTTAAGACCCTTATTGAGTTGATCCATAGGGCCAAAATGCATGCACATGAGCGGGAAAAACCCCTCCATATATTTGGAGTCACAGGATTTCCAATGTTATATGCATTGAGCTTTATGGGTGTTGAGACCATGGACTCTTGGACTTATCTTGTGGCATCAATTTACAAGGAGTACATACACCCACAAACTTTGAAAAGGGTCAGAATGAGAAAAACAGGGAGCATCCCAGAATGTGATTGTTTTATCTGCAAGGAACTAGGGATGGAAGATTTTCTTGGGGCGACAAGTGTCCCACAGGCCTATCTTGCAATTCATAATTTGAATATATTCATGCATGAAATGAAACTGATAAAAGAACATATGGATGAGAACAGCTTTGAAGAGCTAGTTGAGCAGAAGAGTAAGTACAACATGAGAATAAAAAAAGCCTATGAATATGCAAAAAATCATATGAAAAACAATTCCTCCTAGCGCAGTTTGAAATATCTGAAAATATGTATACTATTGTTTTTTAAATAGTTAATTTTCGAAGTTTGCAATTATAATTAACTTTAAATAATAATCCAAAAATATTTAAAATATTTTGATTTACTTATTATTGATTTGAAAGTAGGTATCTTCATGAAAGCAAAAGATCTCAAGAACATTGAAAAAGAGACATTGATGAAAGAGATATTCGATCAAATTGATACCTACGTAATGGTCTTGGACGACACAAATACGGTATTAATTGCAAATAAGAAAGTTAAAGAGAAATATGGAGACATTATTGGAAAGAAGTGCTATGAAGTTCATCATAAAACACCTAAAGCTCCAGATTTTTGTGTAATGAATTGCATTAAAGATGGAATGACTGGCGAAACAACTTTTTTTGATGATGCCGTTACAAAAAGATGGTATGATGTTAGTGTAAGTAAGATTTTAGTGGGGGATAAATGTTTTTTTGTTCATTTAATGACTGATGTGAATGAGAATCATTTCAGAGAGGAAAAAATAATAGAGTTGAATCAAACATTAAGGGTCTTAAACAAGATCCTAAGACATGATATCCTAAACAATATCACAGTTACAATGTTGTCACTAGAAATGATGAAAACTGAAGATATTTCCTTAAAAAATAGGGCCCTTTCAGCAATTGAAAAAAGTGTTGAACTTGTAAATAAGATGAGGGACCTAGAAACGGCGATTTCATCAGGAGGGGAGCTTAAGCTATATGATGCCAAAACAAAACTTGCAGAAATAATAATAAGTTTCCCAGAGATTAAATTTAAGATTGAAGGAAACTGCAAGATTTTAGCCGATGAAGCAATAATCTCTGTTTTTAATAATCTTTTAAGAAATGCAGTAATCCATGGAAAAGCTGACAAAGTTGACATTTCTATGGAGAAAAAGAGTGATATTTGTACTATTAAAATATCCGACAATGGGATAGGAATACCTGACGCGATAAAAGATAAACTATTTGAGGAAGGGGTAAGCTACGGCGAGAATAAAGGGATGGGCCTAGGTCTTTACATTGTAAAAAAGACAATTGAGAGGTATGGGGGCGAAGTCTCATTTGAGAATAATGTCCCCAAAGGAACTACTTTTATTTTGAAATTGAAAAAGTCTTTATAGCGTGAAACACTTTAAAAAAAGAAAGAATAATTTGGTTTTTTATAGATTCTTTAATACTTGTGATCTTTTGTAAATTCATAGATATTCAAGTTTTTATATCCCTCTTCATTTAGTATCTCAGAAAAGCTCTGGACTATTTTCTGCTTCTCTTCCTGGTATTTCATGACAGTTTCAAAATCTTCTTCAAGTAAAGCAAGCCTTTCTTCATTGCTGTATGCGGCATATTCAGTTTTTAGATTTTTAAGATCAGATAT
>JBDKUY010000046.1:0-6891 GCA_039679445.1 Methanofastidiosum sp. | reverse complement strand
TTATATATGTCGTTATTATCCATATTATTCTCCCCTTTTATAAATTTCATTACCCTGAAAATCTTTTGAAGCTATCACAACATGTCTTTCATATGTGTATCTAAAGCCTATTCCTAGAACGACAATTTCAAAATAGCAGGGAACATCGCCAGCTTTAATTTTATACTCTATTCTTTCAATTTGATTGCCGTTCATTTTTGTGAGGACTTGAGGCTCTTTATCCTCTATATATGCACCCCAAAACGATCCTTTATCCCATTGAACTTTAAATAGACACCATTCTTTAAAATCGCTTTTTGTAAACCAGTCAAAATAGTTATGTAATTGAATGATAAAATTATTAGCCTGACCCTCTTTGTTACCAATATAGAGCCATTTATTACAATTATCCCACCAAAATTTCATATTGTTTTCCGTTGTTTTTGGAGTCAATTATTCTCATTTTTCTTCCAATTCAATATGACTTATAGGCAAATATGTTTCTTTGGTTATCATCTCTTCTTCCTGAGTAACTTGAGCTAAGGGAATACTTACGGTTTTAACATTAATAACTTTTTTCTGAATATAATCCATTATAAGTGGTTCTTTAATACCTAAGTTTGCAAAGATAGATTTCATAAACCACAGAGCTTCTTCGGGGGATGATGTTGCAATAGTACCTAATCCATTCGTCGTGGTACCAAATATTTCTATACTATTTTCCTCAGAAGGAACATATTGGGCATGAGTTACTTCTGCTAACGGTATATAGGCTTCTTTGGTCGATATAAAAAGTCTATTAGACATGGGTTACTTCTCCAATGTGCATTCTCATCTCTGGTTTAAGATTATTAAATGTTAGTTCTGTATCAAATGCAGCTTGAATCAACATTTTTTCGGTTACTTCATCGTTATTAGAACCAATAGTAACATTGAAAGTTATTTGTTTTTTTGCATTCATAGTATTTCTGATCTTAGTTTCAGATGTTTTTCCTTTCCATGGCACTTTAACACCATTGAGATAATCTTTCAGGAGCATTTCTTGGCTGAAATAATCTTTTTCATCTTCGTCTGGACATCTTAGAATAATGCTGTAATCTTCCGGTGGTTGATATTGAGCCAGTTCTTGTTTTATTGTAGATTTACATAGGCGGTTTTGTCTATGTTCCTCAATAAAAATACCCTTCCTATAAACTCGATAGTATACTGAGTTAGCTGATGTGCTCATTTTATTTTTTCCTTTTTATCTATTTTGGGTTGCATCGTATTTCTATTCATGAGACAACTATAGCAGAGAATAGGAATTAATCAAGTATTATTTTCGTCTATTTCTATTCTTGACGGGGGATTGATACTCTGCCCTAGCTTCCACCGACATTGTACTGGTATTATCTATGCTCTTAATCCACTCTCTATTTTTATCACCATAATTTATGAGCGAGACATTAAGTAAGAACCACAAACAAACCACAGCAAGATCCCAAAATAATCGAAATCCCCCACCCATAAAAGAAAGAGAGTAATGTGATATAAAAGGAACGAAAAAGATTGGTAACATTATAAAGGATAACGGCAATGCCAAAGTCATATTATCAAATTTATCCCCTATAAATATTCCTGTTTTAACCACGTAATATTTAAGGGTCTTCATCTAAGTCCATTCTTGTTAGGGCATTATTAACTAATTTTTCTTTGGGTTCTTCCTTAATTTGCAAAAGTATTTCCTTGAGATTTTGATAGATATCTTCGTCAACTTCATAAATAAGGATATTCCCGTTCCCCTGACAAAAAGAACTAATAGCTACCGAATAATTTGATGGAGACTCTCTATATGTTAATGCTGTTATGCGATTAGGCGATATAACTCTTTCGATAATTCTGCCCATATCTTCAGAGTTTACTCTTATATAATTTTCATATACATGTGTCAATGTGCCCTTAAAAGTAATAAACGGAGGTAGGGCTTCTTGAGGAGACTTAGGGCTAGACTCCAATAACTCTTTTAGTTTTGTTATTGTTGCCCTATTACTTATACATCCTTGACAGAGCGTAGGTGTTCCCGCTTTAGCTCTGCAAGTATCACATTCTATAAATTCTAATTTTTTATTCATGAGAAAAGTATATCAGAAAATAGGAATTAATCAAGTATTATTTTCTTGAATTTCAAAACTAATTTCTGAGGTATTTTGGGTATTATGATTATAACATTTAATGCTACTACCTTCTGGCATAACACCTTTAATTCTTCTTAGGGTTGATAAAAGAATACCCACCTCCTGCTTGATATTACATTGAAACAATTTTGATTCTTTAGTGATGGTTACTTTGTTATTAATTACTTCCATTAATCCCCATCCTTCTGGCAATCGATCTATACTAATTAATTTTTCGGGAGTCAGGAAGTATCTGTTTTGTCCTAGCCCATCTTCTTCGCGTCGTCTAAACCATTTCTTTTTATCCGACATGAAATCTCTTAATGATGATTTACATTCAATAAGGATAGAAAATTTGCCGTGCCAACCTATAGCGTCTGGAGTTTCTCCTGTAGTTGCTAATCCTAGAATAACAACAGGACACTTTCTTTTTAGCCATTTTGAAGCATAAAATACTAATTCTTTATGGGTCATATTTCTAATTCCATTATTGCATTACAGACTGGACGACTAATAACAGGTTCTTCGATTTTAATTTTATATCCTGATAACTCTATAACTGACAGGGGATCGTCTAGAAATCGATTTATCTGCTCAAATTCTTCTTGGGTTATCTGGAAACAGCTTGTAAAATTAACTTCATTAGGATCATTATGATTATCAATAAGATCAACCCAATAAGTTGATGAATGATGATGGGTAAGTTTTATCACTTTTCTTCGGTTTGCAATCGTACAATGGAATCGTGTGCCAGAGTTATAATGAAGAGTATTGATTTTAATATCAACTTCAGTAGGATTGTTTAAATTATCTACCCCATTGATATTCACAATTCTAACTCGCTTATTGCATTACTAATTTTTCTAGGCTTCGGGGTTGTTTTGGGATGCTTATTTCCACAATCATCGCAAATAATCATACCTGAAGAGCCACACCTGTTATAAGTTGGATTACCACAATTATCACAAGGGGCAGTGTGATCCGATTTATAGTCTGATTTTAATCCTCTCATTTTTTATTCTTCCAAAATAATTTTAACGCCAACTTACAACATCTTTCTTGAAATTGAGCTCCACTATCTTCATGTTTTTCATCTAATAAGTGATCCCACAAAGAGATATCAAAATCGCCAAGTATTCTTTTGGCCATCTTTTCTCTTCCGCCTTTATCCAAATACTTAAATTCTATTATCTTGTCAATTCTACCCGGCCTTGTTGACATTCCATTCCCATTAACTATACCTCCAATAGCAGGATCAATTTTGGAGAGATCATTAGTGGTGACGACTAGGAAAATACCATCACTGTTTTCTACGCCATCTATAAGATTAAGTAGGCAGTCAAAACTTAGTCCTCTTTCCATTCCATTACATGCTATATTCTTTCTGCCATCAAATACCCCGTCGATATCTTCTAGTAAAACAATACATGGGCAATAAGATTTAGCCATATTCCAAGCATCGTTAAAAGAAGAATTAGACATGGTAGCCAAATCAAAACTAAAGATGGGCATATTAAGCTCTTGCCCTAATGCTCTTGTAAATGCTGTTTTGCCTGTACCCATTTGACCATACATCAATACGCCTCGTTTCCATGGTACACCCTTCTGTTTAAACCATTCTTCGCTTTCTCTCCACCTCACACACTCTTGGAAGACATCTAATACTTCGGGAGATAACGACATATCTGCAATTGCACTATCCTTTTTGGGTTGACCTAATTCGTCGTTAGTCCACTTTAAGGGGAACATGGTATATTTATCACTGTCGCACCCATTCTGTGCAATTGATGGTGATGTCTTTGCTACTTCTTTACTTTCATCCCCACCACGGCTACCATAATTTTTTGCACCCTTTTCCTTTCCTAGATCTCCATACATTCTTCTAACAAAAAATCTATCAAGAGATTTATAATCTTTATTTGAGCGTTCGATATTATATTTTTCTACGGCTTCAAGTAAAAAATCTTTAGCGTCATATGTTCCTCTGATAAAGGTTATTTTCCCACCCATATTAGAGACAATTAATGGTCTTTTATTCCGCCACCAAGTAGTAGGATGACGGGGGATTATTTCAAAGGCGACCACTTGATTTTTCTGTCTAGGTCTAACATATTCGTTCAAGGCTGTAAATACTTTATTGTCTAGTGAGGTTTTTTTGAATTCCTTAACCAGGAGTCTCTGTATCGCCTGTATTGCCTGATAACCATCATCTCCGATGTCCATTGTTACAAAAATAAGTCCCCACACTTTAGACCAATAGAGCTTAATCTTATCCCACAAAGCGGTAATTAAAGCAAGCAAACCAGCACTGCCTAACAATGTACTACCAGATAAAGGAGCCGCCAAATTCATTTTTATTCCTTTAAATCCATACTTGTTATTGCGTTAGTGACTTTGGGTTCATTAGGGTTGTTTTCTTTTATGGCTTTAATAGATTGAGCCTCTTTGATTATACACAAATCTTTTTCTAAATGTCTTACGGTTTTCTCTAGTGATTCTATGCGAAGAAATAAAGTCTCCATTGGAATACTCTCTATATTTACATTATTTGCTCTTGCTGATGGTGCGAGGTGTTTTTTCTTTCTTAATGCCCAGTTTATGATCATACTCATTAGAATTGTATATGCTGTAGCTGGCCATATTGCAAAACCAAATTCCTGTGCTACCGTTAAATGCAAATAAAATACGGCAATATAAGCATTTGAAAGTACAATTATTACTGGTATAATAAATAATATACTAAATATACCAAATATATTTTCCTCAAAAGAAGCTAAAAAATTTATAACTTTTTTGTTCATAGCCTTCATACATCATTCTTGTTTCTTATATTGTTCTATTTGTTGTTTTCTTACATGGGCAGTTAACGGCAAAAAATATATATATCCTTGGTTATCTAGAAACGCCTTATAAAAACTCATTGGTTCAGCAATAATTATATCGATTTCATTAGTACTAGAGGGTTGCATTTCTTCCATGATCGAGGTTCCGTTAGAAATTATTTGGCTTTTTATTATATCTTTGATAATTTTAATAGACTGTGTTTGATTACTAAGAATATTAATCATACTATTGATTATAGGTACTAGATTTGTTTGAGCAGAAGATTCTAAGATTCGTTCGTAATATTCGGTTCGGCTATTAAATTGTGAAATTTTTGCATTTTGTTCTCTGAATTTTTTTTCAACATATATAATGCCACCCATAATTAGTAATGCCAAAAGAGCTATAGTTATAACAGATATATTTTTCATAAATATTCCTTTGAATGATTTCCTATCTTATGCTATTATTAATAAAATTCAAGCTTTATTTTAAGATGGGGCAATTAATTTGATTAAAAAATCTATCATTGCACAAACCTTCTTCCCACTGCTTTTGATTCAATTTTTTACATCCCTTAATTTCTTCGTGTGTTGGGCGCTGTTTACTTTTTTTATCTTTGCACTTATGACAAAAACTAACTCTAATTGGTTTTATTTCCATTCTTAATTTCCTTTGCAAAATCGAATTCCATATGGTGTTTCTTAAGGAATTCTTCTTTGAGTCGTTTTTTATTAGCTTCTATGAGTTGTTGAACAATTTTACCATCATAAATAACATCCGCTTTTTCATTAACTATACCATATTCTTTGATTTCATTAATAATAGCGGTTGAAGCTTCTATTTCACGGCAAGATTCGACATCATAACTTTGCTCATAATCAAATTCTATTTCTCCTAATTTAGCAGCTTTGATGACTAGAATATTTGCCTCAGTACAATCATCGGCCATTACTAGGGTTTCGGTGGATTGGGATTTTTCGATTATTACTCTAAATATTTTCATCATTTCTCCTTGATAATTTTAATTTCTTCTAAATGTTCCAAACATCTAATTACTCTAGGCCAACATTCAAGACAAATATGATATTTATGAACGCTTGAAACTGACATATCTTTATTATTTTTAACTGGTGGACTAAAAACCAAAGCGCCGGGATTAGTTATTGGTTTATTGCAAGAGTAACATGTAATTTTCATAATTCTATCCTATAAAGAGCATTTCTAGTCCAAGATGTTTTCTTAACTTCCTCTGCTTCTTCCATAGCTTCTTTTGCATCACCTGTATCAATAAGTTTAGTAGGTGCACCATCATCAAATGCCTCTATTCTAGTAATCCAATCAGGCAAAACTATTTCAAATATGATTTGGTCTTTTTTAATAGCTTTCTTTGCTGAATCTTTTTGATATATATTATGAGAAAACATGCATTTGTTTTTCTCCATACTAAGCAAATTGAAACCCTTTTTGCCTACTCTTATTAATGTACAATCCTTAATATAAAGATTATTCATATAAGAACTATAAACCCTATAATGCTTACCAAGTTCCATTATACATAGAGCTTTGCGGAAGGAGCGTTTTAGTTTAATCTCTTTCATAGAATATCTTTTTCTGCCTGCTTCCAACCCTTTTTCCAACCATATTCTCCATCAGTTCCTTCATCCCAAGGACATTCTTCGTAATCTTCCCCGGCTACAAAATCCTCATATCCCTGTTTTAAAAAATCATCTTCTTGATTATTCATAGTATTTCTCTAAAAATTTTGCTATGTGGGATAGTTAATTAATTACAAAACCATCCCATATACTGACATACTCCCCATGCCTAAAGGCAGGGGGTTCTTTAGTTAAGCAACTTCGCAAAGGCGAAGTTGGGTTTCCAAATGTGGGGTATCAGTGCTCCCCTCGCCAGCATCCCTGTCTGCTGGCGATTG
>JBDKUY010000045.1:0-5848 GCA_039679445.1 Methanofastidiosum sp. | reverse complement strand
CATATTGTATGTACTGTTGCCTTATAAAGGCTTTGCTATTTTAATACAATATAGGCTTAAATTTGTCAGAATAATTTTTAAAAAGACAAAAATAGGTCTTATTTCTAACTAAAAAATCAAATCTAGGGCAGGCATTAACTCGTCTGGGGATGAAAAGGAGTTAGCTCACAGCAATTGGTCTGCGTCTAGGGCGCTTAGCCCAGAAGATAAAAGAGAAGAGCCTTGAGGCGAAAAAAAGTATAACGAGTGAGGGGATGGGTATGATGTATTCTGTTCTCCCATAATTTAAGATGTTTAATCAGAGACATTCTTCTTAAAAGTTACAGTCAACCTCTTTTGGCAATCAGTTTGGAAACTCCAAGTGAAAAGAAGTGTTATAAAATTAAGGCCAATACTGATCATTGCCGGTGCTGGGGGTAGAACAACTGCGACTATGCACTATTTGTGTGATGGAGGGGAGAAATGATTTTTATATTTCTTTCATGACAAAAAGATTTGTCTTGATTGCTTAGTATAGCTCCTCTCTTGATATACCAAGCAAGGGGATGATTAGGATATACCTTTAATCGCCCTGTGAAAAAATTAGTTTTGAGTTTATTCATCTAGAGATCGTTCCAACATATTCACTGCGTCTGGTTTTGCTTGAACTGCTCTCGTTTAAGTCCATCTGACTGGTTCTTCTTTAAATGCTCCCTGTCCTGGCTTTGCTTTAACTGCTCCATATCGAGTTCGTCTACTTGGCTTTGCTTTAACTGCTCTTTGTTCTGGCTTTGTGCTAATTGTTCTCGTTCAAGTTCGTCTGTCTGTCTTTGCTTTAGCTGCTCTCGTTTAAGTCCATCCACCTGGCTTTGCTTTAGCTGCTCTCGTTTAAGTCCATCTGACTGGTTCTTCTTTAAATGCTCTTTATCCTGTCTTTGTGCTAGTTGCTCTCGTTTAAGTTCATTCACCTGACTTTGCTTGAACTGCTCTTTTTTCTGGTCTTGCTTTAACTCCTCTCTCTTGATTTCGTCTAATTGGTCTTGCTTTAACTGCTCTTTGTCCTGACTTTGCTTTAACTGCTCTATCTTAATTTCATCTTTCAGTGTTTTATTGAACTGCTCTCGTTTAAGTCCATCCGCCTGGCTTTCTTTTAATTGCTCAATATTTATTTCGTCTGCCTGTCCTTGCTTGAACTGCTCTTTGCTCTGGTACTGCTTAAATTGTTCTCTATGAAGTTCATTTGTCTGTTTCTGCATAAATTGCTCTCTATTCTGGCTTTGTTTGAATTTTTCTCTCCCAAGTTCATTTGTCTGTTTCTGCATAAATTGCCTTTTGTCCTCTGTCTGTTTCTGTTCGAACTGTCCTTTGTCCTCTGTCTGTTTCTGCTTTAATTGTTCATTTTTTATTTCATTAGTATTTGTTTGCATTGTATAACCTCATATTATATGTACTGTTGCCTTATAAAGGCTTTGCTATTTTAATACAATATAGGCTTAAATTTGTCAGAATAATTTTTAAAAAGACAAAAATAGGCCTTATTTCTAACTAAAAAATCAAATCTAGGGCAGTCAGTAACTGGCCTGGGCGAATAGAGGATGTATAGAGAGGAGAGTATGATACAACCTTCCTCCATGACCATAACGCCCATTCAATGGCAGATGGTGTTTATTCAGAAAAAGATATAAGAAATCTACTGTTTTTAGTTCCATAAATGACCGGGACATCTCCGCCATAAAAGGTCTCTTAGAAGCAGAAGCATAGAGGAGATTAAATGAAGAGGCCCCCAAGGACTCACTATTCAATAGAAAAATAGCCACCATTAGTCTTAAATAGAAAAGTTGCTGCTATACTTTCATGAAAGAAAAAACATTCTTACTAGGGACGCTTATATTACTTATTTCTATATCTGCCGTTTCTGGCAATAATGGGAATTTTTACAACTTTTCGTTTAATTCAGATGATACCATCATACATATGGACATCAAGGATAACGATGTCGTTTATTTCACACAGAATGGTAATGTCTATAGGGCTGATATGAATTCAAATAAGTCAGTCCTCTTAGACTCAATAGGCGCTAAGGTATCCCAAATCACCTCTTCAGGCAACATGGTTTCAATTAGGACTGAAGACAAGAAGCTCTACGTATTCAATCACGATAAGAGGGTAATATACAAGTTTGTGACCCACGAGGGCGATATCCAGAGGGTTATTATCGATGACAGGGGGTATCTTGCCGTAATTACGCTAAAGGACATAGCACTCGGCACAAGGGAGTGGCTAGGCTATGTTTACTCCCCGTCAGGGGATTTAATAGCCCAGAATAGGTCAAGCTCAGTTTTATCTTCATTTATCTCTCTTGGCGATAAGCTCGTCTTTGGGACGGGAAGCGGGAACGTTTCTGTCTATGACTCTACAGCCTCAACAAAACTATGGGTAAACAACATCGGGACAAGGATAATGGGGTTCCAGCATTACGGGGAAGATGTGCTCCTGGCTTCAGAAAAATCCATCTATAGCCTCTCCTATGTAGAATCACCTAAGCTATCAAAGATACTCTCTATTGACGATTACCCAGATCTTCTGGTAAGTCAAAACAACAAGGTCGCAATCTCATCGATTGAAGGCTGCCTTTATGTATTGAGCGATAACTCTCTTCAAAATCAATTCTCTTTTGGTGATAAAGAGTTAATTAGAAGCTGCCAGGGAAATGACATAATTAAGGATGTTTACCTTTTGGAGGACAAAACACTCGTTTCAACTGACAAAGGAAAGATATTCGTAATTCAGGGCAGCGATAACAAACTCACAATAAGCTCAAAGAACATAAATAATTCCAAGGTTTCAGGTTACGTTGATGACGGGAAGCTCTATATTGTATCCCAAAGCGATTACAAGCTCGATTTCTATAATTTTGACAATATATTAGATTTAGAAAAAGAACTAAACGATGCCAAGACTAACTATCAATCCTTCCTTAAGAAGATCAATGAAGAAAACGTCCCTACCTTTGAGGGAGAAACTATGCTAAACAGCATCACAAGTAACTATAACGCGGCAATGTCCTCTTGGGAAGCAGGCGATTATAAGGCATCTAAAGAATACTTAGACAAATACAACTCCGGCATAACTGAGTATTTGGGCAAGAAGGAAACAAAGAGCATCAATCTATTCTCCATCATATTAATTGCTGCAGTCTTGATACTGGCAGTAGTTGCCATACTGTTTTCACATAGGAAGAAGGGTACAACATGCCCAAACTGCGGCTACACACTAAGGGATTACTGGAGCCACTGCCCCAAATGCGGGGAGAGGAAAGGGGGGCGATAGATTGAAGTTTGGAAGGGATAGTTTTAACGACCCAAAGGTCAAGTGCCCGAGCTGCAACTCGAACGTCTCTGAAGTTCCAAGAAGCGACAGGTTCTTCTGCCCGTTCTGCGGGGAGAGCCTGAAAAGAAAATCTGTAGTTCTGAGTGCAAACGGGAACAGGATTAGTATACCGGTAAACCCGATATCACCTTCCGGTAGAGAAGATTTCAGGTCATTTTTCCCAGAGTCAGTCCTATCCTACATATCAAGGAGGCACTTTAAGTTCACAGAAGAGAGAGGGGAAGTCTGTATTGAGGACATTGGGAGTGCCAACGGTACATTGCTGAATGGAAAAGAAATCAGGGGTGGCGGCGTATTTGTCATAAAGAAAGGCGATGCTATTGACCTCGGCGGAAGGTTAAGGGTTACTGTTGAGGGGATTGAGTTTGAATCGGTCTGATATGAAGGTCATATTTACTATTTTTGTTATTTTTTTCTTATCCACTTCTATGTTTTTGGGGGTTTCTGGAGAGGATATTGGGCATGAAAGCTACGGGGAGGAGATCATATCCTCAAACAATGCCATTACAGCTGCGGAAAATAATATTAGAGACGGCAAACTAAACGATGCTATAGAGGATCTTGGCAATATCCCCAAAATAGTTTTAGACGTTAACGAAGTGTGGTACAAGGACTACTACACTGAACAGATAAAAGGTATTTCTAGCGCATATAAAGATTCAAATAGCTCGATTATCGCTGAGCTAGACAATGCTAGGAATAAAAATCTTGGAGAAATGATTGCCATATTGGATGGCATCCTGTTAAAAGAAGAGGATATGGCTAGGTTGGATGGATTTAAGGATAGGATATCCAATTTGCGGGATAATATCGGCTCTTCTTATTATGAATACGGTATAATATTAGAAATACAAGAGGATTATGGGAATCTATCAAGTTTTACAGATAAATTAAAATCTATAGAGTCTAAGATAACTCCCGCCAGTATAGAAAATCCAGGCGACATCAGTAACATCGCAAAAGAGTATGCCGCCATCCAGGAAGACCCATACTACCTGTCCCTGTTCCAAGAGGATTCAAGTTGGGTAGAAGATAGGGCTTCTTTTTTCAATAATTTTTATGGCATGTTACTAACTTACAATAATTTAGACCCCAAAGCGGATAATTTTGATGCGATTTTGCTTGATTTAGAGCGCCTAAAAAATAAGATTCCTGATTTAAAATTTGAACAAAACACAGAATCGTTTGTATCGGAGTCAATCGAAAATAAAAAGTCATATGTAACAGAACTAGAAAACAGCAAAAATAAGCTAAAGTACACCTACATAATTATTTTGGCAATATCATCCATAATTGCGATATTTGCCCTTATTTACATCTTCTTTTTATCAAACAAGAAAAAACATAAAACGCAGAAAAATGCCGCATCAAAATTATTGGAAGGAAGGACATTTCTAATCTTTGAATCAAAAAGATTTGGATCACCGACACATCCAAAGGACATAGAGGTCTACGCAGATTCAGATGTCGGCTTAAAAAGGGAATTAAATGAGGATTCTATCGGGGTCACATTCAATAGGGACGGGTCAAAGGGTCTCTTTGTCCTTGCAGATGGCATGGGCGGGCACAATGCAGGGGAAGTGGCAAGCAAGATTGCGATTGAAACTGTACTTGAAGAGGGGAAGAAGGAGTTGTTTACTTACCAGAAGCTAACTGGTAGTGACATAAAGGATATCTTAAGGAACATAGTCTACACCGCCCATGAAGAGATACTCAATATGTCAAAATGTAATCCTTCGATGTATGACATGGGGACAACACTTGAAGTTGTATTCCTAGACAGGGACCATATTTATTATGCGCACGTTGGCGACTCAAGGATTTACATGACATACCTTGATGATAACTACGAAGAGAGTATATCCAGGGTAACAACAGACCACTCTGAACTTGGCGCATATATGGAAAGCCATGGCGTTTCAGAAGCAGAGGCTAGGAAAAATGTGCCATCGAATGTGATCACACAAGCTGTAGGGATCACATCCTCACCTTTGAGCCCTGACATCGGTGATTTTAATATCGGTAAAAATAACTGGATCCTGATATGCTCTGATGGTCTTACAGATATGGTGCAGGACGATTGCTACATAGGCAAAATACTCATCCACAAAAAATTGGATGCCAAAGGAAAGGTAAACGAACTAATCCGGGCTGCCAAAGATATGGGCGGCAAGGACAATATCTCCCTCATAATATTCAGAAGAAGGTGATTTCTAAAAATGATAGAAGTTGGGGAGGAGCTACGGGGCACTACAGGTGCTACCTACAAGGTCACAAGAAAGCTAAAAGAGGGGGGGATGGGCATAGTCTGGCTTGCCAAAAGCTCCCATGGTTTTCCTGTTGTCTTAAAGCTACCCAAACTTGACGGGGAAAATGATGATATAAAGATTGAAAAGATTCTGATTGAAAATGATTTTTTATCAAACTTAAGGCATCCAAATATTATTCAATACCTTGACACCATTAACTATGCCCATCA
>JBDKUY010000044.1:0-34071 GCA_039679445.1 Methanofastidiosum sp. | reverse complement strand
TAAATCAAGTAAAATGTAGCAAAATCCGCCAATAAACCCACAAAAAAGTCCAAAAACAATGTTGATGGTGCGGGGGCTGGGATTTGAACCCAGGAAGACCTACATCACAGGGTCCTAAGCCCTGCACCTTTGACCAGGCTCGGCAACCCCCGCTTAATAACTAAATCCAAGCCATATATTTTGAAGTTCCTTATAAATGTAACGATAATACATACGTCAAATAAATACAGTGAAACTTTTATACTGATTTAATAATTATTTTTCAGGTGTAACAAATGGAACATTTAATGGCCGATAGGGCAAAAGATATTTTAGGTATAATGAAGGTATTCTCTATTGACCCCCTTGAAGTTAAGAATTGTAGTTTCCCTGGTCACAAGGGAAGTGATATTGGAGATAGTAGCATTGGATTTTTAGAACACACTGGCGAAAAAAATATTTATTCCATACATTCCGTCCACTATTGTAGAGACCACAGAGATATACCAATCGGAGAAATTGAAAAAAGGCTAAAAGAAAAAATTAAAGGCATTACAGGAGATAAAGGTTCGATATTGATAACAAAGATTAAGATTGATCCTGATAGTTTTCCTGAAAAAGACATCCTTGGAAAAAAAATTAGTATTGATAAACTTACTCCAATTTTAATTAATAAAGGCAATTTAGGATTTTTAATGAATATTTCAGAAGAATCAAAAACTATGACATTAAAATCGATTATTGATAAAATAATGAATCTAGAGATCGAATTCGACATTGCATGGGAGGAATTCTAAATTTGAAGAAAACAAAAATTGTATGTACAATTGGGCCAAGTGTTTCAAATTATGAAATGATAAAAAAACTTGCTCTTTCAGGAATGGATGTAGCAAGATTAAACTTCTCGCACGGCACTCATTCTGAGCATCTTAAAGTTATTAATATCCTAAAAGAGGTATCGGAGGATAACAATAAAAAGATCGGTATCTTACTGGATACAAAAGGCCCAGACATTAGAATAGGAGAATTTAATAATACAATCCATATTTTTACAGATCAAGAATACATCTTTTCTGTCAATAAAGGGAAAGATATAATTCCATTGCAAAACGATATATCTAGATTCTTAAAACCTAACGATAAAGTCCTAGTTGATGATGGTACATTGATATTTTCAGTAGTAAGAATAGAAGATAAGGATATTCATCTAAAAGCCTTAAATGAAGGAAATCTCAGACAAAAAGTAAGTATTAATATCCCTGAAAATAAGTACTGCCCTTCAGCCGTTACTGAAAATGAATTAGTTGATATAAAATTTGGAGTAAAACACGAAGTTGATTTTATTGCACTATCTTTTGCATCAACTAAAGAAGACATAATCAAGGCACGAGAAATAATAAAAGAAGATAATGGCGAGCAATGGATAATCTCCAAGGTAGAGTCCAACTTTGGAATAAAGAATATTGATGACTTAATTGAATATTCCGAGGGCATAATGGTTGCAAGGGGCGATTTAGGAGTTGAGATTGATCTTTCAAAGATTCCAAGTATCCAGAGATCTATAATTGAAAAATGCAATGTAAAAGGTAGGCCAGTAATCGTTGCGACTCAGATGCTAAACTCTATGATAGAGAATCCAAGACCAACAAGGGCGGAAGTTGAGGATATAGCCAGTGCAATTTATAGTGGTGCTGATGCAGTTATGCTATCCGGTGAGACTGCTATTGGTAAATATCCTCTCGAAAGTGTAGAAATGATGGTAAAGGTGGCAATTGAAACTGAAAAAGAGCTAAAGCCAAGATCTGAATATGGCCCTTCCAAGAGAGTAGCGGATGTAATATCTTCACTTGTTGCAAAAGCTGTATTATTATCAGATGCCAAGGCAATTGTTACTTTGACAAGGTCAGGCTATACTGCATGTATGGTATCCCGGCACAAACTTTCAGTGCCTACTTATGGCATGACGAATAATGCCGCCACTGCCAGAAAGCTTTCTGTTGTATGGGGAATAAATGAAGTTTACCTAGATAAAGAGAAGGGCGGAATCTCAAAAGCAGTCCTACATGCTGCCAATTATTTAAAAAATGAAGGATTAAATGATAATGATTTTTTTGTGTTTACTGCTGGTGTAAGTAACTCAAAAAAACAAAGGACAAACTTGTTAGAAATAAGGGAAATAGGCGAAGTTCTATCTTCTTGAGAGCCACATCAAAGAAAAAGTTGCTATTAATCCAAATAAAGTTAAAATTAGTACAGCTTCTTGCAACATCATATACACAGATTTTTGAACTTTAGGGGTTGAAGCTGTTTGCTCTGCTGTGACTTCTGGAGTGTTCACCTCAGTTGTTGGTAGTTCATCTGGATTATCCAACCTTACGACTTCTACAGTATTTACTATCAATTTAATTGGAAACTTAAGATAAGTCGACTTATCATTTATATCCTTAATTTCTAAATTTAGATAAATCATATAATCTCCGGGAACTTCGGGTAATTTAGTGACTAACACATCTTTTTTCGTTAATGAAGTAATTGGTCCAAGATCCTCGGTATAATCAAAATTAAACTTAGATCGATCATATTCTAGTATCATAGATGAACTTTTTACAGCTGATCCTCTGTTAACAATGAAAATTGGCAATGTATATGGAGCTTCCTTTACTTCAAAGCTCCTTACTTTTAAATCAATTATTGGAGATCTAACTCCATCTATTTTAAATGGAACTTCTTGCAAAAATCCTTCAGACGTGTAATCACACTGTAAACCTGAGCAAAATACTTGGTAAGAGTATTGTGTTGTTACTTTTAAGGGGTAAGTTCCAGGGTCTATGGCCTTAACGGTATATTGAATCTTTTCTACCTTCTTTTGACCAGGTTGCATTTCGCCGTAAATAAACTTATTTTTAGCAAATTCAAAATATTCATCTTTAATATAGATATTAATATTTTTTAGTATACTGTTACTAGTATTCTCAAATACCAAAGAAAATTCACCGCTATCGCCAGAGTAGAATGACGGTGTTTTTTCAAAATAAATTTTCATTTTCTCATTTGGCGCTGTTATGCCAGAAATTGAAGTGAAGCCAAATGCTATAAAACTTATAAATATTATGGCATAGAGTTTTCTCATATAATAAATAGTTAGTAGGATATTTTAAAAGCTTTATTCTTATAAGTTATATAATGAATAATACCCAATTCGAATATTTTGATGTTACGGCAGATATTGGAGTTAAAGTTTGGGGCGCTAATATTAATGAATTATTTGAAAATACGGCTATTGCTGTAACAAGTTTAATGTTAGATCCTCTCAAAATAGGGAATAAAATAGTTAAAGAGTTCTTTGTAGAAGGAAATGACTTATCGTCTCTTTTAATAAACTGGATTACTGAATTATTAATTATTCGGGACAGCGAAGGTATTCTTTTTTCATCATTTGAGGTAAAGATTTCAAGTGATGGAAAATCTCTTAATGCAAAGAATTATGGTGATTATTTTATGGGTATTAATCTGGAAATGGACATAAAAGCCATCACATATTCTTTGTTTAAATTAGAAAAACAAGATGAACATTATTATTTACAATTTGTTCTTGACATATGAGTATTAAATAATAAATAAAATAGTTGTTTATACTGATTTTAGAAAAAATTATACCTAATAAAAGAAAAATTTACATATAAGAATAGCGATAATTATAATGGCGATATTATGGCTGAATTAATAAAGAGAATATTAGTTCCTGTAGACGGATCCGCGCCTTCAGAAAAGGCTGTAGAATATGCTGCGTGGGTGGCATCTAAGACTGGGGCACAAGTTATGTTACTCCACGTAGTAGATGCAGATAAATTAAAACTTACATATGAGGCAATGGACAGATTCCAGCCAGAGTGGCAAGATAAGATTAAAGGAACAGATGACATAAAAAGATATTCTCCTTCTTTGAAGAACAACTTAGTTGTATGATGGAAGATCCATTGTGTAAAAGAGGAAACAACGTACTGAAAGAGATGACAAAGTCTGCAGAAAAGCATGGAGTTAAGCCCAAGACAATGATAAAGCTTGGAAGAGTTGTAGATACAATAGTGCAGACCGCAGATGATGAAAAGTGCGATCACATTATTGTTGGTAAACAGGCCTCACAGGTATAAAGAGATTAGCTATGAGCCATGTAGCAGAAGACGTGACTAGATATGCCGGTTGTAGAGTTACCGTTGTTCCTTAAATTTAAATTTAATTTCTTTTTTATTAATTATCCTATTAATATAAAAATTTTATAATTTATTGTAGGTAATATTATATATTCTAAAGTTGAATAACTGATGATGATAAATCCAATATTATTGGCTCCTGTTGCTGCTATACTGATATTCATTTTAGCAGGTATCCGAGTAATAAAACAGTACGAAAGAGCTGTAAAATTTAGATTAGGTGTATTCGTAGGAGTACTTGGGCCTGGGTTAAAATGGATAATTCCCATAGTAGACAGGATAGAAAAGGTAGAGTTAAGAGTTGTTACAGTAGATATACCTGCTCAAGAAGTTATATCCAAAGATAATGTCCCAATGAAGGTGAATGGGGTAGTCTTCTTTAAGGTTACAAATGCTGACAAAGCTATTCTCGAAGTGGAACAGTATAAATTTGCTATATCTCAGCTTTCACAATCTGCCTTAAGAGATATGGCCGGAAAATCAGATCTTGATACCATTCTAGCCAAGAGGGAGGAAATAGGTGAAAAAATAAGAACAATCGTAGATATTGAAACAGATCCTTGGGGAATAAAAGTGACTGATGTAAAAATAAAAGACATAGAACTCCCAGACAACATGAAACGAGCCATGGCTCATCAAGCTGAAGCGGAAAGAGATAGAAGGGCAAGGATAATTCTTGCTGAAGCAGAGGAACAAGCCGCTCAAAGATTAGCAAACGCTGGAGAGATAATAGATAAATCGCCCGCTGCACTTAAGTTGAGGCTATATCAAACATTGGCAGAAATAGCTTCTGAGAAAAATTCCACTATAGTCTTTCCATTTCCCGAAGAAATGATGGAATTTATGAAAAAGAAAAAAGAGAAAGAATAATATTTCAAATGTCGATTTGAATGGAATTTGAAATCGGAAAGAAATATCAGATTGTCAAGAAGGGAAGTTCAATATCTTGGACAGAAACTAAATACATATCTGAATTTAAGACTATCACAAAAGAACTACATATCGGAGATATTGTTGAGTACAAGGGTAGAAAAGATTTCCCAGGATGTGATGTTTCATACGATATATTTGAAATCGATAAGACCGAAGGGGTATTTTGGCCAAATCAATTCGGGGGTGCAAAAGAAGAATATTTAAAGAAGATATTTTAATTTTTCTTTTTAATTCAACTTTTTATTGAAAACAGGTTATTTAGCAGTTCCAAGATACTCTAGTATTTCTTTTTCGTACTCTTTTGGTACTCGCATAGTTAAAACATCACCATCTTCAATCTTAGTTTCGGCTCTCGGAGAGTTTAGATATTTCTCGCCTCTTTTTACATACATTATGAAAGCCCCATAAGCCTCTCCAAGTTTAGTTTCCTTTATGGTGTGATCTTTTACTCTTGAATCTTTGTCTATTTTTACACTGATGAATTCTGAGTTTATATCCCCCTCTTCAGTCATAGAATCCATGAAATCAATTATATAAGGTCTTGTTAGAGATTCTGCCATTATCCTGGCCCCTATATCGTCAGGCATTATTACTCTATTAGCCCCTATATCGTCAGGCATTATTACTCTATTAGCCCCTATATGATATAGTTTTTCTTTTACTTTATCTGAAGACCCTCTGGCAACGATGTGTAAATTTGGATTCATGGACCTAGCAGTTATCACAATGTAAACATTTTCGGCATCGTCTAGGATAGATGTTACAAGGCCTTTTGCATTAGTTATCCCTGCTTCGGTTAATATTTTTTCATCTGTTGCGTCTCCTTCAATATATGGTATGTTTATAAGTTTAATTTTTTCACATGTTTGCTTATTTTTTTCTATCACTACAATATCAAATTTTTTTGATTCGTGTAATCTTTTAGCTATTCTTTCACCGACATTTCCATAACCGCAAATAATATAGTGATTCTTCAATTTTTTCAACGATGCCTCCATTTTCCGCCCCCATAAATATTTTTTAATTCTCCTTCAACTATAAAATTCGTAATAAATGCCAAAGAGTATGTAAAAATCCCTACGCCCCCAAACATTAGGAATAAACTAAATATTTCACCTCTTGCAGATGTCGGATGTATATCTCCATAACCAACTGTTGTGATGGTTGCGCTTGTTAAGTAAATCGAATCTAAAAAGGATAAATTTTCTACAAAGTGAAATCCGAAAACCCCCGTAATTATTAAAATAATTGGGCCAGTTATAAAAAATACGAATTTTTTATTCATGAAGTCAATTGTAACTTAATATATTTAAATTATTATGGATGGCAAATTAATCACTTATCCTAAAAATGTATATTCTAAGATTACATAAGGCATAAGTTTTTTAATCCGAAAATGTAGTTACATAATATGCCTAGAGCTAGAAAAAAAAGATGCATTTATGTTGATACAAATGCACGTTATTTTAAACCAAGAGGAGTACCACTGGGAAATCTTGATATTATAAGACTTACATTTGAAGAACTAGAAGCTATTAGGCTTAAAGATTTAGTTGGTATGGAACAGACTGAGGCTTGTGAAAAAATGGGAGTTTCACAACCAACGTTCCATAGGATCCTAAAAGAAGCAAGAAACAAAGTTTCTGACGCCCTTGTGAACTCTAAAGCAATAGAGATTTTCGGTGGAGATTATGAAATGGGTAATAATCAATTTAGATGCCTTAATTGTAACCATTTCTGGGAAGTTAAGAATATCTCAGAAGAAGAGGATATAAAATGCCCAGAATGCAACGGAACAAATGTTAAAAATATCAATAGTTGTAATCAGCACTGTGAATAAATATATCTTAAAAAATAATTCATATAATCTCTAGCTGGTAATAATATGAAAATTGCAATACCAACAGATTCAATGGGGGGACTTTCGGATATTGTTTTTAATCATTTTGGAATGGCCCCTACTTATACTGTAGTCGAGATAATTGAAAACAAAATTGGGAACGTAGAGATAATAGATAATACTAGCGACCATTTTGGTGGTTCTGAAAGTCCAGTTGATTTACTTCTAAAAAAGAACGTTGGAATTGTAATTTGTTCAAATCTAGGCCCTCGTGCCATGGAAGTTCTAACTTGTCAAGGATTTGATCTCTTCTTCACCAAAAGAGAAAAAGTCCAAGAGGTTGTTAATAAATTTATTAGAGGAGAATTAGAAAGATTTTCTAGCGAAAAAACAACCTGTAGTTCCACCCAATAATTAATCTAGTTTGTAATTCCTTATTTTTTTAATCCAGTAGTTTGAATAAATAGCCCCAATGGGATTGTGCGCTAGTACCCTATCTTTTACAATAAGTACTGTAGTTGGTGCTTTTGAATATTTGATAAACAAGGAATCGTGCCCCACACAAAGTCCTACAACAATGTTAAACTCTGTATTCTCTTTTTCTAGTAATTTAGCCTGACCTATGGGATTACATGAAGATTCACTTAGTTTTCCAGATAAAGTTTTAGTAACTCCAAAATCTCCTTTCCCTATTCCACAAGTCTTACATATAGCAAGAGATACTTCAAATCCCTTCTCTTGGAGTAAATCCGTAAGAACTTGTGATTCATTTTTCAATCCGACGCATGAAGCAATACCAAGTTTTTTGTAGTTCATTCTTTTAGAGAATTCAATTAATTCAAGGACTCTTGGAAGCTTCATATATGCATCTACTTCAAGTTCTGTTGAAGTGATATAAAAATTAAGATTTTCTTCTTTTCTTACTTCATTTTCGGCGTAATCTTTTATCTCCTTTTCATAACAGTTGATTCCTTCCATGCAGAAGGAGTCTTCACAATCATTGCATCTCATAGTATATTTAAAAAAAGATAATTTAAAAAGTTATTTATTTTATGCCAGTTATTATGTCTGTCTTAAAATCAAACAAAGTCATTTTTTGATTTTTATCTTTTAATGCCATTATGTTATCGTTTGTAACTTTACCAATTACTCTGGCTTCGATTTTTTGCTTTTTGAAAAGAGATAATATTTTGTCAGTATTTTCAGGGGATGAAGTTAAAGTGAATCCATACCCCGGATAAATCTTTAGCCAATCTATAAAGTCCATATTGTCTGGCCTTTGTATCTCATCAACATCAATTACTGCTCCTTTTCTGGACGTTTCAAGTAACATTCCAATTGTTCCTAAAATGCCTGGATTTGAAATATCCTTGGCTGCAAATGAAAGCTCTTTTTCAGCTATTTCGTTCATTATGCCTAACTTTGAAAGACATTCTTCAGAGGATTTGTTAAGTGTAGTGTCCCAATTAAGATAATTGTTGTAACGTCGTCCGTCCATATCCATTGCTAAGATTATGTCTTCTCCATCTTTTGCAGAAAAACTTGAAAGTATTTTTGAAGCGTTACCCATTATTGAAACAGATACAGTTGTAGTATCAGTATCGGGGTGAAGATGCCCGCCCACCATTGGAACTTTAAATTTTTCACACCCAGTTTTAATTCCTTCAAGCAAATCTTTACAATTATCAGTCTTTTTTAAAGACATGATGTTGACCATAGCAATAGGTTTACCTCCCATTGCATAGATGTCATTTACATTGACAAGTACTGCACAGTATCCTGCCCAAAAAAGATCCTTTAAGAGATTTGCCCAAATCCCATCTGCTGCGAGAAGTAAATAATTGCAGTCGCCCTTTAAAACAGCGGCGTCGTCGCCGAAATCAATAATAGTATTTCCATAATTAGAAAATGGTTTGAATTGAGTAATTAGATGTTTAATCGGATTTTTTCTTTTAACACCCTCATAATTTCTGATTTCCTGAACAATTCTGTTTAGGTCAGTCATACTTTTCAACATGCGGTTAATGACTAAGTTGTTTATAAAAGTTTTTATTTCAATATGCTTTCCATAAATCTTCTAATCTCAGTAGGTGTAGAAGATTCGAGGCCATATATATCAGAGAATTTGGACGTTGTCTTCAAAATCTTTGTTTTGCCACAAGGCTCAGCATCTAAAAGACCTGCTTCAACTAATACTTTTACATGTTCGTAACATTGACTGCCCCTATATTTGACTAAGTCTGATTTTTTTAAGGGCTGTTTGTATGCAATAATCGCTAAAGTTTTCAGGACTGCCCCTCTTATTTCGGACTTTGGAGCAAAATCGGCAGTTAATAAAGAATATTCATTTTTCACTTGCATAGTATATCTGTCCTCCACAGCCCTAACTACTTCGAGCGAACTTCCCCTCTCACGGTAATCTTTAGAAAGATTTTCTATCAGACCTTCTACGTATTCCCTGTCTTTCATACCCAGTTTTTTTAGCAACTTGGAAATTGGAACAGGTTCTCCCGAAATGAAAAGAATTGCCTCAATAGAAGCCTTGTCCTTTGCTATATCCATATGCCCCATATTATTGCTTATATTTAAATGGTTTGCAGTTTTGTTACCTGGATAAATCAAAAATAGTAATTATAGGAAACTTTTTTAATGTCCAAAACTTTGTTTAATTAGGTGTATAGATGGATTTAGAAGAAATTTCTCATAAAACAATGAAATTTATCGATTCAGAAGGGGAAGTTTTTGCTCAGAAAATTAAAGTTATTTCCTATGATATTGAAAAAAATAATGTAGAAATTGGCGAAGAAAAAGAAACCATAGGAGTCGGTGTAAGGATAGTAGATGGAAAAAAGCAAGGATTTTCTTTTACAAATAATATAAATGGTTTGGAAGAATGTGTTAAGACTGCATATAAAGTTCTTAAAGTATCAAGAGCAAGAGAAGATTTTGTTAGCCTGCCAACTCCAAAAAAAATAAAGAATAGAGATTTGGTGGATAAATCATTGTATTCAATAAATTCTGAGGATTTAATGAAATACTCAATGGATATGATTAAAGGCTGTGAAGAAAAAGAGGGAACTCCATCTTCTGGAAGCACAAATCTTACTTTTCATGAAGAATCTATTTCAACATCAACTGGTATCTCTTTAAGTCAAAAATATGCAACTCTTTTTGGGTACATATCTGCTATTTACAAGACCGATGATGTGTCTACAGGTTTTGATTATAATATTATGCGAAAAAAATTTGATTTTACTCCAATTGGAGAAAAGGCAGCTTTTAAAGCTAAAGAAACTAGTAATGCAAAAAAAATCCAATCGATTTATTGTGATGTCATTTTGGAACCTGAAGCAGTTTCTTCATTGCTTTCTAATACTTTTATATCTCATCTTTTTGCAGAAAGTGTTGATAAAAATAGAAGCTTTCTAAAAGGAAAAATTGGGGAGAAAATAACAAATCTTACAATGATAGATGATGGCACTATTGATTATGGTGTCGCTTCTGCAAATTTTGACGGGGATGGCAATCCCACAAAAAGAAATGTAGTTTTAGAGAAGGGTGTATTAAAAGGATTTCTTTATGACGACTTTTATGGAAAAAAGTTTGGAGTTGAATCTACTGGAAATTCCGAAAGAGATTATAAATCTCTCCCCTCAATTGGTACTACTAACTTCATTATAGAAGGTGAGAAAATAGAAGGCATAAAAGAAGGATTTATTGTTAATGAATTGAGAGGGGCCCATACAGCAAATCCAATTTCTGGAGATTTTTCTGTTGAAATTTCTAGTGGTTTTTTCATAAAAAATGGTGAGAAAGTTCACCCAATTAAACATGGAATGATCGCAGGAAATGTATTTGAGTTTTTGAGTAAAGTTAAAGGAGTATATGGAGAGATTAAGAATACCGGTGGTATGATAACACCTTCGATTATTTCAGAAGCTAAGGTGGTAGGATGATAGCAGTTGTAGGTATGCCAGGTTCAGGAAAAAGCGAATTTGTTAATATAGCTCTAAGCTTTGGATACAGATTCATATCCATGGGAGATATAGTAAGAGAAGAAACTGTGAAAAGAGGTTATCCCCTTAAAGAAAGTGGGAAAGTCGCACAGATGCTTAGAGATAAAGAAGGGCTTGATATAATAGCCATCTTGACTTTAGATAGAATTAGTGAAACTCAGGACGGAAAGTTTTTAATCGAGGGAATACGAGGCGTAAAAGAAATTGAGCGATTCAGGAAAGAAATTGATTTTTTCCTAGTTGGCATACATACTTCACCACATATAAGATTTGAAAGATTAAAAAGTAGAGGAAGGGTAGATGATCCAAAAACCTTTGAAGATTTTTATAAAAGGGATTTAAGAGAACTATCTTGGGGATTAGGTGAAGCTTTTGCGTTATCGGATGTAATAATCGATAATAATGGCACCTTTGAAGATTTTAGGTCCAATATTGATAAGGTGGCTAAGAAATATGAGCTTTAAAGTAAAAGTTTTTGCAGACGTAAAATCAACTGAAGATCCTGAAAAAGTAAAAAAATCAATAATTAATATCTTCCCGGATATTGAAATCGAAGAAAAAGACAACGAAATAATTGGCTACTCGGAAGAAGAAGAGGTTCTTTCAAGATTTATTGAATTAGTGTATTCTGAAGCAATTAGAGATAGCGTAAATATGGTGCTAAAAGAAGGCACTCAGGGGACAAAAATTTCTTTTTCAATGAATAAACAGGCTGCGTTTGCAGGTAGGGTAAATTTATCTAGGGTATCACCTCTTGGGCCAATTAAAGTAAAGATCTATGTAGAAAATCCTTACGATTTTATTGATAGAATAGTTCCTAAAACAATCTAGTTTCATAGATTTTTTCTTATATCATCTTTTATTATTCCATTCTTTTGTTTCATATTTTTCTTTTGATAATTTTCTTGCAATACTTAATTCATCTTTGGAAACATTTTCTTCTTTTGATTCTCCATAAATCTCTTCAAATCCTTCCTTTAAACTTTTAATTAGTTCTTGTTTCCCAAAATTATATCCTTCGTTAGCGAGCGTTGTAACTCTTTTTTTTATTTCTATTTTTTTATCAGATATTCTAAGAATTCTTTCCATCAATTCTATATTGGTATTGTACATTAAAGTTCCATGCTGTAAAATAACATCAAAATTTCTTGTTTGGGCAGATCCAGAAAGTTTTTTTGAATTGAACACAAGATCATTAAGTGGTTTAAATTCCGCATTAATATTAAGTTTTTTTAGCCCTTTAATAATTCCGCCATATAAGAACTCAAAGGAATCTAGAATATTCTCAGGGGCATTTTTTCCAGAAATCACTACTGAATAAGTAATTTCGCCCGAACAATCATGAAAAACATTTCCACCCCCCGTTATTCTCCTTACATAATTAATATTATTCCTATTGCAGTAATCTATGTCGATTGAAGATTTAAGACTCTGGAAATATCCAATAGAAACACATGAAGGAGAAAATGAATAAAATCTAAATGTATCCGGTATTAGTTCCTTGGCCCGTAATAAAAGCAAAGACTCGTCAAGGCCCATTGAAAGATATCCATTTTCTTCTCTATAAGGTAAATATCGCACATATTAAATACTATCGAAAAGTATTTATAGGTTTACGTACTCTTGATATTTGGGAAGGGAAATGGAGGAAAAATTTAGAATCCTCTCATATTTTTTCACCGCTAGTGCTAGATTTCCCTTCCCTCGTGAAGGGCTTTAGGAGGCGTCTTATGTATCAAAGAATTTTAAAACTACTTGAGAATGAAGAATCTCCTCTTTCCGCAGAGACTATCAGTGAAAAAACAAAAGAAAGTCTAATGAAAACAAAATCTCTTTTGTTGAGATTACAGGAAGAAGGGAAAGTTGAAAGTACAAAAAAAGATGAGATTATAGTTTGGCAAATAAAGAAAAAGGATGATGTTGAAAAGAAATTTGAAAAGATGGGAAGATAATGCCTTTTTCTCACCCCTTTATTAAAGGGGAGATTTCACCTAGAGTCTATCAAGAAACTATTTTTGTAAAAAGTAAAGATAAGAATACTTTAGTAATCTTACCAACTGGACTTGGTAAGACCTATATAGGAATATTACTTGCGGCCTATACTCTACACTCTTTAGAAAAAAAAGTTTTAGTTCTAGCGCCAACTAAACCACTGGCTGAGCAGCATTTAAAATCATTTTCAGATGCTTTAAATATTGAAAAAGAAAGTTTTTCTCTTCTAACTGGAACAGTACAACCCTCTAAAAGAGATAAACTGTACAAGAAATCTTTAGTTATAATAGCGACACCTCAAGTAATAGAAAATGATCTATTAGGTGGAAAGATAAATCTAAGGGATTTTGGCCTTATTATTTTTGATGAAGCCCATCGTGCAACAGGGGATTATGCCTATACATACATTGCAGAAAAAGCAATTTCAAAAAATATACGGATAATGGGATTAACTGCTTCACCTGCATCAGATAAAGAAAAGATGAATGGTATTATTCAAAATCTAGGAATAGAAAATATAGAAATCAGGGATGAAAACTCGCCCGATGTAAAGCCTTATGTCCAGGATATAGACATTTCCTGGATTACAGTAAAACTTCCTGATGAATTTTTAGAAATTAAAAAGTTACTGGAGATGTTACTAAAAAAAGAGATTACAATCCTAAAAGATCTAGGATTTGTTTCTTCACAAGATATTACAAAAAAAGAATTATTAAGTACTGTTCTAAAAATTAACAATAAAATTAAAGAAGCCCCGATACATGAAAAATCAATTTATTACGGAGCCCTCAAATCTCAAGCAAAAGCGCTAAAAATTCATCATGCACTAGAATTATTGGAAACTCAAGGAATATCTCCATTAATATCCTATTTCAAAAGGATGAGAGAGAGTAAAAGCCGTTCTTCATCAGAGTTACTTTCTGAAAAAACTGTAATGAAGATAATAACAATGGCCGATAATCTAAATCAACAAGGAATAGAACATCCAAAACTTTCAAAATTATATGAACTTGTTATAAAAGAAGTAAGTAATGGAAAAAATCTAATTATATTCTCCCACTACAGGGATACCACGATGAGAATTGTAAAAGAGTTGGAAAAATTCGAAAATATAAAGGTTGAGAGATTTGTTGGCCAAGCTTCAAAAAGGGGCGATGAAGGGCTATCCCAGAAAAAACAAAAGGAGATAATTGAAAGATTCAGATCAGGGGAGTTTAACGTCCTTGTTGCCACCTCAGTTGCAGAAGAGGGTCTTGACATACCTGAAGTGGATATGGTAATATTGTTTGAACCTGTACCTTCAGAAATAAGATCAATTCAGAGAAGAGGCCGGACTGCCAGGAAAAAAAGTGGAGAAGTTGTAATCCTTATGGCAGAAAAGACCAGAGATGAAGGATATTATTGGGCAAGTAAGAAGAAAGAAAAGCAAATGAAACTTACTGTAATGGAGTTAAAAAGGGATTTTAGGAAAAGTGATGAAATGATCATGGCAGAGAAAGGACAAAGTAAACTAAAAGATTTTGTGGACATGCCAGACATTATAGCAGACGATAGAGAGGACAAAAAGTTATTAAAAATCTTATCGGAAAAATCTAACATCAAGATAAATCGTTTAGATGTAGGAGACTATATACTCTCAAACAGGATTGGGATTGAACGAAAATCGTCTAATGATTTTATTGAATCGCTTATCAAGGGTACTCTTTTTCCTCAAATTTTATCCCTGTCAAATACTTTTGAAGTACCGATGTTGATAGTAGAAGGGGAAGATGTCTATTCAATAAGAAATATGGATAAAAAATCTATTCGTGGTGCCATTATTTCGGCAATGGTTGATTTCAGAGTTAGAGTTATTTTTACCAAAAATCCAGAAGAAACTGTCAATTTTCTTGTGGATATCTCATTGAGGGAGCAAAAAGAAAAAGACAGGATCCCCACGATCAGGGGCGAGAAGAAAGTAATGAGTCTAAAAGAAAAACAGTTATTTATTGTTGAAGGTCTCCCAGAAGTTTCATCCGTGCTTTCCAGGAGATTATTGAGAAAGTTCGGCAGCATCTTTGGAGTTTTTAATGCTGATGAAATAGAACTTAAGGAAGTTGAAGGTGTCGGGGAAATTAAGGCCAAAAAAATAAGAGAGATTATAGACTCCAAATACGAAGATATATGATTTCTTTATTGCTAATCAATGATTAACCAAAAGATTTAAATATTAGAAAGCGATAATTTATATTAGCATTAATAGGTGATGAATTATGAGAGGAAAAAACGATGCCGAAGCAAGAAAATTCTTTAAACAGGCAAAAAGAATGAAAGATAGGGCAGAAGCTAATATAAAAAAGAGAAATTTTGTTCTAGCATCTATTGAAATAGATGTTGCTAACAGACTCCTTGAAGAAGGTAGTAAGTTTCTCTAAATTTTATTTTTAATTTTGGCATATTCTTTTTAGATATTAATTTCTAATTTAAGTATAATAAATAATTCTTAAATCAATGTAGTAAGTGTATACAATAGTCTTATATATAAATCATAGAAAAACTAAAACAATGTTATCCGGCGATATACTCGGCCTAGTAATAGTTTATGGGTATGTGGCCGTTTTACTATTTATTTCTGAAAAACTATTAAGCAAATATAAAGTATTCAGCCGGAAGTTTCTTCATATAATGGTTGGGAATGTACTGTTTGTATTGCCCATATTTGAAACTAAATTTGCAATGACTTTTCTAGCCGCTGCACCTTTTATCCCCCTAACATTCTTAATGAGCCCCCACTCACCACTAAAAATCAAAGATAAAATTTCCTCATCTGGCCATGGACTTGGATTGGTATACTATGCAATATCATGGACTGTCCTCGCATTTTTATTTTTCGATAAACCATGGATTATAGCTGTAGGTATAGCTGCAATGTCCTATGGGGATGGAATGGCGTCCTTAATTGGAACTAGATTTGGAAAAAGAAAATATCATTTCTTTGGAGAAACTAAGAGCATTGAAGGATCAGTAACAATGTATTTCATTCTAGTTGCTGTTATGTGGATTGCATTAAAATACTATAATTACATATTTTCAAATGTTAGTGTAGTGCCGATGAATTTTGTAATCCTATTGTTTGTTCCACTTATTGCAACGTTATTTGAAGCTACCACACCCAAGGGTCTTGACAATTTGACTGCGTGTTTTTCTGCAACGACTCTTTATTACATATTGGCATTGGTGCTACAATGAGATTTATTATAATGGATGGGTTGGATGGTGCTGGAAAGGACACACATGCAAATTTAATTCGTAATAGATATCTAAAAAAAGGAGATAGTGTAATATTACGTTCCCATCCAGAAAATGACAATACTTTTGGAATAAAAGCAAAAAACTCACTTTTAGGCGAGGGAAAATTTAATTATATTAAAGCCTCTATGTATTACGCTTTTGATGTCATAAGGTCAGTAAGAAAGTATCATGGAAAAAGTGATACATTGATTGTTGTACGTTATCTAATGGGTGTCGCATATTTACCATTACCTTTAGCAAAATTATTCTACAAGTTTTTTTCCACAATACTCCCAACTTCAGAATATATGTTCTTTTTAGATGTTGAGCCAGAAGAATCCCTAAAAAGATTATCTAAAAGAAATGAAATAGAAATGTTTGAAAATCTAGATGATCTCGTAAAGGTAAGAGAAAAAGCGTTAAAATTAGCAAATAATTGGAACATCATAGATACTTGTCAACCGATAAATGATGTCCAAAAACAAATAGAAAAGATTCTAGATAATTTAGATAATGGAAAAGATAAGGCCAAATCTAAAAATGTTTCAAATCAAATTCAAAATTAATAAAAAAATTAATTAAATTTTATTATAATTTTTCAAATCTCTTTTCAAGTTCCCTTAGAACTTTTGGAAGAGTTGTGTATTCCATATCTTCAGGGGGTAATCTGTGTGGCTCAAATGGCCCATGCCTTCTCATATAGTCGGCGACTCTTTGTGCTTTTCTTCTTGCTTCGTCATATGCTGGATCGTCAAATAGATCAACTGGTCCGACTAGTCTTCCATTAGCAATCTGGAATCCAAGGGCGATAACTCTTGGTGGCCCATCAAATCTGGTACATACTGCATTCTTTTGGCTTACTGGCATTAATGGTCCGTTATGGGAGCCTCTCATCCATCCGGCTACTAGATGGGGGAATGCAAAAGGTTCAAGTACTTCACCAAGTGCAGGAAGTCCTGATTGTGCCCTTACCAATGCCACAGGGTCATCTTTTCCTACATACTCTCCGGCTATCTTGAAAAGCTTTTCAGTACTAATGTTTGCAACTGCTTCGTCCGCGGGTAATTTCCCACCCTTCTTTGGATAAACTCTTTTTATCACATATCTTGATTTGGCACCAATTAAAGCAAGCATTTTGTATAGCTCTTCTGGGCAATCCATGAATACTCTCTTACTTTCTAAGATATCCCATATCTCGAACCTAAATCCTGCTACTGCATTTGGGTCTATTACTAAACCTATTGTGTTAAAGGGATCTGCAAATATCTTATACATTGGTAAGTTAAAGGCGCCAGGGTCAGTCTTGTCCATCATAAAAGCAACTATTGGTTCAGCTTTTCTTTCTTCAAATTCGAGCTCTGCAACTCCGGGGCCCATCCCTCTAACATTTCCGCTAAATGCATCGGCTAATAAGTCTTGGCCTGCTCCGTAAAGCTTCAATTCCTTAGCGACTTCTGTTGCCTTTTCAAAAGTATTCCAAGCAAGATGATGAACTTCTTCAGAATCGACACCTTTTCTGTGTGTCATTAAAAGTTCTAGATCGTCTCCACAATTCGTAACGTGGAAGTCAATTAGAAGTTTACCTTTTTCTTTTTCTAATTCTTTTTTTGCTGTTTTAATTAAATCTGGATGGACCAGTGCGTGACCTGGCCATCCTCCAACATCTGCTTTAATAAGAGAAACAGTTATTTTTTCTCCCATTTAATCCTCCTCATCCTTTGATTTGAAATCATCGATTGAGAATGGAGGCTCCTCACCATCTTTTACCTGGCCTTTAGCTTTCAGCATTTCTCTGGCAATTAGATAGTAAACAAGAGCTAAAGCTTTCTTTCCTTTGTTGTTTGTTGGTACAACTAAATCAACGTTTGATAGATAATTTTCTGAGTCACATAGGGCAACTACGGGTATTTTTGCAAGCCCTGCTTCCCTTAATATCTGGTAGTCTGCTCTTGGATCTGTCAAGATGACTACTTCAGGTTCTATAAAGTCCTCACAGTTTGGATTTGTGAGAGAACCTGGGATAAATCTCTTTGTAATCGTTTTTGCACCTATTTTCTGACCAAACGCTAATACTGGCTTGAATCCATAGATTCTTGAAGAAACTACAAGAATTTTCTCTGGTTCAAATTTGGCAAGAAACTTTCCAACTTTTTCTATTTTCTTATTTGTTTCGTTTATATCAAGGATATAAAGACCGTCTTGTCTTATCCTAAATATGTACCTTTCCATGTCCCTTGTTTTTTGGGTTGTCCCAATATGTATTCCTGATGCAAGGTACAAATCAAGAGGTACAAGCATTTCATCACTCATAAAATCTCCTCACCTAAATATTCTTTAATTCTTATTAGTTCATTTATTATTTGGATATTTTCTTCAATTACTTCTAAATATCTAAGACTAAATGCCAAAGATATATGGCAAACCCCTTCATCAACTGCAGGAATTATACAATTCTTATCATCTTTTGATGCGGCGTATATCTGGGATATCGTGTCTAGTTCAATTTTTTTTGGTTTTTGACTGGGCTTTTGCTCTTTTAGATCCATATCAAATATCTTTCCGCCTATATTCAATAGGGGCAGTTGTTCTTCATATATGCCTCCAAGGTATCTAAAAAGAGGCAACGAATAGAAAGAGGATGCTGCTTTAGCAGATGCCAAAGACAAAGCAAATCTTATTTGAGTATAGGGCGTTATTTCGCAAAGCAATTCATCTAACGATTTTTGCTCGATTGCATCCAAACCTGCAAGCTCAGGTAACACAACTTCTTCGATTTCAGAGATATCTTCTTCGAACGGTACTGAGGCCCTCCCGAAACTTGAAGAAGTATATATGTCCATTTCTACAATATTCTTCTCTTTATTACTGTTGTAAACCTTCCTTGCTCTTATATCCTCTATTACGGTCAATCTTTCCTCTCCTTTTCCATTTCCAATGGTGGGGCCGTCGGGATTTGAACCCGAGTTTCCACCACCCCAAGGTGAGAGGCTAGTCCAAGCTACCCCACGGCCCCGTGTGAAATCGACTATAAACTATTAAAATATAAAATTATATTTTATAGTCGAGCAGTTCGTCTATAAGATCGACATGGGTAAGAAGCATTCTTCTACAGCAATATCTTGTTAATCCCATATCGTCCAATATTTTTTCTGTCTTTTCCCCTTTGCTTAATCTAGCTAAATAAGGCTCATAAAGATGGCCAATCACTTTTCCACAGGTAAAACATCTTACAGGGATTATCAAAAGATCACCTGTAGGATTTCTGTCTTTTTGCTCTTGGTCCTTTAGAAGACTTACTTGGCTTGTGCTCTTCAGTTCTCCTTGAATCTCCTCTTAATAGGATTCTGTCGTACCCTAAATAAGCTTCTTTCAAAGAGTTATCCTGAGTGAATTCAACAAGACCTCTTGCGATTGCTATTCTGCACGCATCGGCTTGCCCCATAATTCCTCCGCCTCGTACATCAATGTCAATATCAACTGTATTTGCTGTATCTCCTGCAAGAAGAATTGGTTCGAACATTTTGATTCTTACTAATTCAGGTTCAACTATTGGAAGTGGTTTGCTATTAACTCTTACTCTCCCCTTCCCTTCTTTCACAGTTGCTCTTGCAACTGCTTTTTTTCTTTTACCAACTGATTGAATAATTTTCATATACGGCCCCCAAGGAAGCTCGATATCTCTTTTACCTTAAAATATTTCTTAGTCCTAAGTTTTGAAACGTCTGCATCATTGAATCTAACAAATTCCTTCCCTGTTAGATCATCAGGTACCCCAACATATACCTTTAATTTCTTGTATGCTGTTCTTCCTTTGTCTTTCTTCCAAGGTAACATCCCCCTTACTGCTCTTCTGACTATCCTGTCAGACCTTTTTGGGAAAAATGAACCCCTTAAAGGATTTGCTATGTCTTTGAATTGAGACCTTTTCTCATAAAGGTCAAAGAAATAATCTCTATTTCCCGTAATTATAACTTCTTCAGCATTGACTATAAAAACTTCTTCCCCTTCTAAAAGTTTTTTAGCGGCAACTGATGCCATTCTACCCAGAATCTGATCTTTTCCATCGATTATCATGAGATCACTCCATTATTCTTACACCGCTACCTCTCGGATTTTCTTTGTAAAGTTCATAAAAAGTTATTGCCCTTCCATTTTTGTTTATCTTGTCCATGGCGGATTTAGAAAACTTAAATGCAGAAACAGTAACTTTGTGATCTAGCTCTCCACTGCCCAATACTTTTCCGGGGACAACTACTGTATCTCCATCTTGTGAATATCTATTGATTTTTGATAGATTCACTTGGGGTAAATGCCTTGTAGGCCTTTTAAATCTCTTTGAAAGGTCAATCCACAAGGGAGTTTTTTCAGAATATCCTTTGTCTATAAAAAAATCTATAAGACTCAATATACTTGGATTTGTTTTATTTAACTTTCTCATTAATTTCACCTCTCAAACTCTTACGCTTACGCTCGCCTGAGATTAACATTGATATTTTTATACCCTATTTAAACGTTTCGATGATTTTAGCTTAAAGGATAATAAATTCAAAAATAAGATAAAAAATATATTATTTCTTCAGTTAATCTATATTTTCCAGATTGGAGTTAGAATAGAAGGAAGCTCTGTATTGTAACCAAGGTCTTTTAGGGACATCTGTAAGCATGCCATAGTAACTATTATTTCCTTTTCTGTAACGCTTCCCATGTGCCCAATTCTAATTATCTTTCCTTTAAGATGATCTTGTCCACCGGCTATAATTATTCCGTGTTTTTCCCTCATTACTTTAACGAGTTCTTGACCATCAATTCCCTCTGGAACCTTTATAGATGTGACTGTATTTGAACATGTCTTTTCGTCATGAGGGAAAAGTGAAAGACCTATTGACTTTGCAGCTTCTCTTGTTGCCTTTGCCATCTTTTCATGTTTTTTGATCCAGTTCTCAAATCCGCATTCGTCAATAATGTCTAAAGCTTCTTTTAATCCATAAGCCATTGATACAGGTTGAGTGTATGGGGCCTTGTATTTGTTATTTTTATATTTCTTCAGATTGAGATAGTAGCATGTCCCATCTGTTTTTTCAATTACGTCCCAAGCCTTCTGGCTAACGGAGATAAATGACATTCCTGGCGGGAGCCCAATGCACTTCTGGCTACCTGATGCACATAGATCAACTCCCCAATTATCAACTTCGATATTGTCTCCGCCAAGTGATGAAATAGTATCAACGACTAATAGAGCTTTTGTACCCTTTACAATCTTTCCAATGTCTGCTACTGGATTTCTAACTCCTGTAGAAGTTTCATTGTGTACCATTGTTACTGCTTTGATGGCCGGGTCTTTTTCTAACGCTTTTTTAACATCTTCTGCCTTTATAGGCATTCCCCAGTCATATTTTAATTCAATTACAGCTCCCTTGTAAGCCTTGACAATGTCCCTAAATCGCTCTCCAAACTTACCTGATGTAATACATAAGACCTTGTCTCCTGGCTGAACAATGTTAGCTATTGCAGCATCCATTGCAGCTGTTCCAGAACCGGCAATTATAAAAACATCATTTTTAGTTTTAAAGATTTTTTTCATCCTTTCGGATTGCTCCATAAAAAGCTTGTTAAATTCATCGCCTCTATGGGGCATGATTTTCATTGACATGGCCCTAAATACCCTAGGGTGAACTGGTATCGGACCAGGTATCATTAGTAAAAAATCCTCATTCATATAACCACGACACTGTTTTAACAAAAATAAACATATATAAGATTATCTTATCTAACCGTAAATAAAAAGTGTTAGAGTAGAATAAATCTCGAGAAGATTAAAACAAAATTACATTATTTCCTTATGAGTCATTAGTCTTGTTGTGTAACCTGCTATTCTGTTCAAAAGTTTATGTGTAGGTACATCGAGTAAATCTTTAATAATTAATTTATTCTCTTGGAAATCTTTTGTAAGCTCGCCTCTATGTTTTTCAACTAACTGTCTTGATATTCTCTTTATGAATGATGGTCTGATTCTTCCCAACATTACACCTCCATTTAAATCAAATGGCATAGTATGCTTTTTAAAATTATCGTCAGATTATTAGTTTTTTCGATAGATAGGTAGTATTCCTCCTGATTATTACAGAAAATATTTAAGGCTTGCTTATAGAATACCTTCATGCTTAACATTATAAAGAGTCGAATTGACCCGGACCTTACAATAGGTATAGGGGCTTTTGAAAATCCCGAAAAAATAGAAGATGCCGCAAACAGTGTCGATTTTTGTAATGTTAAAGTTTTCAATAGTTCTGCCAAAATTATTTCATCCTTAAAAGAAGGTAAAATAGATGCCATAGTCAGAGGAACTCTTCAAAGCTCTGATTTCTTAAAAGAAGTAAAAAATAACTATAAAATTAATAAGATATATAGAATTGGCCTTTTAGGAACGTATGACAAAAAATATTTCTTTTTTGCACCTCTTGGCATTGACGAGGGCGAAGATCTAAAAGAAAAAGAAATGTTCGTTGAATACGCAAAGGATTTATTGAAAAGATTCAAAGTTGAACCAAAGATATCTGTTCTATCGGGGGGCAGAACAAAAGATCTAGGAAGGTCAGAAAGAGTAGATAAGAGCATACTTGAAGCAGAAGCATTGACAGAGAAATATGGGATTAATCATGCCGAAATCTTAATTGAGAATGCAATAAAAAACTCCAATTTTATACTTGCACCCGATGGGATTTCAGGCAATTTAGTGTATAGGACTTTAATCCATCTTGGTTGTGGGAGCTCTCATGGAGCGTTGTATTATCCCCTAGCTATTGAGGGCACTATTATTGTGGATACATCTAGAGCTGCCCCAAAAGAAGAGTATATTTCCTCAATTGCACTTGCTAATGCTATTAAAAATTACTGATTAAAAAGAATCGATTAGTTTTTCTAAATTAACTACGTCTTCCCATGATCTCATTTCGTTGTGATTAGTTGCGTCAAGGTGTATTGGGGTTAATGATACTTTGTTCTGCTTTATTGCTGAATAGTCTGTACCTTCCTCAGCAAAGCCGCCTGGAGGCTTACCAAAAACTTTGAAATACATCTTACCCCCCTCGTTGTTTGTTTCAAATGGTTCGTCATAATATACCCTTCTCCCGAGTCTTGTTATTTCAACACCATTTAGTTCATCAAACGGAACAGAAGGTACATTTATGTTTAGTAGAGTATCAGTTGGTAACTTTTTAAAATTCCAAGAGTCAAAAAGTATTTCTAAGAATTTTGTTGCTGTTTCAAACATTGGATTAAAGTAATCTGACGAAGAGATGGATATAGAAGGTATATCATTTATTATCCCTTCTCTTGCAGCGGATACTGTTCCCGAATAGTATATATCATAAGATATGTTTTCTCCATGATTAATACCCGATAGGACAAGATCAATTTTTTCCCTCATGAAATGTCTTATGGCAAGAGCTACACAATCTACAGGTGTCCCAGAAACAATATAATCAGTTCTTTTTTTATCATCTAGATAAAGCCCTTCAACTTCAATTTTTTTAAACATAGAATAGCTGTGGCCAATCCCACTACAATTTTCTTTTGGTGCTATGACAACTACTTCACCCAAAGATTCTGCAACCTCTGTGAGCTTCTTTATCCCTTCACTGCCATAGCCGTCGTCATTAGTAACTAGTATCCTCATTTGAATTAAAGAGGCGATAAGTTACTTTTAAATGTTATTCCTTAATAATTTCCAGAATGGCCTCTTTAGGTACCCTTAAATGAATAAGATTTTGTTTTCCACGGCCCCTTGACTGTGCCCTTTGAATATCAACTATTTTAAGATTTTCAAGTTTTACTATTGACTTTCTAAACAGTTCGTAGGACATATCCTCGCCTAATGTATTGAAAAAATCATTCGCTTTTGTGAATTTACCAGAATTTTCTGCTATAACTTTGAGGACTTTCTTGTCTGTTTTCGATAATCCATCGAAGACATTTTCAACATGCAAAGAAGAACTGATACGATCTATTGCTTTTTCAACGTCATCAACAATTATTTTTCTCCTGCCTTGAAGTTCTGCTAACATTGCAGCTTCCTTTATTCCTCTTATCCCAAGTCTTAAATCGCCTTTCTCAAAAGTTATTTCTGAAATTTTATCTAAGACTTCTTCATCCATCACCCCGGGAAATAATCCTATATCAGCACGATATCTCAAAATATCCGTTATTGTAGCTTGAGAGTACGATTTAAAATGAACTTCGTTTGGCATAAATACAGTTCTAATCTTTTCTGAAACTTTAAATGAAAAAGCATTATCTGTGATAATCCCAATAATTCCTGTTTTAACTCCTGGAAAAATCTCATGTGCCCTCAGAATTTTATATAGAATATTTTCTGCAACGTTAACGTGGAATAAAAAATCCACATCATCTAATGCAACAAGTAACGTTTTATCTTTTTTCTGTAACTCACCCATAGTATATTCATAGAGAGTTGTTAGAGGCTTCCCAGTTTCTACGGGAGGATACCCAAATATGCCTCTAAAGATCTGGGACATTATTGAAAATTCTCGATAGTGAAACTGGCAGTTTATATAGACCGGTACAACACTGTTTGAAACTTCTGTAATGTTCTTAAATAGCAATTTGACTGAAGTAGTCTTCCCAGTACCTGTTGGTCCTAAAACAATAGTATTTGTTGGAAAATCTCCTTTAATCAAAGGCTTTACATTATGAGATATTGCTTCAAGTTCATTGTCCCTATATTTAAAAACCTCCGGTATGTAACTAAGATCAAAGACTTCGGGGTTTCTGAATAGCGATTCTTCCCACATCAGTATATCCTTTATTTTGCTTGACATAACTATAAATAAAAAAATTATTTTATGTTTTTATACTTTAGCTACTTCTATAAATATGTTTGATAAGACAAAATTCTTATCATTTTTTTCAGCATTTGCATGTTCTATCGCCTTTTCAATCAATAGCGGAAAAGGAACTTTTTTTGAGTTTTTGTATTCCTGCATATAATCACCAATTAGTATAACAATGGAATCAATATAAAGTAAGCCTTAGTGAGATATTTTATTTTTTATTAATTTATAGACTCATTATAACTTAAAAATAGATAAAAAGTTATTTTTGGGCTTATTATCAAATTCTAAGAAATTATTTATTTTAGAATAACTTATAGAAAGGTATTTAATCTTAAATAGAACAAAAAAATGATATGAGGCCGGAGGAAAGAAAGAAACTTATCATGGTAGCTATGACTATTATAGTATGTGGAATGCTTTTGTTATCCTCGCTCCAGATATTTTTCTTTTTTAGATAGTATTTTTAATATTAAAAATAAAAAATAATTGGGAATCTAATTTACATAAAGTTCTCAACATAATAGCAGAAAAATACTGCTGCCAAACTAAAAATAAATATAGTATAACCAAATATTAAATCTAAGATTTCCTCTCCTTTCAAATAATCCCCCTAGAATAATAGAATTTAAAGTAAATAAAGTTTACTATAGAAATGAATAAAAAATAAAAAATATGTCAGACCGCCCATCTCTCATCATCAGTCAGACGCTGTCGGTTTCCTCATCCATACATTCCAATTAGTGAATTACTTTGATACTCCGATGATGTAATTCTAGATACTGAGCATTTAAAGTCTTCGGAAGTGACATAATCCCTTTCTTCCCTTATGGCGGCCATTCCGGCTTCCGTGCATAGCGATCTAATTTCTGCACCAGATAAACCATCTATTAAATTAATTATCTCAGAATAATCTAGATTCTTGATATTCATATTTCTTGAGTGGATCTTAAAGATATCTAGGCATTCATCTTTTGTAGGTGGCGGTATTTCGATTAATCTATCAAATCTTCCCGGCCTTAAAAGTGCAGGATCTAGCATATCTACCCTGTTTGTAGCACCTATGATCTTAACTTGCCCTCTTGGGTCGAAACCGTCAAGTTCAGCTAGAAGCTGCATCATAGTTCTAGCAACTTCCCTATCCCCACTTATGCCGGTATCAACACGTCTTGATCCTATGGCATCAATTTCATCAATAAATAGAATCGAAGGGGCTTTTTCTCTGGCAAGATTAAAAACTTCCCTTACCATCCTAGCTCCTTCCCCGATATATTTTCTGACAAACTCAGAGCCAACAACCCTTATGAATGTGGAATCAGTTTCATTTGCAACTGCTTTGACAATTAAGGTTTTACCATTCCCAGGTGGCCCATGCAACAAGACCCCGTGCGGTGGCTCTATACCAACTTTATCAAAGAGTTCAGGTCTTTTCAGAGGTAGTTCTACTGTTTCTTTTATTTTGTTTATTTGGTCTCTTAGGCCTCCAATTTCACAATAAGTGACACCTGTCCTATTTAGAACTTCCATTCCACAAACTTCCGGATCCTTGGTAGAAGGTAGTACTTCCATTATTGAAAGATTTCTCTGATTACAAGCGACTAATGCCCCGGGTACAAGATCTTTAATATCGACATTTGCACAGGCACTTACAACAAATTTTGGGCCGCTTGAACTTTTAATAATAATCTTAGATGTATCTATAGCCTCAACTACAACTCCTGTGATCAATGGGGGTGCGTTTAATCTTTCCAACTCTTTTTTGAGGCCATCATTTTCTTTTTCTAATCTAATTTTTTCAGTTATGAAGCTTCTGTTTTGTATTTCAAGAAGTTTCAATCGTTCTATTACATTATCATTATATTGAGCATCATTTTCATAAACATCTTCTTCGTCAAGTCTTTTTGTCCGATACTTAATACTACTGTCCACCATTAGCACCCCAAACAAGATGTATTAGATTTCACATCTTTATAAATCTTTCTACATTGAGTGTCATTATTATGAGAAATATTTAAAAAAAAACTTACAATAATGATTACCATCTCCAAGAATTAATCAAAGCTCAAAACCCTTATAAATGTTCAATTTGAACAACTGTTGATAGGATGATATGCGAAATATGTGGCAAGACCATACAAGGAAAAGTCTTCAACATAAGAGTCGAAGGCGCTAGTGTAAAGGTTTGCGATAAATGTTCTAGATTTGGAACAGACCGACAGAGTTGGTCAAAATTTGGAAAAGGTGCCATGGGCTCAGATGGTGTTGTATTACCTTCAAAGCCAAGAATAGGTGGGCCTACTAGAACAAAAGAAGAATACACACTAGTAGACGACTATCACCTTGTTATAAAAGATGCTCGGGAAGCAAAAGGTTGGTCACAGAAGGACCTTGCCAGAAAAATGAATGAAAAAGAATCCATTATTCACCATATTGAAACAGAAGGTTTCGCCCTATCTAACGAACTTATCCAGAAAATTGAAAAAATTCTAGATATAAAGCTCAAAGAAAAGTCAGACGAAGGCATTGATATATCCAAATCAAAACAAAACATAAAGGAAACAACTATAGGCGATATAATCAAGATAAAGAAGAAGTAAGGTAGTTCAAAAAAACTGTTGCATATTCTCCCTTGTAGAGAAAGAACTTAAATCTTGTTCCGCCCTCTTCAAGAATATAAGAAAGATCCTTATATCCACCTAAGATATTTCTATATGCTCCATTGGATGCCAAAAATGGCGCTTCTTTGACACGGAAGCTTTCCTTTGTTATTCCATCATTTTCTATTAATTCTATTGATAACTTTCCCAATAGAGATTTTGGAATCAAAGAGCTGTAACCAATTAAAGGCGCTATTACATTTATCTCTCCTTTTTTCATCCCCCCCTTCACGCGCCCAAGATTAGATTTAGTTACCTGCGTCCTGTAGTAGTTACCCTGTTTTGCCATTGATACAAGGTCTCCTAGCTCAGGTTCATTTAAAGGAACTTCCTTTATTCTTTCAAGAACAGCCTCATTGAATATTTTAGCCTGATAAGCATGAACAAATAGAGAAGAAACTGAAGGAGGTAAAACTATAAACGCTTTAGCATAATCAGGTGACTTTGACAGAAAATCCAAAATCTGTTTTTCATTTCTTAAATTTGGGTATAATTCATGTGCTTCTGCATACTTCCCTTCCTTAATCAAATCAGTTAGATCTTCACCAAGATTATCTTTTAACAATAGCTTCCCGACAGCCTCATTGAACTCGCCTTTTAGAATAAGCCTGCCGACCTCTTCATTGCCCCCAAATCTTTGTTCTCCAAAAAGATTTGGAAATCCAGAGTTTTTCTCTATCTGTTGGATGTTAGATCTTATAATCTCATCAGAATTTTCCGAAATATCCCTCACAAGAATATTAAATTTGTTCCCTACTAGGTCTCCAATATCAATCTTTTGGCCTTTTGAGAAATCATATAACTCTACGTCCTTTAGATCTAGACTCCTTATAGCATCTTCATATATCATATCGACAGAGAAACTCTGGATAGTCACAGCATGCCTATCTTTGAGTCCCGCATACCCAAATTTTCCAAAAGGTATCCTAGTTTTCCGCGCTAGTTCGTGAATGACATCAAGAGTATCCCTGTTTATTTTTTTTACCTTAAAAACAAGGTATTTTCCATTTTTTATATCTATAACTTCCTCTACTTGAAAATCTTCAGGATATTTCTTTATTTCCATTGAATCCGCTCTATGATACACGAGTGCTTATTTCATTTAAAGTAAAGAAATCCCCTATTCCAGTCCACCTAACTCTTAGAGGCCCACTATATAGCCCAGGCGATTGAGTCCTAAGGACAACATCAAAGCTTAAAGTTTGCCGGGGAGCAAGTGAATCAATAGTAATTTCATTACTGATTAGTCTAACTCTTGGATCTGATACACTAACTACTTGGAATCCCCTCATATAGGATTCAGGAAAAGAAATTCTAATGTTCTGCGCATTTTCATTTGCTGTATTTGTAAGACTGAAAGATATTCTTACGTTATCACTTGGATGAAAAGTTGAAGATGTCCATTGGACTTCAGTTGACACCCATACAACAGGGATATCCCACGATTGAAGTTGAAGCTGAAGAACTTCATTTTTCTTTAATAAATCCTGAATTTGAAAAGTATAACTCCTTACGATTGAATCATACTGTGATTTTTCTGTTTCAAGGACAAGAAGTTTGTTTTCAAGAATTGTCTGTTGTCCCTGAAGCTTTGTTACATCTTGGTTTAGAGCACTTACTCTTTGACTAAGTACTGCGTTTTGATTGCTCAGAAGGCTGATGTTATATACGGATATTGCAAGCCCTACTGCCAAAATAAACGTTGCGACTACAAATACTTCTTTCTGCATAAATCCTCCTAACTTATTATATCAACGGCAAAATCCATAATGATTCTACCAAAACCTTCAGGTAGTACATCAATCAGGACGAGCGTCATATTCTTATTGTAAACTTTTATTTTGTCTTCCCTGTATAACCTTAGTATCTTATAGGATATATCTCTTCTTGTTTGTTTATCATATTTTGCCAAATCTAGCATGTTTAGGGATATTTCACCAATTATCTTGCTTTTTACCCTCCAAAGGCTTGTCTCTGGAACGTCTTTGATTGTATTTGAATCGACTATGGGAAATGTCTTTCCCTGGACAATTTGTTTTGCCATTATCCCAGTGACGTTACCTTTTGCTGTAATATCCCTTTCCTGACCAAGTATATTTATCTGCTGCTTAAAATCAATAGGTACATACCCAACGACATCAACTAACTCCTTTAATGTTTCAGAATCGATTACAACAACTCTTGTAATATCAATTGTTGATTCACCTATAGAAATCTGTTTTGCATGTTCGACCCCTTGTTTTAGGTCAGATGTTTTCACTAAAGAGTTGTTTATATTTACCCCTAAAGAGTTTAGGGCGGTAGTTGTTGAGAGTGGATCTATATCAACGCTGCTTCCCAATGGCCTTAAGTTAGAGAATATAATCACAGAGGATACTTCAACAGTTCCAGGATTTCCTTTTTCTTCATCTACAAAGAGAAAAAGGACATTATCATTTCCCAATCGATAAACGTCATAAAATACTCCTGCAAACAAAAGAGCTATGATCAACACTATTATTATCGGCCCTTTCCACCCACCTGATTTTTTCTTAGGATCTTTAGGGTCTTTATTGGATTTTGCGTCGTTATTTTTTGCCATATTTCTCACCAATACGCTTCTAACTACTATTATTTCCTAAAAATATTTAAGATTACCTATTAAATTAGTGCTATGAAGATACTTTGCCCCAACTGCAGGGCCACTATCGTCTTCAAAGGCGATGAAAGGTACCTACTTTGCTCAAATTGTAGAATTAAAATAAAGATGCCTGCAAAGAGAGATTCGCCAACTATAACGCCTAATTTTATTGAGAAATGTTCAATTTGTGAAAAGATAATAAAATCATCCAAAAATAAGAGACGTTGCCCTGTTTGTGGACAAAAAGTATGCTCATCGTGTTGGAATTATTCAAGGCTTGTATGTAAGAGATGCCTTGAAGAAGGAATAACTTCAAAGCCACTTTATACATTAAAGGAAAGGAACTCACGGCCCAAACTATTCTTAAGAGAAGAGTTCCTTGAAGAAATAAAAGAAGGAGAAATAGCTTCCATTCCCATCAAGGTAAAAAACCTTGGAGATGACGATGCCCTAAATGTCAAAGTTGAGATAAGGTCTTCTCCAAATATTAAAACAATTGAATCTGCAGACATAGGCAAAATAGAGATGGAAAAAGAAAAAAGATGTATATTAAGATTTACTCCAAAATATAGCGGTAAGGGCAGTATAGAAATTCTTTTGACCTATGAAGATTACGGGAAAAATAAGTTTTTTGAAAGCATAAAATCAGAGTTTGGTATCAAAGAGAAGAAGAAAAGAGAAGAGAAAAAATGGGATTATCACAAATGGAATTATGATGAAAAAAGGGAAAAGAAACGAGAAGTGCCAATCAAAAAAGAAAGTGATTCCCTTGAAGCGCTTTTAAAACAGTTTGGATGCTCTCCTAATGCCTCGATTGAGGATATAAAAAAAAGAAAGAAAGTATTGAATATGATGTACCACCCTGACTTTAACGTGAATAAACCTGATCAAGTAAAGAAAGAAATGGAAGATATGTTAAAGGAAATAAATCAGGTCTACCAGAAGATATTGATTAAAAAAGAAGAAAAATGAAGTAAATTTAATGATTTTACTAATGTTATAACCCGTTGTAATATAAACTCGAAATCAATAAATTATTTCATTCAAGAAAAGAGTTGTAATATAAAAAAAGTAATTGAAAAGAAAAAAGAATTAATCTGTTTGTCCAAGCCCAAGTATCTTCATAAACTTTAGCATTGGGTATCCCTTTGGAGTTATAACTAGAGTCTTGCAATTATTTTGACATTCGTCTCTAGGGCAGAAAACCAATGTTCCACTTTTCAAAGCTTTGAATTTTGCTGCCGACATGTCCCCTTCGGACCATGGTTCGGAAACTTGGACAATGTAATCAAACCACGCTGTTTCATCACCTGCAACTGTAGTAATGACCACACAGTCTGTTGTCATTTTCACAATAAATTCTTGGCCCACATTTACTTGACTGGGGATTACAATATCTGTTCCATCACAATGACAATTTGGATCTCCGGCCATTATAGAAGCTATCCCAAAAAAACTTCCTAAAAACAATAAAGATACCAATATAGCAAATATTTTCTTCATAATAATTACTCCATTATAGTTACAAAATAAGAAATCATAATAATATATAAATTTATGCTTATCGAATTAAATAATAGTTTATTAAGTTAAACTTTATAATTTTACTAATTTTATATGCCGTTGTAAGATAAACCCAAATTAACAATATTTTATACATTTGCCAATGACTATCAAAGGCGTACTAGTAATAAAAATTACTGATATTGTACACTCATGTTCAGATGAAAAAGGATATTTCCAATTTGAGATACTAAGAGATGGCATGTAGAATTAATTATTATGTTTCTTTATTTTTAAGTTTTAAATTTCTATTATCTTAGAAAGAAATAATAATCTTTTTAACTTACTACAAAAATCAATTGAATATGGCCCACAAATTCAATATAAAAGACATGAATCGATTAGATTCCCCCGAAAGAAGAAAAATGTTGCCGCCAGAAGAAACACTGATTAATGCCAGATTAAGTAAAAATGATATTTTCATAGACATTGGATGCGGAATCGGTTATTTTTCTATTCCCGCTTCAATAATTATAGGGCCAAAAGGAAAGGTCTTTGCACTTGATACATCTAATGAAATGTTGGAAGAACTTAATAGAAGAATAAATGTAAATAAGATAACAAACATAGAATCTATTCTTTCGGACCCATTTGATTTCCATCTGAATCAAGATACAGGTACATTCGCTTTAATGTCAAATGTTCTCCATGAAGTCGACGACAAAGTAATCTTCTTAAAAGAAACAAATAAGGTTCTAAAAACTCAAGGAAAACTTTGTGTTATAGAATGGCAAAAGAAAGAAACAGAAAAAGGGCCACCTATAAAATATAGGCTTAGTGGATCACAAGTGAATGAGCTATTGGATCAAACAAACTTTATACTACTTGATAGCTATCCGATAGGCGATAATTTCACGGCATACATCTCAAAGAAAATACCTAAGTGAATTTCAAAAGATTCAATCCGATTTCATCACTGAACTTTCTCTCAACTTCCCCTTCGATTGAATCAATTATCACTTCAACTGTTGCGCTGACAAATGCCGAATTTAGATGTCCCGCAAATGACTTGTGCCCATCATTTCCTAAATTCACATGCAGGTGCAAATAGACTTCACCATTCATAGTTGTAATGTTTCCATAAAGTGGGGCGATTTCATGATTTCCAATCAATTCTTTAGAGAAATATTTTTTTGATTGTACCTCAAAAAGTCCGATAGTAACTTTGTTTGTAGCACCAAGTCCAGTTATTGTTCCTAATCTAATCTTATTGGCAACACAAAATTTTTTCAGTGTGTCTACGACTTCCTCGCCCTTATCTATTCTTATTATATATTTATTACCAAATTTTTTATATTCCATAGAATAGATATAGTGCTAAAAGTTTAAATAATTTTACTTGCCTTTTCTTAATGATCTAAAAGTGCCTATAAATCTCTTTTTCTTTATTGAGATTCCTACAGACCCTTCATCGCTTACAGATTTAACATCTTCTACTGAAACAAAAGAATCTGGCGCATATTTATCAATTGCTTCATATATTGTATCAAGTTTCTTTCTTTTAATAACAGTGAATAAGATTTTTACGTCTCCCTTCTTCCCACGTGCATCAAGAACAGTAACACTGTACTTTTCTTTTCTTAAGAATTCGATAAGCCCATCTGCGTTCTCTCTTGTGATTATTCTGGCAATCACATGCCCTACTGCAAGTTTTTCTTCAATTACTATTCCCACGTAATTACCGGCCGCAAATCCAGCAGCATAAGCTACATAGTGTATTATGCTGTTGACATTCAACATAACCTGTCCGATGACATTAATCCAGATAAAAACTTCAAAAAATCCAACTATGGGTGCAAGTTTCTTAAGATTCTTTGAAACAAATATTATCCTCATGGTCCCAAGACTGACATCCACCACCCTTGCCAGAAAAATTAAAATAGGTAATACCCAAAACAACATTTCCATCTCAGCACCCTGAAAACATCAATTTATATCAGTATAAAAGTATTTACATGTTAAATTAAATAGTATACAAAAAACTTACTTATAAGTCATTATTTTTTCCCCTAAGTTGTCTTATCCCAAAATCATTTCCCGTGAGGAAATGTTATTGGGGCATGGCAAAGCTTAACGACAAAAAGATCGTTTGGATAATCAAAATGAAAGAGCGTGGCCTTAGTTCTAGCGAAATTGCCTTC
>JBDKUY010000043.1:0-10619 GCA_039679445.1 Methanofastidiosum sp. | reverse complement strand
GCCAGACCTAATCTATAATTTAGAAAAGTAGAATTTAGCTTGAATATGACCATTATAGGACAAAAATAGATAATTAAGTTGGTATATTAACAGTAATATTTTTAAATCATTTGGAATCAAATTAATATAGATATTATGGAGTCCATAGGTATGAAAAATACTTTTTATAATACGACGGAATTCTAATTTAATTCATAGGCTCCCAATTTGAAGTAAATTTATGATTTTACTTATATTCTAGGGTGGAGATTATTATGCCAAAGGTCAAAATAACAGACACAACATTGAGGGACGCTCATCAGTCACTGATAGCTACAAGGCTTGAAATTGAGGATATGCTAGAGATAGTTGGGGAAATGGATAAAGTAGGTTACCATTCATTTGAAATGTGGGGAGGAGCCACTTTTGATTCTGCTATAAGGTATCTAAATGAGGATCCATGGGAAAGAATCACAAAGCTAAAGGAAGTTGCACCTAAAACACCCTTTCAAATGCTCTTAAGGGGGCAGAACTTAGTCGGTTACAAACATTACCCTGACGATATTGTCCATAAATTTGTTGAAGCTTCGTTTACAAGAGGTATTGATATCTTCAGGATCTTTGATGCCTTAAATGACGTTAGGAACATGGAAGTTCCAATTGAGGCTATTAAGAAAGTGGGCGGACATGCCCAAGCTGCACTAAGCTATACCATAAGCCCTGTTCACACAATTGATTATTACATTAAGGTAGCTGAAGAGATGGTTGCCTTAGAAATCGACTCTATTTGTATTAAAGATATGGCGGGCTTGATTAATCCAATGGATGCCTTTAATCTTGTCAAATCACTTAAAGAGAACTTTGATCTGCCTGTATGTTTACATTCACACTGCACAAGTGGGATGGCTCCGACAAGCTACTTCAAAGCAATTGAAGCTGGTGTCGATATAATTGATACCGCAATAGGCCCTTTTTCATTTGGGACAAGCCAGCCTGGCGTAGAAACAATGTGCGCAATGCTTGAAAACACAGAATACAAATCTGACCTAGACATAGAAAGAGTCTATAAGATTGCTAATTATTTCAAAAAATTAATGGACAAATACAAAGGGCTTCTTAGTGAGGCTTCAATCACAGTAAACACTCAGATTCTTCATTTCCAGATACCTGGAGGCATGATGTCAAATCTAGTGTCCCAGCTCAGGGATCAGAATGCAGAGAACAGGCTTGACGAAATACTTCTTGAAGTTCCAAAAGTGAGGAAAGAATTAGGATACCCGCCGTTAGTTACCCCTCTTAGCCAGATCGTTGGCGCCCAAGCTACATTGAACGTCCTATCTGGTGAGAGATACAAACTAATCCCGAATGAAGTTAAAAACTATGTTAGAGGATTATACGGAAGACCCGCAGCGCCTATTGACAAAAATATCCAGAAGATAATAATTGGTGACGAAAAGGTATCTTATGAAAAATCACCTGATCTAAAAAATCCTTCATATCAAAAATTCAAAGACGAAGTAAAGGGCAAAATCGAAAAGGAAGAAGATGTATTATCTTATGCACTTTTTCCTGAGATTGCCCTTGCCTTCTTTGAGAAAAGAAAGAATCATGTAGCTAAACCAAAAGTTGAACACAAGGAAGTTGAAAAGGCAGCCCCTAAAGAAATCACAAAAACCCCAACAAACAATCCTCAACCACAAACTAATGGAGGCATCTCTTTGAAAGCTCCTTTACCGGGTGCAATATTAAAGATAGTCGGCGAAATAGGAAAGCCGGTAGAAAAGGGTTCAGTCGTTTTCATAATATCTGCTATGAAGATGGAAAATGAGATAGTTTCTCCTGCGCCCGGTATTTTGCAGAAAGTCTTTGTAAAAGAAGGGGAAATCGTAAAAACTGGCGATGTTCTAGCAACTATTGCATAGAACTTTTTATTTATACTTTTCTTAAAATATATTAAATTTTTTCATCGAGTTACTTAGGCATGTCAAAGTAGCCAAATATCTTAAAAACAACAGACAACTAATAGATCTGAAAAGAAAACTAAAGATTAAATGTTTAAGAGAGTGAAATAGCTGATAGAAGAAATAAGAATAATACCAGTCCCAGAAATACCGCTAATAAAAGAAAAAGATGACCTAGCTAAGATTATTTCTAAAAGAATTAAACTAGAGGATAACGATATTGTTGTCATTTGCGAAACTGTCGTTTCAAAAGCTCAAGGAAGAGTTGTAGATATAAAGAAAATAAAGCCTAGTGATAGGGCTATAGAACTCAGCGAAAAAACTAGAAAAGATCCAAGGCTAGTGCAACTTATTCTTGATGAATCAAAGGAAGTGCTGAAAGTCGGAGACACCGTTATTGTAGTTGAGACTAAAGATGGAAATATATGCGCAAGCGCTGGCATAGATGTTTCAAATGTCTGCGGAGATGAATCGTTTGTCGGGCTTCTGCCAAAAGATCCGGATCAAGAAGCAGATAAGATTAGGATTTCATTGAAAAATATAACTGGGAAAGATGTGGCCATAATTATATCAGATACCCAAGGAAGACCCTTTAGAAGCGGTGCTATTGGGGTAGCAATAGGAGTTTCAGGCATGAAAACTTTGTGGAAAAGGGCTGGAGAAAAGGATCTGTATGGGTATGAGTTAAAATCTTCGATAATAGCAACTGCAGACGAAGCGGCTTCGGCAGCCTCACTCCTCATGGGGCAAGCAGACGAAGGGATCCCTGTTGTAGTTATTAGGGGCGCAAGATACCTAAAAGGTGAAGGGTCTTCAAAAGAACTATTAAGGGAAAAAGAGAAGGACTTATTTAGGCCCTAATAGAGAATATTAATTGGTCCTTTTTTTATCTTGCCTTCTGGAAAACTAATTCTGATTAATTTTTCCTCGGCTTTTATCTTGTAGCCTTTTGGGAACGTGATATACTTCATTCCAGCTACACCTTGCAAGTTATCAGTTTTTATCATGAGCCCTTCAATGTTTCTCTCTAGGTAACTAATCACTTTTGGGTCAATTTCTTTTACGATAAATACTTCTCCTTCATTAAGTACCGATAAAACTATTGTCATGCCATAATTATAAATCTACAAATATAAATATCTTTGCTAAGAGTTTATCCCTTTTTTCTTTTTGGAGAAATAAGAACTGAAATTCCAAATATCGCCGAACATACTATGGCAATTGATGAGCCTGTCGGCAAATCAAAGTAAAATGACATCAGCATTCCTAAAAGACATGATATCACCCCAACTAGAGGTGAGAATATTATTATCTTCTTCATGTCATAAGAAAACTGGTATACTGAAGAGGTGGGATTTATCATCAGAGCAAAGACTAATAGTCCCCCAACAAGTTTTAAAGAGAAAGCAACTGTGAGGCTTGTTAAAAAAAGAATCAGATAATAAAAGGGCTTATCATTAATTCCTGAAGCCCTTGCAAGTTTTCTGTCAAATAAAATTGCGTTGATCTCCTTAAAAAACATTATTACAAATAATATTGCAATAACTGTGATGATTAACAAATAAATGATGTCGGCTGTTGTCATCCCTAATACGCTTCCCCACAGTATGCTCATAGCAGTGCTTGACATGGCCGTGTCGGGAGACATATTCAGAAATAATAATCCTAGTGCCATTGATAAAGAGAATATTACCCCTATTACAACATCTGTCTTTAACTTCGCCTTGTCAGCTAAAGGCCCTAGAGCCAGTGAAACAAAAGTAGAAAATAATAGTGCAAAAATTAAAGGATCCTTCCTTAAAAATATACCAAGAGCTGCGCCTGCAAATGCTGCATGAGACATGGCAAATCCCAGAGAAGAAAGATTCATCCTCACAACGAATGTGCCCATCAAAGAACAGGTATAGCCAGTTAAAACAGCACCTATAATCGCAAAAAGAATTATTTTTGTAGAAAATAGGTCTAGCATACCATTCCCTTGTATCCCATTTCAAGAAGCTCTGGTTTTAAGATGTCCTCTTTATTGCCATCTGCAACAATTCTTCCATTGTCCATCACAACAACCCTGTTGCATGATTTTGGAATCGAGGCTATATCGTGAATAACGATCACAAAAGTCATGCCCTTATTTTTATGAAAATGGATAAGTTTTTCTGAAACATCTCTCCTTGCTTCAAAATCAAGGTTTGAAAACGGTTCGTCCATTAGAATAATCTCTGGTTCCTTTGCAAGGGCTCGTGCAATCATTACTTTCTGAGCTTGGCCGCCTGAGAGTTTTCCTATGGGCCTTTTTGAGATACTGTTTATCCCCATATAGTCCATCATGTTATTTGCTATTTCTTTATCCTTTTTTGTTATTGGTTTCAATAGGCCAATCTTTCCGTATCTGCCCATTAAAACAACATCTGAAACTAGAAAGGGAGTTAACTCATCAATAGAATAATCCTGAGGAACATAACCAACATATTTTCTTATACTATTACCATTCCCTCTCAAGACTTTTCCTAGAACTTTGACCTCACCGCTATTTGATTCAAGGAGCCCGTTAATAGTTTCAAGTAGTGTAGTTTTACCAGCGCCGTTTGGACCAATAACGGCGATGAATTCGCCTTTTTTGATATGAAGCGTGATATCCTTTAAACAGGGATTTTTTTCTCCTTCATATGTTGTATCTACAGAATTTAGTTCTATTGCTTTATCCATTTTTGAACCTCAAAAAGGTCATCATAATCTTTATCCATAATCTGCCCAGCGAGTATTTCAAGGTCTTCATGACCAACTTGATGTCTAATCTTTTCTAGTACATTATCTTTCGGGATAATAACTATCCCTTCAGTGCCTTTATAAAAAACAATTTTTATAGGTAAACCATCGGACACTTTTAGATTCGCTTTTCCAGTTGTAGCCCCAGATGTGAACTGTATCCCATCAATTGTACAGGATAGCGGGGGTTTTAGTGGCATTGTAATCTCAGCAGAAATTTCAAATGGAGAGCTGCTAAGGGTCTTTTTTGCATAGAGGCCCATTTTTGCACCCAAAACAAGATAAGGTCCAAGATGCCCATGAAACTCAGAAAGTCTTTTAGAGAGTTCCTCTGAAGACATGTTGTCAAAATCAATCGTGTGTACTTTCATTCTCTCACCATAACACTAATGGCTATTTCGTAACACTACTTATAAAAGTTTTCATTTGAGAGATTTTTAGCTTATTAAAAAATAATCATTCGTTTGGGTAGTTCTTTTTACAGATATAATTGTTAATTATTCTAAATATTTTAATATGCTCTTATGGATATCTTCTATGCTCATTTCCCCGTCAATTATGATAAATTTGTATTTTTTTGATAGACTTTCATATATATCAAAAACTTTCTTTTGAAATTCAAAATTTTCTTCGTAAAGGTCTTTTTCTCTCCTCCTTTCCATGGCAGATTCGGGCCTTACACGGATATAGAATACCATATCAGGATCAAGAGAATATTTCTCTATCTCTTCAATCCATCTAGGATCAACGCCATTCGCACCTTGGTATGCCATATTAGAATATTTGTACCTATCGGATATCACAATCTTATCTTCATTTAGTGCCTTCTTTACTTTGAGATAATGTTCGTGCCTGTCGGCAGCATAGAGCATTGCAATTGTTTCAGACGCAAGAGAGATCTTTTTTTCTAGATTTGATTTAATGACTTTTCCAATAGGCTCTTCATATATGGGCTCGTGCGTCAATAGGACATCGAAACCTTTCTTTTTAAAAAATGAGGATAGTAATTTTGCCTGTGTTTCTTTCCCTGATGCATCTATGCCCTCAAAGACTATGAATCGTTTCATATACTGATTATGGCGATTTGATTTTTATGGTTTAGTGTAAAGAAGCTAAAAGCCCATTATAGTAAAACTTTTAAGTTGCCTCATTCATGGGGCACTAATGACTTATAAACCAGTCTTTATCAGAATGGCTGCTGCAGGTAACTTTGAAAAAAAATTTCTCTTAGAGTTTCAGAAAGAATTACAAAGCCTTCTTTGGGAACTTGGGATAAAAGCAACTTGTTTTTTTTCTAATTCAGGGAGCAGCATTGAAATTGATCCTATCCCAAGTGGAGCTTACACATCCCATATTGGAAAGTATAATACACACACCTTATTTGCCTATGGCCAGAAAAAGCGAGAAGAGTCATTAAAAAAAGTAGGAAAATTAGATGCACTAATAAAGGTATTAGTTATCGTAGATGTTGAGATATTCAAGCAAGGATTTACGGGAACCCTATTTGGAGAGGCAGAAGTGGGGAAAGAAATAGCAATTATATCAACAGCCCCTCTAGAAAATCACTTCAAGAGCAGTTTTCTCATTAAAGAACGAGCATTAAAAGAAGCCATGCATGAACTTGGCCATACTCTTGGGCTTGACCACTGTAAGACCCCGGGATGCGCAATGAACATTTCTAAAGATATCTACGATATAGATGAAAAAAAGAAAACTTATTGTATTAATTGTCTGAATATATTGTTTCAGGGCCATCCTTAAGAAACTCTTATGTAAACGGTGTTTGGGAAACCTGAGTCTGCCATCTCCTTGTAAACTACTTCTCCCGTATTTTTGCTCACCTCAAATTTTAAGGCGTGGTAGCTTACAGTGAGATTATTTCCTTCAAGTTTTCCAATTCCTCTCAAAACTTCTATTTCATAGTAAGTACCTTTGTCGGCTATCTTGTATGTGGGGCTGTAAGGGTGAAATGAATATGATCTTGTGTCTGCTATCTTCTGCCCATTCTCCCAGATATAAGCATCTACGAGCTTCAATGCATTTTTCTCTGAAATTGGGATCATTGTTTCCATCTGTGTTTTTAGATTATCCCTCTCATCTGTGACGAGATTTTTTTCCATAGTAAGCGTTTCAATATCATCTTTCAAATCCTTATTTTCAGTGAACATCAGATAAGATGCCGCTCCGAGAATAAGGACAAGTATGCCGAGTATTGCAATTATATTTTTACTCATAATATCACTTGTTTCTACTAGTACTAAAAAAATATCTATATAAATATTTGTAAAAACTGATAATTAATTATTAATTATCATCGTTATATACAGTATTTGTTATAGATTATAGACGATAGTTTAATCTTTTTAGAAAGATTTAAATATTCTTTTCCAAAATGCTGTTTATGGACAGGAAACTCAGAGTGGGTATTTCACTTTCTCTAATTTTTTTTACCTTAACGTTGTTTATGGCTTATGTCTTAGCCGAAAATGCTTCGAGTTCTCAGCATTATAGATTTCAGATGAAGTTTTTAGGAACAGAAGGAACAGTAAGGCCAGATGAAAATCTTAGGATTTCAGATGTCAGATTTATTATAGATAAAGATACAATTACACTAAAAATGAATATTTACATTCCAAGAAATTCTGGAATAGATAAAATGGAAATTTCTTTAGTCAATGACCCTGACAGGTCAAAAAGGTTTTTCCTCGAGCCTGCCGAGGCCAAAGTGGTAGTGAGCTCAATTAAGCCACTTTATATGAACTCTGCCCAATCTTATTTTTTAAGAGACGGGGATGTAAATAGGAAAGTATCGCTTTTGACTCTTACGTACAAAAGAGTTGGGGATTATTATTACCAGTTGCCCCTAAATGCGACAGTTGATTCTTTTTATGGCGAATTTTGGATAGTCTTCGATAAGGGTGCAGATGATCCTTCAATATTACTTGAGAATAATAACATTAGTCTATCTTTTTCATATCCATATGGGGATGCAGGGATAAACGGAATTAAAGTTCCTGATGAATACACAATAACTACAGTTACGCCGGAAACAACTGAGAGAGTTAAATCATTCATTGTCTATTACTCTGCACCACCAACTAGTGTATTCATTGAGGCTGCAAAGGGTCAGACAGAACCAACTCCTTTAGAGAAGTTAAGTATGTGGGGCAATGCAAATCTTGGTATATTCCTTATTATCTTCACGTTCATATGTGGAATAGATTCTTCAATGGTCTTCCTTTCAAGCTGGAAGAAATCATTTGGAGCTAAGAAAAATGTTAAAGTAACTATCAAGAAAGAAGAATGTGATGAAAGACCCCCCCCACCCGATAGAACAGTTAGGCCAAAACCTATTCCTCCTGCGCCAGTTGAGAGAGAAAGGCCTCTTAGAAGGGAAGAGCCAACTAGCAGATACCGCCCATATGGCAAAGTAGATAGTACAAAGGATCTAATTGACGATATGAAAAGACTTGAGAAAGCCATGGAAGATTATGAGAACTCAGCCAGGTTAAGAAAAAAGTAAAGGTTGGAAGATATCTTGGATGATAAAAAATCGGTAGGCATATACGCGGCATCTTTAGTAAAAGATGGGGATGTAGTGGGGCTTGGAACAGGTAGCACCACTGCATTTACGATAATCGAACTTGGGAAAAGAATAAGAGAAGAAGGTATCTCAATATATGGCATACCTACTTCTTTTCAGGCGAAGCTATTAGCAGTAGAATCAAACATCCCTATTACAACTCTTGACGAACATGATATTGATATATCTATTGATGGCGCAGATGAAGTAGACCCTACACTATGCCTACTAAAAGGTAGAGGTGGAGCCCTTTTGCAGGAAAAGATAATTGATTACAGTGCAAATAGATTTGTTGTTGTTTGCGAAGAGAGAAAACTTGTAGAAAAACTTGGAAAATTTTTTCCAGTGACTATCGAAGTATTCCCACTTGCCTATAGAAAAGTTTTTGAATTATTGTCTTCTTTTGGGAGTCCTGTGTTAAGAAAGGGGGACAAAAAAGATGGGCCTGTGATGACAGACAATGGAAACTTCATAATTGATCTCTTTACATCTGTTGAAAATCCTAAATCCATGGAAAAGGAACTTAATGATATACCTGGTATATTTGAAAATGGCATATTTACTTCAAAATGTGAAGTAGTATTCATGAAAGATGGAAAAATGGTAGTTCTAAAATCATGATGATAAAATATATATAAGAAAAAAATAAATAAAAGACAGGTGGTAAGAATGAAAGAATATGCTAAGGAATTAAAAATCAATGTTCCGGAGAAAAGTGACATGGATAAAGGATTAATGGACATGCTAAAGTTCTTTTTGGATACCGAATCAAAGGTTAAGATATACCTATATCTTTTAAAAAAGGGTAATTCAACGTATGATAATATTGCAGAAGGAACAGCAATATACCCAAGCGCTTGCCGCGAATCGTTAGCATCAATGGAACAGATGAAGGTAGTAGAGAAGGCCCCGGGGGACCCAGAAACATATACCGCTGTTTCTCCTTCAAAACTTGTAGACCGAAAGATTGGCCAACTTGAAAAAGAACTTAATGATTTCTTAAAACTTGAAGAGGTAATAAAAGATAAAAAGGAGATTAAAACACCAATACTTCCTTTCAAAATAAAGATTGAAAGAGTCGAAAATTCGGAGAATAAAGATGAGGAATGAAATCTATTGATAAGAATTGATAATGAGCTATTAGATTTCATAACACATGCTGCAAAAAATACCTATCCAAATGAGTTTGCTGCTTTTTTGAGAGAGAATGAAGGGGTAATTTCTGAAGTTGTTTTTTCTCCTTTTAGTATATTTGGGAAAAATTCATCTACAATTTCTCATTTTAGCCTTCCTCTTGACACGACTATCATGGGTACTGCCCACTCCCATCCAAGCAGAAACGGCTCGCCTTCTGAAGGCGATCTAAATTTTTTCTCACATTACGGAAAGATCCATATAATAGTCAGATACCCTTATGAAAGGGGCGACTATTTCTTTTATTCAAGGAATGGTGAAAGTTTAGAATATGAGGTTGTGTGATGCAACTAAAAGAATTACTTCTTAACTCTCTTTCAAAATCTGTTTCTGAATTGGCAGAAAAAAAAGAATATGTACCTGTGTCTTTTTCTGGAGGCGTAGATAGTTTTATCGTTTCGGCATTAGTTAATAAATACTCAAATCCAATACTCTACACAATTGGGAATGAGAATTCAAAAGATCTTTATTATTCAAAAATTGCTTCTAAATCTTTAGATTGCCCCTTAGAAATAATTGAGTTATCGGATGAAGAGATAATAAAAGGAATCGAAAGAACAATAGAATTAATCGGAGCAGATAATAGTCTTGATGCTTTGATAGGCTCAACTTTTTTCCTTATTGCAAAAAGAATAGATCAGGATAATTTTGATATTTGCCTATCTGGACAGGGTGCAGATGAATTGTTTTTTGGGTATGATAAATATAGAAGGGCTTTGGCTAAAGGCGAAAATCCAATTGATTTGAGGAACAAGGATGTAGTGGAACTGGGAAAAATACTTTCTAAGAGAGAATACAAGATATTTGATAGTTTTGGCATTAAATTTATGTCTCCATTTTTAGACGAAGAAGTTAAAAAAATAGGGATGCAAATTGAAAGAGAGTATAACCTGAAAAATTCTGATGATGATCTAAGAAAACATATCCTTAGGGAGATTGCACAGGATTTGGGCGCACCACCTGAGATTATTAATCGCAAAAAGAAAGCACTTCAGTATGGCTCAGGCATCCTTGATGATGTTAGAAGAATATCCAAAGAAAATGGATTTGCCCCATCTCTAAATGCTTATCTAGAATCTATAAAAAAAGGGATTTAATATAAATAAAATAAAAGATTTATTTTTTCTTGCCGAAACCTA
>JBDKUY010000042.1:0-10454 GCA_039679445.1 Methanofastidiosum sp. | reverse complement strand
TAGGTAAAATTCTCCCCTCTTAACTAAACTCTCGTTGTATTTGCTCCAGTTGCGCTGCATAAAGAGGTGGGGTTTTTATGGGGTTTAAGCTTTTCGCTTCATTTGAGAGGAATTATTCAACAAAGCACTAATCTTTATAAGCTGGCCATAATTGATACAGTCATCATCGTAGTGCTCTGGTAGAACATATGTGTAGTCATCATTCCCATCGGTGAATATCTCTATCTTATTATCTGGGACAGGCAGTTCTGTTCTTTCAAATAGTTTCCCTATCATTGCTTTGCAGGTTTCTTGATTCCATTTTCCGACCGAAAAAGCTACAAAAAAGTAGGTGTTTCTCTTTATGGTGGTGTAGATCCATGCGTCACCTTCTTCAGACCAAGTTGAGCCATTACGCTCAACTTTTTTCTGTTTTTTTTAACTATGGACCAAAGTTCATCACATTCAAATGGGGTAAGTTCTAGGTTCTTTATCAGATAGTCGTTCATCTGCTCTGCATGTTCAGCCATATCTTCTAGCAATGCGCCAATTGTATCCCTATGATGGCCAGTAAGCCTTTCTATACTCCTTATCCCATTCTTTTCTACAAGATGCTTGCATATGTTGATTATCTCATCCTCAGATAATCGTTTTCGGTAGAGGGGAGTGCCTTTAGTCTCCATGAAGTAGGTCTTACAGTGCTTGCAGTAATACCTCTGATGGCCGGTATGATACTTTCCGCTTTTGATAATGTCCTTCCCCTCCTTTTTTAAATAGTAACGACATCTTGGATTCTGGCAAACAACATTAATTTCTCCTCGCGGGCGTGCCATATATATTCACCAAGAGGTAATACTTTTAGGAGTTTATTAAACTATCGTAAGTTAGGACATTACCGGAGAAAGATAGATTTGAATGGAAAATAATGATCATGCAACCTGAATTTGTCAACAATGAAATTGTAAAATCAGCAATAGAGTCATCAAAAAGAAATAAAGACAATCCTTCAATTGATAAGATACTATTTGAACCATATGATGAGGGCCTTTCTGTTCAGATAATGCATATTGGTTCTTATGATGAAGAGAAAGAAAAAATAAAAAAAATGAAAGAGTTTATCAAAGATAAAAATCTTGTCGAAAATGGACTGCATCATGAAATATATTTGTCAGACCCTAGGAAAATATCTCCAAATTCACTCAAAACGGTTCTAAGACAGCCTGTTAAAAAAATTTAGTATAACTTTTTGGTATAGATTTATTAACTATAAAAATAAAATATATAATATAATCACGATTTAAGGTAGTGGCAAAAAATGGACTTTGAAAAATTAGGCTCTTTCTATTTGGGTAAAGAATTTGATATGAAGAGTAACACACTGATAGATAAACTAGTTATGTATGATTCAAGGGACCTTACAACTCACGCGGTATGCATTGGTATGACTGGAAGCGGGAAAACTGGTCTTTGCATAGATATCTTAGAAGAAGCAGCCATAGATAATATCCCTGCAATAATAATTGACCCAAAGGGAGATATAACAAACTTATTACTGACTTTTCCAGAATTAAAAAAAGAAAATTTTTCTCAATGGGTAGACCCAGATGAGGCAAAAAGGAAAGGGATGAGTGTTGATGATTATGCAGCCCAGCAAGCAGAGATGTGGAAAAAGGGATTGGCAGAATGGGGGCAAGATGAGAATAGGATTAAAATGTTAAGAGAGAGCGCTGAATTCGTTATATACACACCAGGGAGTGAAGCTGGCGCCCCTGTTTCAATTTTGCATTCTTTTGATGCGCCTTCAATTGACTGGGAAGAAGACTCAGAACTCGTTAGAGAGCAGATACAGGGGATTGTCAGTGGAATCCTAGGCTTAATTGGAATTGAAGCCGATCCCATTAACTCTCGCGAACATATTCTATTATCAAACATATTCGAACATTTCTGGAGTAAAAACCAAAATCTAGATATCGCAAAACTAATTCTTTCAATTCAAGACCCACCTTTCAGAACGTTAGGAGTCTTTGAAATTGATACTTTCTTCGCAAAAAAAGATAGGATGTCTTTATCAATGCGACTCAATAGTCTTATTGCATCTCCAAGTTTTAAAAATTGGCTTGAAGGCCATCCGCTTGATATCTCGGGATTTTTAACAAATAAAGATGGCAAAACAAGACACTCAATTTTTTATATTGCACACCTAAGTGATTCGGAGAGAATGTTCTTTGTTACTCTTTTATTTAATCAAATCATATCTTGGATGAGAAAACAAAGTGGAACTAATAGTCTTAGAACTCTAGTATATATGGATGAAATATTCGGCTATTTCCCCCCGGTTTCTAATCCTCCGAGTAAAAAACCACTTCTTACTTTATTAAAACAGGCTAGAGCATTTGGAGTTGGAATTATGTTGGCCACCCAAAATCCAGTAGATTTAGATTACAAAGGATTAAGTAATGCAGGCACATGGTTTATAGGTAGACTTCAAACAGAAAGAGATAAACTAAGATTACTTGAAGGTTTAGATACTATTAGTTCTAGCTCTAATGAATCTGTAAATAGAGAACAGATGGATAAGTTAATCTCAAATCTCGGAAAAAGAGTATTCATCTTCCATAGTGTTCACGCAAAAAATCCAGTTATATTTCAGACAAGATGGGCGATGAGTTACTTGAGGGGACCAATGACCAAGAGTGAGGTAAAATTAATAATGAAGGATAAAGTTCAAGAAATTAAAGTTTCTTCAACTGTTAAAACATCTTCTTCTGAAATCTCCTCATACAAAGGTACTGGCGCGCCCCCTACTATTTCAAGTGAAATTCAACAAATATTTGTTCCTTTAACCAAAAGCTCAGCTCTTGCTATTCAAGAAATAAAGAACAGAAATCAAAAAGAGTTATCTTTTGGAGAACCTTCTCTTATATATGATCCAGGAGTAATTGGAAAAGCAGTAATTCACTTCCAAGATAAAAATATTGAACTAAAAGAAGACCAAGAAAGAAATTTAATGCTGTGTTCATCTGAATTTATGAACTGGGAAAAATCTGAAGAGATAAAAATATCAAATTTTTTAAGTGATCCGGAAGGAAACGCAAAATTCTCAGAGATTCCAAGCAATTTAAATGACCCCAAAGACTTTAATGAGTTAAAGAAAAGTTTTACAGATTTTCTATTTTACAACAGTAATTTCAAACTTTATCATAGCCCCCTATTAAAATTGTATTCAAAACCTAATGAATCCAAAGGAGATTTTATTCTAAAAATAAATCAGATGGCAAGAGAGACAAGAGATGACGAAGTTGACAAAATTGAACAAAAATATGCCAAAGAATTTGAAAAACTCAAAGTAAAACAGAGCAAGGCTCAAGATACTCTTATGAAAAAACAAGCTTCTGCTAGCTCATTGAAACAAGAGGCTTTATTGTCTGCGGGAGAATCTGTTGTTGGTATGTTTATGGGAAGGCGATCTACACGTTCTGCTTCCAAAGCAATGAACAAATACCAAAAGAGCAAAACAGTTTCTGCCGATATAGATAAAGCCCAGAAAGACATAGTATCTCTTGGTAAAGAAATGGAATTGTTGGAAAATGAACTAAAAGCCCAAATAGAAATCATAAAACAAAGAAGAGAAAAAGAAATAAGTGAAGTCAAAGAAGTCATAATTCAACCTAAAAAATCGGACATAGAAATCAAAATGGTTTCATTGGCCTGGATTCCAAAATGGGAAATATCGTATAATGAAAATGGAAGCAAGAAAATGGAAATGATGTCGGCATATTTTTGAATTTAATTTTTATTAGTTAACTTTTTAAATATGAAAAAGAAAACAGAAATGGTGTAATTATGACAAAATTTGAAGTGTATAAAGATAAAGCAGGGAGTACAGATTTAGATTAAAAGCTGGGAATGGGCAAGTTATAGCTGTTAGCGAAGGTTATAAATCAAAAACATCTTGCATGAACGGAATTGAAAGTGTAAAGAAGAATGCACCTACTGCCGCAATTGTTGAAATAGAAAAATAGTATTCATTTTATTTATATTTATTTTAATTTGTTTCAACGATTTCTTGTATTAATTTATTCAAGCTATCTCTGGCCCAAGGTTTTTCTAGTAAAAGTTTTACTGATGCTTTAGTTTCAGCTTCTTCTTTTAATGAATTATTCAGGAATGTTGTTATAAGAACTCTAATAGTATCTGGATATTTATCTTTTACACAACTTAAAAAATTAATTCCGTTCATTCCTGGTAGTTTATAATCAGATATGACTAAATTAAAATTAAGTTCTTGAAATTGTTCTAATGCAGCCTCAGCATTTTTAGCGATAATAACTTTATTAATTAAATCTAGATTTTTTAATGCTAAAAATAAACTAACTAATGTTTCAGGATTATCATCTACAATCAAAATATTTATTGAGTTCCCTTTTTCTTTATTTATTTCAAGAGCTGAGTCCAAGTTAAATCCTTGAAATTCTTTTTCATTCAATTTATACTCGTCTATATTTACTTTTGATATCATATTTTTATCTAAGTTGGAATTTATGGTAGTAGTCTTATCTAATTTTATATCAAATACTAATCCTGCACTCATATTATTTTTGAGATCTAAACTGAATTTTTCATTTAGCTTTTTTATATCTAAAGTTCCACCTTTATATTGAAGCAATTTGTTGATTGAACATATATCAATTTTTGATTCTGGATTGTTTTGATTTATCATGGTGTCAAGATTTTTTTGAGATATTTCTCCTGCGTTTAATTCAATTATAATATGGACATCACTATCAGTTTCAAATGTTTTAAAGTGAAGTTCACCTGAATTCATAAGCTCAATAGTTTTTAATAATATACAGATAATAATATAGTTCAATTGATGAAAGTTGAAACTAACCAAAGGTAGCTTACTAAAATCTTCTCGAATTGTGTATCTATTTTTAACTGTTCTCCTAACAGGAGTATACTAGTATTAACTACTTCATTTACATCTATTAGATTTATATCATCTTCAAAGTAAACTAGTTTTCTGAAAGCTTTAACTATTAAGTCTATTCTTTTTGCACTTCTCATGTTTAAGTCTAATAGATTTTGAAGAAGATTGAATTTTGGATCTTCTGTGTTCTTTTTGTGGCATTGATCTTTTAGTGTATTAATTTCTTCCTTTAACAAAGCTGTTATAATATTTTGATTTTTTAGAGTGGCATTTTTGTTCAGAGTAGAAAGCTTTTCTATGTGATTAACTAGATTAATATTAATGTTGTTTTCACTTGTTTCTTTTCTTAATTTAATCATTTCTTCTTGTAATACTTCAGTGCTAGCCATAGCTGAAGCCAAAGAATTATTAATTTCATGAATTATTCCTGGGACTAAATCTAAAATAATTATAGATTCTCTAGATAAATCATCTTTAGAAATAGTAATATCTGGATATTCTTTATCTGAGAATGATAACATAATTACAAGTCCATTCATTTTTTATCTTTATTTGACTAAATAGTTAAAAACAAAAAAATTGAAAATTTGTAATACGTAAATAAATATTAGTATTCATAAATATAAACTTTTCGGATTATTATTGACTTTTAATAGTTATAAATTATTCTATATTATTGAAAAAACAATTGAACAATTTTAGTTTATTTGAAGAATCTATATTTTAGTTATATTTACTAATATATGACTATAAAATAGCTATTAAACCACAAAATTTATAAAGGATATTTAAATTATACGTCCTATGGCTTCCAAGCAACATGATGATTTAGAGTTAATAAATGAAGTCAAGACACTCATCGATGATGTTATAGACAAGGTGCCACAAAAAAGAGATATGCAAATGTCAAACTTAGGCTCGCTAATTGTTTTCAGTTTGGGATGTATCATAGGATTTGAGATGTTTGTTTTCAATCTTTTCATGACGTCTATAGTAATGCTTAGCTTTATGCTTCTGGGATTCTTTTTTATCCTTGGATTTCTAATGGGAATTTTTATTGAAAAAGTTGAGACTTTAAATAAATCTTCTAATCCTTTGTATGCAAATTATTAGCCCAATAGGAAACTTTTTATTAACATCTTTAATACTATTTTTATGATTATAATAAAAGCAGGCGGCTCAGCAATCACTAAAAAAGGTGAAGACTTTACCCCAAATATGGAAGTAATTTCTACTCTTGCTCAAGAAATTAAAGAGGCTGGAAGAGTATCGATATTGGTTCACGGAGCTGGCTCTTATGGGCACCCTATTGCAAAGAAGTATTCTTTGGGAAAAGGTTATTTTGATGATTATCAACTTAAAGGTTTTTCTGAAACACGAGCTAGTATTAGTGAACTTGACAGCATTGTACTAAAATCTCTGATGCAAAATGGATTAACACCTGTAAAGATAGGTACTTTTTCTAACTTTATTACATCTAACGGCAGGATTGTTGAATTCCATAAAGAACCTTTGCTAAGAGCGATAGAACTTGGGTTGCTGCCTGTATTTACTGGAGATCTTGTCTTTGATAGAACTAGAGTATTCTCAATATTATCAGGAGATCAGATAGTATCTTACCTATCAAAACTACTTAAGCCTTCAAGAGTTATATTCGGAACAGACGTAGATGGAATATATACGGGAGACCCGAAGAAAGAAAATGTTAAATTAATTGATACCATAACAGAAGATAATATCAAAGAAGTTTTTAAATTTGCTAAAGATACTGGAGATGCTTCCGGCGGTATGGAAGGTAAATTTTCAGAGATACTTCCAATATTTGACATGGGCATAGAAATAGATGTTATTAATTTAACTAAAAAAGGTAATTTGATAGAAGCACTTAGAGGAAATGTAAACGGAACTGTAATTAAAAAGAAGAATCTTTCAAAATAAAAGTTTTATTTTAAATAATATCTATTTCTTTATCTCAAAAATAAAATAATTCTCTCTAAGTTTATATATTAAAAGATAATAGCAGTTTTTTATGACTTCCCTTGAAAAAATAGTTCATCTTGCAACTCAAAGCGAGTATGATTGTATCGGGGATGAGGGAAAAATATTTGAGAATATTGATTTGTCAAAAATAGATGCCTTGGGCCAAGGAACTAAACACGATATTTGTACCTCTTCGTCAACTAGGAGAGTTGTTGACCAAAATGAAGTTTTGGGTGATGTAATAAGGTCAGGAAATTGTCATTCTTTTACTGCAAATGGTCGTTGTGTTTCTATGTTCAAAACACTATTCACAAACTACTGCACCCATGACTGCAAATACTGCCAAAATTCAACAGATTACAAAGGCCCTAAAAGCATTTACTCGTATACTCCAGAAGAGTTAGCAAGGATAACAATCTCACTATACAAGGGAAATTACATAGAAGGGCTTTTTTTAAGTTCTGGTGTTAGTTCAGATGAGGATCTTATTACGGAAAAAATGATAGAGACTCTAAAAATTTTAAATGACAAATATAATTTTGCCGGTTACGTCCACTTTAAGGTCTTGCCTGGGGTGTCCTATGAATATATCAAGCAAGCATCCGAGATGGCCGATAGACTAAGTGTAAATATTGAAACTCCCTCTAAGAATTATCTTTCTGAATTAAGTAGTACCAAAAATTATGTGAATGATATTTTAAAGAGGCAACATTACATCAAAAAATTGGAATTAAAAAAAGAATTGCCCGCCGGCCAGACAACTCAACTAGTTGTAGGCGCTTGTGGGGAAAGTGATTTTGATATATTCAAAAGGACCCTTAAAGAATATAAAGAAATGATGTTAAAAAGAGTATATTATTCAGTTTTTAATCCCATCACCGCAACATCTTTAGAAGGATTATCTGCACAGCCAACATGGCGGGAACACAGATTGTATCAGATGGATTGGTTATATAGAGTGTACAAATTTTCTGAAAATGAAATTAAAATAGCCTTTGATGAAGAGGGATTTCTAAATAATAGAGATCCAAAACTTTTCATTGCATTGAATACTCTCGATTCCTCCATTGATCCAAATGATGCATCATATGATGAACTCTTGAGAGTTCCAGGGATAGGGCCAAAAAGTGCTTATAGAATTGTGAATTACAGAAAAAAGAACAAAATTTACAAAAGAGAACAACTTCTAAACTTAGGAGTACGAGTAAAAAATGCTACGCCCTTTTTAAAAATAAATGGCGGAGAATATCCTAGATTGGACCGGTGGATTGAATGTCAGACTCAATAAGCGTATCAGAATATCTTTTAATGAATAAGAATGCTCCACCAATTCTTTTAGAAATATCAACGAAAATATCTTGGCATGAATTGAATACTTCAGCAGATTCTGAAATAGTAAAGATTAGAAGAAAAGTTGGCGAAGTTAGATCAGAGATACATCGAATGAGGGGATTTGTTAGATTCAATTCAATTAATGATAAGATACTTTTTGGTTATATGAAGCCCGAACACAAAATAGGAAGATTAGTTACAGATATTTTTGCTAGAAGATTTCAAAAGAATATGATTATTCTAGGCAATGATCATATGGTTTGGGCGTCTTATTATTCTGATAATTCCTACAGAAGATATGAAGATTCAAGAAGTCTAGATGAAATAATAGAGAAAGTAAAGTTATTAATAGAGTCAGACAATGAAGTTGACATAGAAAAAATATGGCAAGTTTACTATGATTCTCAATATATAAAAGAAAGAGAAAATCATAGACTCTTCTATAAAAACATGCCAAAAAAACATCTTAAATCGACCGGAAACAACATAGAACTAAAGTTAAACACTAGGACTTTGGACGAGTATATACCTTCTGATTAATAGAAATTAAATAAAATTAAGATTTTAGAATCTTAAGAATGTCCTTTGTGACTTGACCGATATTATTACCGCCGTCGACATTTTTTATTTTTTCTTTGTAATAAGATATCAAAGGCGCAGTTTGCTTTCTGTAAACATCAAGCCTATTTCTAATCACTTCTTCTTTATCATCATCTCTTTGATGAAGCTTTCCTCCACACGTGTCACATGACATCTCTTTCTTAGGCTTCTTGTAAAGTAAATTATAGACTTCTCCACAGTTTGGGCACGATAATCTTTTTGAGATTCTATTGATTATATCTTCATCATTCACATCGATATTTATAATATAGTCCAAGGACATATCCATTTGATCTAACAAATCGTCTAAAGCCTCGGCCTGAGCTATGGTTCTTGGAAATCCATCAAGCAAAAATCCTTTTGTGCAGTCATCTTCTAAAAATCTTTCTTTCATCATGCTGATGATGATTTCGTCCGGAACAAGACGCCCGGAATCCATATATTCTTTTGCATTTCTACCTACATCTGTTCCTCTTTTGACATTATCTCTAAGTATATCCCCAGTAGATATATGAGGCATATCAAAATCCTTAGAAATAATGTCTGCCTGAGTTCCTTTTCCGCAACCTGGCGGACCTAAAAGAATTATTCTCATAAAAACACCAAATTAAAGACTCAGGTAAATGTTTTTAAATTTATTCATTAGATAGAGGATGCGCTTTATCATAAACTTTCTTTCTTCTTTCGTCTGTTACGTGGGTATAAATCTGGGTAGTAGATAAATTGGAATGACCAAGAAGTTCCTTTATCACTACTATATCCGCATCACCCTCAAGCATGTGAGTTGCAAATGAATGCCTCAATACATGGGGCGTTACTTTTTTTTCAATTCCCGCCTCTTTAGAATATTTCTTTATCAACCATTGAATTGTCCTTGCAGAGATTCTTTCACTATGATTGCTCAAAAAAAGAGCTTCGTTTGTATCGTTTCTCTCTAATATATATCTATCTAACATCTCTCTAGTTTTAGAATCTACGAATACGATTCTATCTTTAGATCCTTTCCCAGATACTACATGGATTGATTCAGTTTTTATATCATTTTTATTAAGTTTAACTAACTCTGACACTCTTAAACCAGTAGAATACAACAATCGGATTAAGCATTTATCACGTAATTTACTAGGCTCATCGAGGAGAATTTTAATTTCCTCTTTAGTTAAAAATTTGGGCAGAGGTTTGGACAGTTTTGGCAGCATTACTTTGTCTGCAATATCAATATTTTGATATCTAAAATAAGAACGCAATGCATTGAGATGCCTATGTATAGTCCTATTGGTCGCATTATTGTCATTTTTTAGATGGATCATGTAACGTTTAATGTCCAATTCAGTGACTGATTCGGGATTTTTATTCGTGAAATCGAAAAAATTAGACAAAGTGTATCCATAATTTCTTATTGTATTTTTAGATTGCCCCCGAAGCTCTAGTTCCATCAGATAGTCTTCAAACATAAATACAGTAAGCATTTAGATATATATAAATTTTGCGCATAATTTATTAAAGTGTGTAATCTGCTAAAAATTTCGCCTGTTATCAAATGATGAGTTTTCTACCTCCTTGTCAACTAGTTCCATAAAATTTCCCAATACTACGGGCTCAAGCTTTCGCCAGAATGCTTGCTCTGGCGTTT
>JBDKUY010000041.1:0-10626 GCA_039679445.1 Methanofastidiosum sp. | reverse complement strand
GTGCTTGAGACACCAGAAAAGGCATTTTACAGAAAGCTAGAATCTGGCAGTAATTTGCCAGATACGGCCTAGAATAGGGGAGATTTTTTAATGAAAGGAAAAGGAAATAATTACAGGATAAGACAATTCTAATGATGATACAAAAATCAATATAATATTCTTTTAAAGTAAAGAAATAAATAAAAATCATATAATATATAGGAAAGACAATATCTATGAGATTATTTTTAATTGATTTTTCAGAGGATTTATATATCGATAAAGTATATGATTGGTAATAACATACACATGGGGAATTTTTGTGATAGCTAAATCAGGGAAAGACTTTGACATTATACTGATTTCTGCAGAATACCACGATGACCACCCACTATCCCCTTCAGGAGTTATCTCAAGAGTCTTAGATAGTAAAGGATACAAAGTTGGTATTATAGAAAAGCCTTTGACAAAAGAGGACTATCTGAAGCTTGGACCTCCAAAATTATTTTTTGCAGTGACTTCTGGCTCTATAGACAGTATGCTACATAATTATACCCCTTTGAAAAAAACAAGATCAGATGACCCTCATTCAAATTTATCTTTAATGCCGGACAGAGCTTTGATAGTCTATTGTAACAAGATCAGAGAATACTTCAAGTCAGCAGTAATTGTCATAGGTGGAATAGAAGCTTCTATGAGAAGATTTGCCCACTATGATTATTGGGATAATTATATCAGGAGAAGCATTATTTTTGATTCAAGAGCTAACATTTTAGTTTATGGAAATGGCGAGAAACAAATCCTTGAAATAGCAGAAAGATCTAAAAAAAATTTGAGCCTTAAGGGAATTCTAGGAACTTGTGTGATAAGTAAAGAACTAGATGAAGGATTTGAAAAACTTCCATCTTTCAAAGAGGTAAAAGAAGATCCTTTGAAATTTTGTGAGATGCAAAAGGCCTTATCAAACAAAAAAAATTTAGCACAGCCTTATGATAATAATTACCTTCTTCAATATACTTATCCCGATTATTCCCCTGAAGATCTAGACTGGATATATTCTTTACCCTACACAAGAAAACTTCATCCAGAGTCTCTTTTAAAGATGGCAAGATTTTCTGTAGTCAGTCATAGGGGTTGCATTGGTAACTGTAACTTTTGTTCACTTAAACTCCATCAAGGAGATAAGATCATTTCAAGAAGTGGAAGTTCAATATTAAGGGAAATAGAATCCCTAGTTTCTCACCCCGATTTTAAAGGATACATAGACGACCTTGGTGGCCCTTCTGCAAATATGTATGGAATGGATTGTAATGACAAATGTAATGATGATTGCATCAACTGTAAAAAATTAGATAGAAGCCACCAAAAATTAATATCTCTTCTTGAAAAAGCTAGAGAGATTAAGGGCATAAAAAAGATATTTGTCAGAAGCGGTATAAGATATGACCTTGCAATAGAAAATAAAGAATATATAAAAATCCTTTCAGAACACCATATATCTGGATGCCTGAAAATAGCGCCAGAACATTTTTCTGAAAAAGTTTTATTATATATGAATAAGGACAACTCTAAATTTGATGAGTTCGTTTCTTTTTTTCAAAGTATTAACAAAGATAAAAAACAATTTCTTAAATATTATTTAATGATTGGCCATCCTGGAGATGATGAGAAGGAAATAATGAAATTGAAAGAAAAAATAATTCACTTGTCCAATATCGAAAGTTTTCAAGTTTTTACTCCGACACCAATGACAAACTCAACCTGCATCTACTGGACAGGGATAGACCCCAAGAGCATGAAAAGAGTCAATGTTATACATGACTACAAAACAAAGAAGAAGTTAAAAAGAATAATTCTGCACGAGATTAATAAAAATAAATCGCATAGTTGAAGTGCTCTTTTGAACCTTAGGATTATCAGTAAATTTTAAATATATTTTTTCACTATAGTATAGACGAATATAAAAATAAAAGGAGCGCCCCATGATGAGTGAAAAAAGATTAGAGGGTTTCCGAGGAGAATCAAGAGAAATGTACGAAGCCATCTGTTCTGAATGTGGCAACATGACCAAAGTTCCTTTTAAACCAGATGGAATAAGGCCTATCTATTGTAGAGATTGCTTTAACAAAAGGAAATCCAAGAAATTTTAGGAATATTATACCTAGCACAATATGAAACATGTTTATTAAAGAGTACACGAATTAATTAATACTAAAAGTAATCCCCTAGTGTCATCTGTTTGTTTTTAGAGAATTTAAGACTTTCTTCGGTATATCCAAATCCTTTTAGAATTCTCATAACTGCAGGTAAAACCTGATTATCCATATAGTATTCAGCATCATATTTATATCCTGCTTTCTTGAAAGATTCAACATCATAAGACCTATCTCTAACCATACCCTCCCCGCTTTTAACTATAAAAGAAATCATTGAACCTGCTCTAACGTCTTCTCCCTTTTCTTTCATGCGTTTTGCTACAATTACATGAGGCCCTATTTGTTTGTAGCTAGATATTGGCATTGTTAGTTGGGTATATATAATAAGGGAATCTAGTGGAATTTTACCTTCGATAAGCTCCTGAGTAGTTTTTCTGACAATTTCAGCCGCTTTTTCTGGCCCTTTTCCTTCTAATATGGTCTTTAAAACAGCTTCTTGCGTTTTTTTTGCTATTTCGGCCCAATCTCTTCGTACTACTTCTAGACCTTTAGTTACTATATTGTTTTCTTTGTCTATTATGGCATATCTCTTCTTTGAAACAAAAAAACCTCGCCTATAATAACCTTGAAATTCAAGTTCCATGTAGTCAGGAAGTGTAGAATTTACCTTATCTCTAAACTCTTTTGATTTTTCCATGTCCTCTGATCCTAAGCCCACAAATAAACTATCTGTATCTCCATAAAGAACATTTAACCCCATTTCTTCGGCAATTTTTATTGCTTTATGGATGTACTCCCTACCCCATGAAGCAATACTAGAAGCTGCTTCTTTAGAATACCATCTTGAACGGGGGTATCCCATATAGCCATAAAAAGAATTAGCAAGAATCTTAAGGGCCCATTGTTGAGATTGATAAATAGTCTTTTCATTTTTATCAGATGCCTCCTTTAATTTTCTCTTAATCTCAACTCTCCGCTCTATAATCTCTTTCAAAATTTCAGGAATAAATCCTTTTTTATTGAGACAAAAATTTACCCCATCGGGAGATGTATTATCACAACAGCTGCATCCGATAGTATTTGGATCTATATTATGGGTTATAATTATTGAAGGGTATAGAGACCTAAAGTCAAAAACAGCTATGTGTTCATGAAGCCCTTTTTGTGGATCCAAAACAAATCCACCTTCGTAAGTATAAGATGCCCTTTCTAGATATTCGCTGCCTTTTGGTTTATTCGGAACTATTGTTTTTTCTTCAAATGCTCTTTTCATTAGAAGATATTCAACCATATTTGAAGATGCCATTCTGGATAGATCAAAAATATTTTGCCCAACTATCCTTGAAAGTTCAATCTCAAGAGGGCCGATTGCAGCTCCAATCTCTTTTGCGGCTATGGAATCCTCCATATTATATAATGCAACAGTTAAAAGTCCTTCTTGTGTTCCTTCTTCCCAGAATCTATCCATTTCAGCTAGTTGAATTTTACTTTTTTCTTTACCTAAAAAGTTAAGATAAACATTTTCAAGAGTATATTTATTCAGACTAAGAAGTTTTCTACTCAAAGGGTACAAATCAATATGTACCATCCCTGGTATCTTACTACTGTCATTTATACCTCTTTTATCGATTCTTATTTCATTTAGGAGAGGATGATGTATTTTTAGTTTTTTTGCCCTTTCATATATATAAGGAAAATCAAAAGTATCCCCATTGTAAGTATAAATTATGTCTGGATTGTATTCCAAAATAATATCTAAAAATCTCTTTATCATCGATATTTCATCATCTACAATTTCTATGTAATCTGCTGAAACTTTTTTATAGGTAATAACTTTATCAAAATCATTAGTAGAAATCCCAATCATTATTATGGGGTCATTTTGAGCGTCAGGCTTTGCCTTGCAGTATACTTCTATATCAAAGGCTAAAACTTTAATCGATAGGTTAAGATTATCAGTGATATGAAAATCTTTTATGATTGAAAGTTCTCCCTCTTTTTCTATTTCAAAATTGTAGTATATAGCTGGAACAAGATTCTTGTCAATAAGAAATCTTCTTGCGAAAGGTATGTCATATTCATAGATATCTGTAATGTCTTCGATTTCTTTCCTCAAGTTAGGGACATCTGAAGGATGATTAAAAATTACTTTAATGGCAGGAATTTTATTGCCAAAAAGATATCTTTCATCAATAGTACAATTTTTTACAGCTAGGGATCTACCTTGAACTTCTTTTTGTATATCTTCAATTAGTTTCTTTTTTGATTCAATTTCTCCCTCGTCGCAAACAGCCCAGATATAAGGCTCAAAGTCCTTGTAAAATGCCTCAGTTTTTGAATCATTTTTAAGTATTAGTCGAACATATGCTTTTTCGTTGAATGTTTTGTAATCAGAGTCTAAGAGAAACATAAAAATAGTAATGATTGACAGTATAAATAAGTTATTATGAGAAGATACAAGCGTACGAGTATATTTTAGGCCAATGCTCAAAAGTAAGTTTTATAAATGAAATTTTTTAACAAATGTTAATGAAATTTTTTGAAGTGCTGATAATTGTAATACTAATGTCAGTTCCATTTTTTCTCTTCAAGAAGGAAGATTTTACTACATTTATTTATTGGACAGTTGTGACAATCGGTTATTTACTCTATATTATTTTTTCAAGTAAAAGGTGGATAAATGAATAACTTTCTAATACTAATCGGTATATATGCCATTATAGGTACAATTATTGCGTTATATTCCAAAGGTGCCAAGACACAAGAAAGTTTCTTTGTTGGAAACAGAAACATTAGTGGTGTTGTTTCTGCACTTACATATGCAGCTACAACATATTCTGCCTTCATGATGGTTGGCCTAGTTGGTCTTTCCTATGCAACAGGAGTTGGTGCTCTCGGATTTGAATTAACTTACCTAGTGGGAACTTTATTCTTTTTATCTTATTATGGCCCTAGAATATGGAGAATAGCAAAGCAAAAGAGAATTGTTTCCCCTTCCGGATTACTTGAAGAAAGATATGGTTTAAAGACAGCAAAAATTGCGGCCTTGATATCTCTACTGGCTTTAATTCCCTACACATCAGTTCAATTAACAGGTGTAGCCCTAATCTTAGAAAAAAATTCAAGTTTGAATTTTTCTACTGGAATTTTAATCGTTGGGATTCTTATTGCACTGTGGGCATTTCTAGGCGGCTTAAAGGGTGTTGCATTGACCGATTCGATTCAAGGAGTTTTGATGATTGTAGTCTCTATATTTGCTTTAGTTTGGGTATCTTATAGATTTGATTTTTCAGCTATTTCCTCAATGGGCGAGTTAATGTATGTTCCTAATGCTATTTGGACACCTAAATTTTTCTTAGGATTGACTATTCCATGGTTTTTCTTTGCATTGACTAATCCACAAGTTCTCCAAAGATTATTTATTCCAAAGGATCTATCCGCATTAAGAAAGATGATAGTTTATTTTGGGGTATTTGGTATAATATATACAGCAATTGTAACATTTATAGGAATTCAGCTTAGAGTTCTAACATTTCAAGGATTATTCCCCATAGTCCAATACAGGGATGATGTTACTCCAACCTTGCTTTCATTGATGCCAGAATGGCTATCCCTTCTATTGGCATTAAGCATAATGGCTGCCGCAATAACAACTGCAAATTCAATAGTGCTGACCCTTTCTTCAATGATCTCAAGAGACATTGTAAAAGAAAAAGGTATTCTTTTTGGGAGAATCTCAATAATAATAATAACAATATTCATCGGACTATTTGCAGCAAGAAAGTTGAGCTACATCGTTGAATTGTCCGTTTTATCATCAACTATACTACTTTGTTTATTGCCTCTAATTTTTGGTTTATTTCACTATAATATCGGTAAGGATCTTACTGGGGCCATTACAATTATGGGTGGATTTTTGACAGCGGTATGCCTTTCTTTCCTCAAAATATCTTTATTTGGGGTTCCTACACCAATAATAACCTTGGTCGTTTGCTTTACTCTTTTCTTTGTTGTTGGAACGCTTGAATCAAAGTACCTGAATAAAACACATAATATAAAAATTTAAGATAAATTATCAAGCATTCTTTTCTAGATTTCAGATTTTCATAACATATACCCCCAATATTATGATCGTCCTTAGTTATAAAATCTTTGTTTGCTCTGTTGGTTTTGGTATTTTCACTACGAGGAAACGAAATACTTTATCGCTTTGATTAATTAATCTATGGGGGATCCTTGCAGGACTTTCAATAAGCAAATCAGGATATACCTCTTCTTTCTCATCGCCAATTTCTACAATTCCCTTTCCTTCGAGCACATAAAAAAATACATCAACAGGGGTAATATGTTTTAAGAGTGCTTCTCCCGGATTTAATGTTATATGTATTGCCTGAGCTTTTTCAGTATCGTATAACTTTCTAACATCGACCTTGTGTGGAGTTTCGATGATTTTCTGTTCGTTTACTTTAACAATCTTCATTTAATCACCTTTTGTTTTTATAGAATCAAATTTGCATATTTTCTCACACCGATAGCACAAAATACATTTGTTATCCATTATATGTAATTTCTTATTATTTATTTCTATTGCTTTTGTTGGGCATATTTTTACACAGGTATTACATTTTGTGCATTTATCATTCTCTATTCTAGGCATTAAAAATCTCCTTAAAGATGGTAGCTTCATCACCAACCCAAATGGACAAAGATAATTGTGCCATAGATCCGAAGCAAATATTGCTAGAATAGGAAATGCAACAATTAAAAAGGGGATTTTAATTTTAACTGAAATTATCAAACTAGAAATTTTGATTACAACTAAAGCAAGTAATATCAAAGAAATTGGATAATAAACATACACGTTCTTAAAAATACTTGGTGTGTTGATTTTTTTGATATTTAATTTATTTAATACATACTCTAAACCTTTGTCAAATGCGTGAAATGGACAAAAATAACCACAAAATAATTTTCCAAATATTATAGATGCAATAGAAAAACTTAACATCCACAAAAGCAAAATAGATTCATTTTTGTCTCAATAAAAAAGACAAATGCCACCATAGATATTACGAGTGTCAGAGCTTGAATTAATTCCCTAATCTTCATGTTCTTCGCAATCTTTAGGGATAATATAAATATTTCCATAACTTTAATATATTAATATTATTATTTTAGTATATGGAGATTGAAGAACAATTGATGAGAGTTGGATTAACTGAATATGAATCAAAAATATTGTTATCTATTATTAAATATGGAGAGGCCTCTGCCAAAGAAATATCTTTACTTTCAGGAGTTCCCTATTCTAGAATCTATGGCACTATACATGACTTATTAAAAAAAGATTGGATAAAGAAAAAAGAAGGAAGGCCATCGTTATTTTGTGCAGGGGATGTGAATGATAGAATAAACGAATATATTAATGATAATAAGATAATGGCAGAAAGAATTAGAGTAAATTTAGAAAATCTGTCAGAAAATAGCATGTATGAAATAGTGCCTACAATTAATGTAGAAAGAACTTGGAAAAATTTCTATAAGAAAATTGAGGAGTTAAGCAACACCTCAAAGCAATTGACATGCGTTTTTGGATTTCATGACCCTAAAGCTTTTGACAAAATAGATTTAATTTTTAAGAATAAATATTATCCGAAAAATCTTTTTGTTAAAAGTGATATACTAACTAATAATTTTATAAATGAATTGAAAAACATGTCCTCATCGTTTCAGATTAGAATACTCCCGTTTACTCCAAGAGTTCTATTGTTTCTATTTGATGGAAAGGATATAATTATTGTTCTTCATTTATCTGGAAATTTTGATTCTAAGGAAGAAGAAATAAAATTTCTGGAAATTAGAAACTTTGAAATAGGTAAAATATTAGAAAAGATGATAGAAATAGCATTGATAGAATCCTTGCCCTTTGAATAAAATAAATGATAATGTGAAAGTGAAATTATATCGAAGAAGAAAGGAATTAAGAAATTCATAAATGCCAAATAGAAAAATTAGAAAATAGAAGATTCTTATTTGGTAGAGTTTCTATTTATAATATAGATAAGCAATAATATTTTTATACTCTTAAAAATATATTAATATGGTGTTCAAAATGAAAATTGAATATTTGGGCCATTCGGCTTTTAGAATAACGGGTTCAAAGACTATTATAATTGATCCATATCTAAATAAAAATCCGAGAGCTTGTTTGAAGGCTAGCGATATTAAGAAAGCGGATATTGTTTTAGTGACACACGGACACGGCGACCATCTTGGTGACTCATTAGAGATATGTAAAAATACAGGGGCTGTATTTGTAGCCATACACGAATTAAAACTTTATGCTCAAGAAAATGGAATTGCAAAGACTGAAGGAATGAATATGGGCGGTACCATAGAAATAGAGGGTATCACGATAACGGCCGTAAGGGCAGATCATTCTAGTTGTATTAACGTCACAGATAAAGGGGGATATTCTGGAGGCAATCCAATTGGTTTTGTAGTAAGAGATGGGAATAAAGCAATATATCATGCCGGAGATACTGGACTCTTTAAAGATATGAAATTAATTGGTGAACTTTACAAACCTGATGTGGCCTTACTTCCAATCGGATCTAGATATACGATGGGCCCAAGAGAAGCTGCATATGCTGCCAAATATTTAAAATCAAAAATAATAGTTCCAATGCATTATAACACAACACCTCTAATAAGACAGAATCCCAGTGAATTAAAGATATTTGTCAAAGAGTTTGAATTAGATGCAGAGGTGAATATATTAGATCCTGGGGGCTGCTTTGAAATTTAAAGATGAATTATTTTCTCCTTATATTTTTTTAATTGGTTTTATTATATTTTGTATAATAGGACTCATGGGTAGATATTACTTTACTGAATATTATTCTATTGGTATTTCTCTTTATACCGTGGTATATATTTTCTTGATAAGTGTATTTTTTGTTATTGGTAGTAAATTTAATCCCAATATAAAAGAAAATATGTTGAGGGTAGCAATAGTTTTTCTTGTATTATTGTTTAGTTTCAAGAGATTTGGTTATTTTTCAATTATGTTAGCCATATTAGCTCTATTGATTCTTTTTATGATCAAGAAAAATATCTTTTCTAAGTATTACAAAGAGATCTATATTTTAGGGAGTTTTATTTGTATCCTTAATATAGTTATTACAGGAAAACTTCCACTTATCGCCCCAGAAGTACGAGAAATATCTCTTACGCCTCTATTTGTCTTAGGGTACTCTTTTGTTTTAATATCGAATAACTTTGGTCTTTTAAAAGAGAAATATCCATTTAATCTTATCTTTCCAGTTATTTCCTTATTTTTATTTGCACTATATGGATTTAGAACATATATAATACTATTAATACTCTCAAGCATAGTAACTCTGTACCTAACGGGCAATAAACAGAAAACAGTGTATTTTGGATTAATTGGCCTAATATTAACAATAGCTCTTGGATATATCACAGTGTTGTTACTCCCTCAAAACTGGAAACTTAACCCATTTGAATTATTGTGGTACCGATTTACATTTACATTTGATGTATTTGACAAAATATGCACCACAATAAGATTTAATTTATTTGGGAACTATTCTTTATTAACAGAAACTACAACAGGATATATAATAAGCCAAAAAATATTAAATTATTCCCACAATATTACTTCGACTATATTTGGCCCACCGATCTTTGATGGAGGGGTTATTGAAGTTTCCATATTTACCTTGCTTATTTCTATAGCCTTATTTAAATTATATAAAGAAACAAAAAACAATAGTTTATTAATCCCTTATTATGGGCTAATACTATCAATATTCTTAGTTTCAATAGAAATAAGCCCTTATCCTTTAATACTACTTCTTATACCCTTAACATTTTATATTACCAGAGTAAATTCTTCCTAATGAACAATTATTAGTTTATCTCCTTTTTGTAAAAGGTCTTCTGTCCCTGGATTTCTTATTATTGTATCATCTCTCACGATTGCAAATACTTCATCACCTATGTCTTGGACAGGTTTTCCATACAAATCTTCCTTTAACGCAACCATACAGATATTTTCATTATTAGAAAGGATTATTCTATCAATAAGTGTCAAAAAATCAGGTATATCACAGAATGGGCAAGTATTTTTCCTGTTACTACCTGTGGTGAAACAACCAGATTGACCCAAATTTTGTATAGTTTGTCCATATTTTCTAGATTTGCAGCGGCGGATATTATTCGTATTTTGTCGTTCATTGATTTTGCTGTAATGGCGGTAAATACATTATCAGAATCTTCGCTTAGAGATGTAATGATTATTTTAGCTTTTCAATTCCTGCTTTTTTTAGAATATCTTCTTTTCTGGCATCACCAAGTATAACATTGAAATCTGTTGTTTCGGATATTGTTTTTGTTAATGATTCATTTGATTCCACAATAACAAATTTAGATTTCATCTCTTTTAATTCAGAGACAATTGCTTTCC
>JBDKUY010000040.1:0-1763 GCA_039679445.1 Methanofastidiosum sp. | reverse complement strand
ATTTAGAGAATAGAATTTTTGAATTGGAAAAAATTATGAGAAGACTGGATGCAACTTTTGAAATGTACTATGGTTGTCCTAATTCAAGTCATGATAAACGTCGATACGAAGCATGTAAAGATGAGTTGGAGGATGCATTATGTTGTACTGATGAATTAAGTTCAATTGTTAAACCTTCAGAAAATAAATAAGGCAGATTTTTAGGGAGATAAGTTTTTCAGCTTTTCATGAGGTTTCCCTTATTCTAATTTGAGGCAAATTATAATGGATATGAACATATGATAGTTAAAATTGGATATAAAAAAGCGGGTTCATATATCGATTTCATTAAGCATAATCCTAGTGATTTATTGGAGATCCTGTCTAAAGGAACTAATAATTCCAAGGCAGTTTATGTTGCAGCGGTGATGGGTGAAGAGGAGTATGGAATAACTGACTTTGATATTTGGGCTGAAGATATTGGTAATAAAGAGCCGTTAGCTGTTTTGAAGATTGTGATGAGGGCTAATAATGGTAGCGAAGATAATAATAGACGATCAGCTAGAAATAATAATATATCCTGAATTGGGTATGGATCTAGATGAAATTAGGTTGGCCCTACCTGCTATGAGTTACGATCATAAAGGGATTCATATTTTAGATCTTCAGCCTGGTGTTGGGAAAACTTACGCTGTTATTGATTTCTTGAAATTAGAAGAAAGTTTTTTGGTTGTTACCGGCACTCATAAGCTTCTTGAGAGTGAATATGGGAAGTTAGGTGCCGTGCATTGGGAGAGCTTTCCTAAAATGTGTGAGGAATACGCTAGAGTACAGAATATAAAGTCTCTAGGTGTCCCTATCAAGGTCATATGTGAGCTTCAAGGTTGTGAGAATCATAAATGCCCTTATTGGACACAGTTTGACCATCCTAAAGCAATAGCTCCTTATCATTTTTTGTATACAAATAGAGTAAGAGAAGGTTATCATTTCAAGTATGACATGCTAGTAGTAGACGAAGCAATGACAGGATACAACAGTATCACTTTTGATTTAAATGAATTAAAAGAGACAAGGGAGATAATTTCTAAATATACTTCCACATCTGTATTAGATGCATTAATTGAATTATTGGATACAGGTGAAGATACTTTTGATTTTATCCAAAGAAACTTGAAGGATATTAATAAAGCTAAATATGCATCCCTGAAGAGTGCGCTTGCACAGGAAGAATGGGATGATGTTAAGAAGATTAGTTCTTTAAATGTTTTTGATTTACGTAAATTTGTTTATTATAAGAGCATACACGAGGAAATTACAACTTACTATGAACCTAGATTTTATGAGATATTTGACCTTGCAAGACAAGACGTCCCCATTATTCTTATAGATGCTAGTTTTGATATTGAATTATTCCGTCTTTTGTTTGGTAGATATGCATATGAAGATAGCAAAATGTCCAGATCGCTATTAACGGGTAAAGAACTTCATCCCCTCAAAGATATCAAAATTAGGGTTTATGAAAGCCATCTCCAGCAAAAAGAAAGAACGATCTATCGTATGGATAAAGATAATTTATATTACAAAAAAGGATTTTTTAACCGAGATAAAGAGCTCACGGAAAACGGAAAACGAACAATTGAACAATTACGGTCATTTATCTTGAGAACCAAGAGGAAATATCCTAATGTGGGAATAATAACCTATAAAGAACTTATCCCTCATTTTCATGGTTTGGGTGTCACGGAGTATTTTTTCAATCTTAGAGGATCTAATGCATTGGAAAG
>JBDKUY010000039.1:0-8151 GCA_039679445.1 Methanofastidiosum sp. | reverse complement strand
CTTCGTCTTCTTTTAAATAATGACTGCAAACATTAACTCCTTTAACTAGAGAGCATCCAATAGATCGTCTTATACAACTCTTACAAATAGATTCTTCGGTTCTTTTAGTTTTTTCCATTCCTGCAACCATATTACTAATTTGAAGTATAATTCCTACAGTATCATTTTGTATTTGCCAAGTAGGATTTTCTTTTTGATAATGTTGTTCGTATAGGGATAATGCAAGTGTTTTTGCCTCTCTGTGTGCTATTTCTATTTTGGATTGCATAGCTTCATTTTCTTTTATGATATCAGATAGAAATTGTGTTAGTTCTGAGTTTCTGCCTTCTGATATATTTTTAAGTTCTGTTAGTGATTCTAATTTCTCTGCCGCTTTATGACACAATACGCCGACAGGAATCATTGAATGACTGGTTGGGTTATGTTCTATTTCTAGTCTATGATCATTGGGAACTCTTCTTAATTGTTCATGTAATGGAACTTCGCATGTTTTGTTCATATTATTTCCTTATGGTTGTATTGGTAGTATTTTGATATTATTCTTTTTTACTATTTTCTTTATATATTTTTACACCTTTTTCGAACATTTTGAATATAATTGTTATGAGGGCAAAGAATCCTATTATTGATAGTCCTGTTTTAGTATCCTGCATTGTCCATCCTAGGGCAAATTGATCTAATACAATAGCTCTTATTAGATAGAATATTCCTATAACACCTATAATAGTGCCTATAATAATTAACATAAGTAGTGGGGACATTAGTAACAATGCTTTGATTTTTTTATTCATATTATCCTTTATTAAGTTTTTCTTTTCTTTCTATTTGTTCTCTTCTGATACAACCTATGACTAAACCAAAAGAAAATGACAGGTATAAAATCATAAAGGCTACAAATGGATGGACTGTTATCATGCTCATATTTTAGTTTCCTTTTTTATTTATTTCCCTTTAATCTTGTATTGGACATTTTATTTCTCCTTTTTCGTCTTCTATCCAAGCTATTCCCATTTGGACATCTAGAGGCATTTTGATAGTGTGTTGGTTGCATATGACTAATTCTATAATATGTCTTGGAACAAACATTTCATTGATTGTTGTAGCTTTTTGCATACCGTTGCCTACTATACCGGGTTTTTTATCTAAGGTTTTTATTCCTATTAGGTCTTCTTCTTGAACAGATCCTAGGCATACACTAGTGACCTCCCAGTATCTAGTGCTATCGGAGTTAATGGGTAGTGATATTCTGTCTCCGGGTTGTATAATTATAGAAGTTAGATTGCCGTTAGTTTCTTTTCTCATATTATTTATCCTTATTAGAAGCTACTTTCTTTTTTATAAAAATCTGCATATTTAGGTGACATTGAGAATACTTGGTTATGTACGAAGTGAAGGTTATCGGTAGTATTACAAATGAATCTGCCTAAGTGTTTGCTGAATATTTTAGGGAAACCGGGGAGACGGCATTTTACTATCATCCATTGTTCGCATCCATTAGCACAATCTTGGAAGTTTATTATATATTTATCGAATCCTATACCGTAATTATGACCTTCTTTAGATAGAACATTGATCTCTATTTGTCCATCTGTTTCGTCTTCGTCCATCCATTTTTCTATAAATTTTGAGATATTCTTGATGATTGTTTTATCGAGTTTAAGACTGGTAGATGACCAATGAGAAATAACTCCATCCTGAGTATCTATTAGTTTAAATTTTCTATCGTTTTTGTTTTTATGATCTGCTGTTTTCCTATAGTATTCTTCTTTGGACAGTTCATATTCTGTTGGGTGTTCGTAATGACATTCTAATTTAAGTTGTTTGAGTCGGGCTTTTTTATTCATTTTATTTTTTCCTTTGTTGGTATATTATTCTCACTTATACCGCATACCATTACTATCACCATTTTCTCTGTTGATGAAGCCACTGAGCATAAGGTATCCCATCGTCCTTATCTTCACAACAATTTACATTACCCCAATCCTTCATTGTACATTTAGGTTTATGTGTACAACTATACTTATAGCTATCACATTTTCCACAATAGCCTTTGTGTTGTATTTCTTTACATTTAGGACACTTATGGTAATCAGACTTAGCCATTAATTTGTTTGTTTGGTTTAACTCGTTTTGTTGTTCATCAGATAGGTTCATATATTCTCGTTTATGTTACTATTTTACCAGTAGAGGATGATTTCTTACATATTTTTTAAACATAAATCACCAGTTATAGTCAGTTAGATCCAATATTTCGCCACAAGTACACACATATTGGGTTATAAGTCCTAGAGAAGTTGGAGTGAATCTATATTCGCCTCCTATTCCTATTGCGCCCTTATATTTCTTTTTGCATTTAGGGTGGAATTTGTTTATTCTTTTTACTTCTTCGGGGGTTAATTCAAAAATCGTCATGTATTCTTCCTTAAGTTAAATTTACGTCCTATCTTCTCTAATTGTTTTGCGTGATGTCTCCAATACCAAACTGAAGCACATCCTTGTTCTATTATACAAATATTATCTATTAGTATTTTACCTATTCTTTGACTTATTTTTTCGCATCTTCTAAAGCCATTTCTTCTAAACTCTTTTCCTTCGCTATCAATTACTATATATCTATCGCCTGATTTATATTTTAATATTTCGCTAAAAAATCCTATGGCAAAATGGTCTTTAGGATCTCCATCAGAATATTTGGTGGCTAATACATAATCGCCTGGTGTAAGTTGTTTATTCATGATTATTTATCTAAAATATATTCGCCTATATCTCTATCAAATTTAGCCCCTATTTGTGAAGGATGAACACTAGGTAATATCACTGCTTCTAAAGTATCTTCATTAAAGGCGTAATTTATGAGTTTATTGTAATGCTCATCTTTTTCTTTGAAATCATTAACTATGACAATAATTCTACTCATTTTCACCGGGCTTATTTTTCTTATTTAGTTTTTCTTCAGTTAGTGCGTCTTTCCATTTTCCAAAAAGAGCTGCATCATCCCTATCAAGTTGTATGGTTCGTTCTTCAGACATTTTGCAGGCATTTATAATATTAGATATTTTTTCTGCCTCTTTTCGCCTATAAGCTAGATGAAAAGGAAGATAATCTAATGCGCCAACGAAACTCATCACTCTTTTTTCCGCTTCTTCTCTTGTTATTGGTTTTCTTTTAAAGAAGAGAAATTTTTCCTTTTTCTCTTTCATAACATGTTCAACACTTCTTTCAAACATTTTTTCTCTTTCTTTCACAATGTTTTCAAGAATATATTCTGCTATCGCTATAACTTCTAATCTGTCTACTGCAAATAAGCTCATTTTATTCCTTTTTATTTATATTGTAGGTGGTTTATTTAAAAAATCAAGATTAATCTTCTAGGCTTAATTGGTTTATTGAATTAATTGTTTTTTTAGCATATAAGGCTTCATATTCTTTTGGTATATTTTCGCATTGGTAATATTGTTCTAGGGTATTATATTGGATGAGGAAGTTACTTATGTCATCATAAGTTTCTTTATTGATGTAGTAGAAATCTTGGTTAAAACCTTTATCTGGTAGGGCACATTCGAAGCAGTAGAGTGATTCTTTTTTAGATGGATGGATATGTATTATGTCTGCTAATCTTTGGTGTATGGATATATGAAAGTCCCTTATTTGTTTTAAAGCGGTATCGGGTTGGAGGTAGTTTTCATTTTCTATATGGATAGTTATGGTACCATATTCGATTCTATTATATGCATTATCATAGCCCTGAACTTTTGGACTAATTTTTAGATTATAGGTTGTCATATTGATCGAGTTGGTTTTCCAGATATCTTATAAGATCTTTGGTTATATTTTTCTTTGGATTTCTTCATTTTATTTCCTTCTTGATCATACATATCTAAACATTGGGCGGTGTTCTGCTTCCGGGAGTGGTATTGGTTTATCATACCAGTGGATAGAAACAACTTGGTAGGGAGGAATAATTCTATATACTTCTTTGTCTTTATCTATTACATATCTAAAACCATGCTCGATGATATACTTTGGGATATTTTGCTCTTCTGGGGTTGAGTATGTCCAAAGATCTATATTTTCTAATCCACCGTTGTTAATATGGCAGGGATTATGAATATTTACCGTTAGTCTATATATTTGGGTTGGTTTGTCCATTGTTATTCCTTTATTTTATTCCTCTAATATTGTATCTCCGCAACATTCCCAATATGGTCCTTCTTTGGAATCTAATATTCTTATTTCTTCTGTCTCTATTAATCTTTCTATGGTTATCAATGCCACTTTTTTGATTTGTTTTTCGTTTAAGGTCTCAAGCCATTCTTCTACTTTTTTTATGTCTTTCATTATTTTTTCCTTTTGTATGCTCTTGGTATATTAGCCAGATTTTTTACTGGTTCAAGCTTTTTGTTACAGAAAATACACTCACTTAATATTATGGTTCTACCCGTTGATATCGCCTCATAATTAATGTAGGCTTTATTATTATGGTTAAGAACAGTCATTCCTATCAAATCGTTATTCCAAGCCATTTTTAGGGCATTACAACAGGCTTTTAGGGGCATTGGGCAGGGATTATTGGTGGGTTTTACCGTTTTGATTGATTTTGTATTATTTGCATTACATGTATTTGTTAATTTTATATTATTCATTAGCTACGAGCGGAAACCCCGATGTCTTTAGCGTCGGGGAGGTAAGCGAGTTACTAGCCTACTCTATCCACTCATCTCCTTCCTTTAATTTTCGATTATTATACATTATTAATTCCCTAATGCAAGAAAATAGTTAAAGAAAATAGTTAAAGAAAATAATCAAAGAAAATAATCAAAGAAATAAAGAGGAAAAGTGTAAATAATTAAAGAAAGTAATATATATGAAAACATACAATATTCAGCTTGAGTTTCAGAACGAAGAAGATAAAAATCTTCTTCTTGCTACCTTTGAAGTTCATAAGAATATTTGGAACTATACCTCTAAATACGTCTTTGCCCATAAACTAAAGGCTTGGGGCAAAGACGTTCATGAAGCCACTTACCACAAATGTAGAAAGAAATTCCCTACTTCTCCTTCTCAAATTATTATTAGAGCAAGGGAAGATGTTGTAGCTACTTTCAAAACGATAAAATCTAACAAGCATAAAATTGAAGAATGTCCGGTCAAAACTCATTACTCTATACGATTAGACAAAAGACTTTATACCTTACAGAAAGATTCAATCAAACTAACGACAATAGGAAAAAGAATAATCTGCAAACTTAAACTCTATAAGAAACTTGAAGAATTATTTCAATATGAAGTTAAAGATCCACTAATTTTTATTAGAAATAATCAGATTTATCTAGCCCTAACATTTGATACTCCTGAGCCTATATTCAATCCCAATCAATGTGTTGGAATTGATTTGGGATTGAATCGTATTGCAGTAACTTCTGAAGGCAAAATAATTTCTGGTAGTGATTATATTAGAACCAAAAGAAAAATCAGATACCTAAAAAGATGTTTACAACGCAAGAAGAAAACAAGAACCAAAAAGTCTGATAGTGCTAGAAAACATCTTAGAAAACTAAAAAGAAAAGAACTAAATTATTCTAAGAATTATATTCATCATTTAGCTAATAAGTTACTTAAAACTAATTGTAATACTTTGGTTTTAGAAGATCTTAGTTCTCTCAAAGATCATAGCAAAGGAAGACTACAAAATAATAAGTTATCTCAAATTCCTTTTTACCAATTACTAACAACATTAAAATATAAGGCACAAGCTCTAGGTAAAAGAGTAGAAACTGTTAATCCTGCTTATACCTCTAAGGATGATTATAGAGGTATTGAAAAAGGTATAAGAAAAGGATGTAGATATTATGCATCGGACAAAATAGTTCTTGATGCAGACCTCAACGCTTCCATTAACATTGGGAAGCGTTGGGGAGATAAAAATAAACTTCCCGTTTCGTTTGTAATTCCCTTAGATGGGAAATATAAACTAAACGGGCAGGCTGTGTGTCAACCAGCCAACCGTTTAGTGCCTTTGACTAGACAAGCCCAGACATCTTTAGTGTCTGGGTAGTTGACTCTACTTCCTTTCACTATATTACTGAAATCGCTTAAAATACTTTTTTGTAATAAAGGGCGTTTTTGTAATAAAGGGCGTTTGATCGATATAAGGAGATAATTTGAGTTTCATAGTATATTCAAAAGAACAATAACCAAAATAATAATAACTATGATAATGATGATAATTATTCTGAGACATTTGATTAGCATTCATTAATCTTTATTATTGTTGCTATTATTTTGGCAGTTGCTATGTCTTTAAATGTTGCTATAAATCCATGATATTGAGTCTCTGGATGAATTCTAAAGAGCGAAAAAGTATTGTAAGTATGGAGTATTTTGAATCTACCGCAATATGTCCAAGATAACAGTTCTTTTTCCTGATCGTGCCATGTCATAATATCGTTAAATGTCATGTCATTCATTTAACTTCTCCTAATTTCCATATTACCTTATTGTCATTATTAATGGTTACACCGAAATATATGTATCTATTTGTACCTGTAGAATCTATTATTGAACCATGAGGCTTATTATCCCATGCTACCATTTCTTTTTCTTTATAAACCTCTTCTAATTTCCACACTACCTTATTGTTTTTAGTACTGATGCCCAAATATACATTTCTATTAGTGCCCGTAGAATCCATAACATAACCATGAGGCGATTTATCCCATATTATCATTTCTTTTGTGAACATAGCATGAAAAAAGCGAAAACTTTCTTCTAATACACAACCCGTTATGACACTTGCGATAATGAATACTAAGGATAATAGTATTACATCTTTTAGTTTGGGGTTCATTTGTTCTCCTTTAATACTTCTCTAACCACATCTAATATTCTGCAAAGGTATTGATAGTCGGGATTAGGTTTAGTAGGAAGACAGTCATACCATTCATCCCCGAAGATTTCATACATAAGGTCTGCATAATCATTGCTATCAATGTTTTTTAGGTCATATTCGCTACTTAACCTATAGCACTCATCATACAACTTACGAGCATCTTCTTTGCTTATATCATCATGTTTTCTCAAATCAATAATATGTTCCTTTGCGTATTTTTCCATAGCGTCTTCATCATATATATTGCTTTTGGTATTGGGGTCTAATTTCTTTGCTAGATAATGATTGTCACATGTAGCAACAAATTGGGCAAGGTTTTGAGATCCCATTGCTCCCCAGTAGTATGTCCAAGATTTGTCGTAGCAGGTTATTATTAGTTTACCTTGTCCTTGGGCGTAATCTTCTAAATATATAGAAATTGGGTCAGGGTTTTTAATATCTGTAACTGCTACCTTTTTAACTAGTGATGATTCTATTTTCATGTTTAGCACACCTCAATTGTTGTATCGCCATTTTTATTTGTTGAAGTAATTTTCATAAGCGGTGAATTGTCGGGTTCAGGATGTGCAACACTATTTTCTATAATTTTTCCTATTGCGGGATATTTGCCTCCAATAGTATAAGGTTGAGTATAGTCTTCGATTGAGGGTGTTACTCCTTTTTTAAATAGTTTCTTCGCTTTGTTTTCCCAATATTCGTTCATCCTGAAATAAGATTGATTTTCGTGAGGAGTGAGACTTCCATCGGGGTGTCTTAATAGTATCATATCACTACCGAAAGCCCCAATGCCTTTACGAATTTGCACAACATAGCCTATATATTTATGCCATCCCTTTTCCCCATTATGATTCCCCATTTGCAATCCAGTAATAAGATATTCGCCTATTTCTGGTAATTTTCCAAACCAAATCATTGCCCTGTAATCTAATCCTTCTCTTGCTATCTCTTTGAATTTTTCTTGTTTAGTTTTTCTCATTTTTCTCATATTTCATTCTTCCATAATTGAATTGCACCATCTGAGGCCTCTAAAGTTGCATCATTGATTTCATATTCAACATCTGCATCATTATAATTCAAGTGATGCATAGTACTTCTGAAGTTTTTAATGGCCTGAACGAGATCTATTTTGGCTAGATTATATATGTCGTTATTATCCATATTATTCTCCCCTTTTATAAATTTCATTACCCTGAAAATCTTTTGAAGCTATCACAACATGTCTTTCATATGTGTATCTAAAGCCTATTCCTAGAACGACAATT
>JBDKUY010000038.1:0-12926 GCA_039679445.1 Methanofastidiosum sp. | reverse complement strand
TCCAGTTGCGCTGCATAAAGAGGTGGGGTTTTTATGGGGTTTAAGCTTTTCGCTTCATTTGAGAGGAATTATTCAAAGCACTAATAGTTAATTTAAAAGATATTCATAGAATTAAAGAAAACATATTTAATAATTTATCGTTGCTATTCCTTTGATTATGCTTGTTTAACTTCCTGGAACATATATATTAAGACTTAAAGTAATGAAGTTAGAATATCAAATCAATAGTAAAGTTTTAAAACAAAAAATAAACTGAATATATAGTTGATTTTTATGATTGGAAGAAATACCCATATGGTCCAGTGCAGAATGGGCGGGGGAATGGGTCTTGGCGGAGGACTCGCACAAAGGGGCACTTTTGCAGATGCCGGTAGGGACATTATAGCGATAGCAATGAGCCCTGGAAGAAGACATATAACAAAACCAATATGCGAGATAACTTATGCCATGAGAGAAGCGGGTATAAAGACAAGTGTTATGGTATTAAATGCTGGAAATGGGGTACCCCCAGAAGCCCCTTCTTCAGGAGTAAGTGTTCTATTTGGTATTGAAGAAAAAGAAGTTGAAATATTAAATGAATTTAAGCTTGCAATAATACATCTTGGAAATATTAGGACTCATGTAATCTATAAGGCCAAATTCATTCTAGACCTTGCCCCTATTGATGCAATAATTGCATGCCAAGCCCCTGTTACTCTTGAAGATTTCGAAAAAATAGGCGTAAGAACTATTAATAACGATAATGGAACTACAAAGGGAAGAGTAGTCGACATAGTTAGTGGAATCATAAGGGGCCAAAGTTGCCCTCAAGAGAAACTTGACGAAATTATTTCCAAAGTAAAAAGAAATGTCCACCATGATAGCAATAGTATTTGATAAATCAGGAACACTTGTTGATACTAAAAGGGTATCAAAGGATTTGGAAAAAAATGATTTTATTTATCACAAATCCTGTATAGAACTAATTGAAGATAATCCAAATCTTTTTCTTGTAACTATAGCTACGGATCCAAGATATACATTTTTACAAGGAGACCCTAAAAAAAGTCTCGGGCATTCGATTAAAGCTCTGAACATAGGGTTTGAAGTAGTTTTTAAAGGCAACAAAGCCGTAATCGATAAAGAAAAAATTCTCAAATGGGCAGAAGACATAACTATCAAAGAAGTTAATGAAACGATAAAAAAACTAAAAAAACAATTCGATGTTTGTACCTTAGTTGGATGCGGGATTGTTGGGGATTCTGAAAGAGAAATAATAACACATATAGTCGCTTCTTCAGGCAAGATAAAGGAAGGAGTTTTTCAATTATTTGACTTCCTGCAATCAGAAGAGATAGATATTTATCTTGCCACGGGAGACAATCCCTGTTCAGTTTACCCTCTTGCAAAAAGGCTAGGGATATTAGATAATTTCGTTTTTCCTCAAGTAGACCCAGAAGGTAAGAGAAAAATAATATCAAATCTAAAAAAGACCTACGAACAAGTAATAATGGTGGGCGATGATATTAATGATAAAGGTGCTTTCGAAGAAGCAGATTTAAGTTTCTTGATACTGGAAAGTGAAGCTAAAAGAAAAAATGATTTGAAAACAATAGTTGATTATACTATAAGTGAACCTTTAGAGATAATAGAGATACTAAAGAGATTCAAGATTTAGAAATACATATCAAGCGTTTTTTGTTTTAGAGTATTCTCAAGAGAAAATTCTATTCTTTCTATACCTTTTTCTACCCTAAGTTCTGAAAACTCATATCTATCGCATAGTATTTTTAATATTTTTTCCTTTTCCGGCTTTTGAAAAGAGATATTATAATTATCCGAAACATCTGGATTTAAAAAAAGATTAATTATCTGATCAAATTCGCCATATTCTCCAAATTTCCCTTCTCTTACAATTTCTATGGCTTTTTTCGGACCAATTCCTTTTATTCCACCAGGGTTATAGTCTGTTCCAATGAGTATGGCAACTTGAATCAACTGTTCTCTTGAAAGATTGAGAGAATTTAATACATTTTCATTAGTTATAATCTCGGGTACAACATCGACAAATAAATCCTTACCTGGAATCTTCCTTTTTCCAGAAATCGTTAAATTTCTTACTAAATAGGGGGCACCAAAAAGTATTGAATCGTAATCCTGCGATGCTGATAAATCCGCATCACCTTTCAAAACAACATATGCGGCCTGAGATTCACCTTCTGATGGTGATTCAATATATGGAATCCCCATAGAATCTAAAAGTTCTTTAGAACTAGTTACCATGTCTCCTTTCAAAGAAGATGTCATTTGAGAATATTTTTTTGCTTCTTTTATATCGCCTCGGGCTTTGGCATCGATATACTTATCTCTTGCTTCGTCTTTAGCTTCTTTTCTTTTCTCAATTGTTTGGAACTTTAATTCAGGTGGCTTACCATCAAAAACATATATTGGCCTAATCCCTTGTTCAATAAAATTAACAGTTCTATAAAAAAGACCGGACAAATGAGATGTTACTTCCCCTTTTGAATTTTTTAATGGAGTTCCATCTCTCTGCCTTATTATGGCTAAAAATTGGTAAAGTGCATTATAAGCGTCAATTGCTACACTTTTACCACTTAGATCAGAAAAATCAATTTTTTGTTTGGGAACTATTTCACCCAGGTTTACGCCCATAAGGCTAATCCCTTACAACAGTTATTGGAATTACTCCCTTCTTCATTTCTTCTTGCGCAATTCTAATAGGGTCAAGGATAGGCGTTTCAATTAATATAGGTGCCCCTAATGATATCTGAAGGGCTCTAGCCCCAATAATTCTTACTTTTTCGTATTTTGTATAATTCAACGACTCCACCATGAATGAATGAATATAAAAGGGATTATAAATTTTATTGTTATAAATAAAATTGGAGCAGATTTCTTGCAAGAAAAGGTTATTTACCTATCGTATTCTCCCCTTTTTTTATCTTATCAATAGTTTCGTTGAATAGTTTAATGAATTTTTCCCTATCCTCGGCATTATAAGTTTGCATTATACTAATGTGTATTGCAAGAATTTTCTCCAATACTTTAATGTGTTCATCGGCAGTTTTTATTGACTCGATCAAATCTCTTGTTTTTCTAAGAAGAACATGCTGTGCATATGAGAGCTTTGTTGCGACAAAGTATACCTTTGCCATACCAATTCTTCTATAATCAACTAGACCTATTGCCCTCATTATTTCAAGATATTTTACAGCGGTGGCTCTAGACATATTAAGATTATCGGCAATCTCTGAAGGAGTAGCGCCAATTTTTACACCTTTTAGATACTCTATAATGGCCTCTTCGGCATTTTCTTCCATTGATGCTCACCATCATTATCTCTAACGTTAATATATATAAATGTTACTACTATCAGTATTCAAAAAAATTGATTTAATTTAAAGCACTACTAAAAATATTCCTGTTTATTGAATTTTAATTCTTATACTAATGATAAATAAGATTTAAAGTCAAGATTGATTAATTATATATTATTAGTAATTATATTATATAATAACTATCGGTTAGATTATAGTATTCTTATTAATTATATAAGTTAAAGTTCAACCATATTGACTATAGGTATTAATATTCATTATTAAAAATATTTTTTAAATTATTAAAAGCCAATAAGTAGAAAGATTTATATACTATTGTATTACAATATTAAATAAAGGTGATAAAATGAAAAAGAAGGCCAAATCCACTATGCTATTAGCAGTAATGATCCCAATAATAGTCCTAGATATACTATTTAGAGGAGAAAAGTCGAGTTCATCTAGATTTGTATACTAATCTTTTCTTTTCAGGATTACCCTTAAGATATTATTGTTTAATGGACATTCTATTTTCTCTTTAATTCTAATAATGTGAAATTTATCGCCGATCTTTATTCCATCTGGAATACAAAAATCGTGATATTGACACCTTTCATTACAAGAAAATGAGAATACTCCAGTTGCGCCTTCAATTGCAAATTTTTTAGGGATTGCTGCTTCAATTTGGGATTCATTTACTTCAACTATTTTAACGCCAGAATCATGAATTTTACAGGGATGTTCAATATTCCTTACAGAAGAGACTGTATATATCCTTCCAGGTTTTAGGTTATCAACACACGTTTTATAGAATCTACATCCCTTACATTCATTATCCCCCTTCCCCGCTACAAAAGAAAATCCTGGTTTTGCAAGATTTTTAGGGAGGAGGGTAAGAATCAATCTATTACCCCCGTAACTTTAGCAAGTTTAGTAGCGGCCCTCTCTGTAAGACCACTCTCTCCGAGTATTGTATACCTGTCTCTAATTTTATGCGCCATTGTGAGCGCTTTTATTAATTCTGTATCAGTGACTCCAAGTTCTTCAGCAGTTGTAGGGGCTTTTAACTTTTCAAGCGCTTCCTTTATTGCTTTATACTTGTCTTCTCTGTGCAGATACATAGTCATTATAGAACCAACTCCACACTGTTCCCCGTGCATTGCAGGTTTTTCCGCAATCATATCAAGTGCGTGTGCAAATGCATGTTCCGCACCCGAAGCAGGCCTAGAAGAACCCGCTATACACATAGCGACTCCTGAAGAGATAAGTCCTTTCAGGACTTTTCTGGAAGATTCTTCCAATCCTTCTTTTATTACATCAGCATTGTCAATCGTCACCTTGGCACTCATAGATGACAAAGATGCTGCATGCTCACTGTAATATTCACCTTTTAATTTATGTGCAAGTTGCCAATCTAAAACAGCCGTATAATTGGATATCAGATCCGCACATCCAGAAGCCAAGAATCTATATGGAGCTTGGGACACTATCTTAGTATCCGCTATTATTGCAATAGGGGGCTGCGCCTCTATTGACAATTTTTTTTCACCATCTCGGATAGATGCCCTAGAAGAAGCTATTCCATCGTGAGATGCAACTGTTGGGTAACTAATAAAAGGAATAGAAATATTAAAGGACGCCAATTTCCCAACGTCTATAACTGACCCTCCACCTATTGAAACAACTATATCATATCTTCCTTTTTTCAAAATATCTGCAATTGAATGTACTTCGGCCATTGAAGCAGATTTAACTTCATAATGATCACAGTTCAAATCATCAGATACTTTTTTCCCAACAATCCCTCTTGTTATTGTGTCATCGAGAACAACGGGGTTTTTATATCCTAATTTTTCAACTGTTGTTTTAACAGAGCCCCATAGGTCAGAGCCCATTACAACCATTCTTGAAAGATTAATGATATGAATAGGATTTTCCATAAAAATAAGTATTTTTCACTATTAATAAGTCTTTTGAATCAAAAAAGAGAGGGTAATAATGTATTTCTGAACCCCGGGCCGAATCCAAGTATGAAAACCAGTACTTTTATTGAAAGGTAAAAATTATGCATCATCAATGTTGTAATCTTAAATTTATATTTAAATATAGTAACTTCCTTTTCCTTGAAGTTTTTTCTCTCTTCTTTGTATAGGGTATCAAGTAGATAGATTACTACAAGAATTAATATTAATTTTAAGGGTATCATAATTGAAGCAGTACCAGTGAGATTTATCAAAAAAAGAGGTAACAAGTGTTCTTCTCCAAATCCATAATAATCAATTGCAATGAAGGTGGCACACCCATCCAGCAAATGCCCAAATAGTATTGCTGTGTTTCCAAACTCCCTAATAGATTTGTAAAATAAAGGCGATATTAAGTATACTGTCAATGTAATTCCAGCAGCCATTAAAAGAGGAACTATAATCCTCAACGGATAGTTAAAAAAAGGAATTAGGTTAGCTAAAAAATAAATCGCAGCTATAATTCCAACTACAAATGGAAGTTTCCAATATGATATATTACTTCTCTTTTCAAGTTGAAATCCAATTAATATCGTAGTAAATGCGAGAACGAACGCAACTATGTATACCCCAGGTGTAATATTCCAAAGTTTTGATCTCTCATAAAATCCGACATCTGCCAAGACCCTTATTGCTATGGCCATTATCATATAAGGAGAGATTGCAATTATGAAGGTTTTATCAATTTTTATTTTATTGAAAAGAAATTTCAATGCAAGAGCCAACAGAACAAGAAGAATTCCTATGTATATAACATAGTCTTGAGGCTGGTATACTCCCATACAAAGACATGAGACATTTAATTAAAAAGCTTTATGGTTTTTTCCTTAGTATATCAACCATCTTTTGGTATATTTCTTTTTCTTTCCCTTCAGTTGTTTTGGAAAGCCTTTCTACAATTAGTTCGGGAGTACTTTTTCCTGCTTTATAGAAGACTGGCTGTCTATCAACAATCAACTCTAATGACTCGTCCAATCCTTTTGCTTCTATACCGTCTACTCTCATATCTTCAGGCAACTTACCTTCTATCGATTTAATCGAAGAGATTATATCTTCGCCAAGATGTGTAACTATAACACACAAGGTATTAGAATTTCTCAAAAAATTTAGGAATGTTCCTATAATCCTAGCTGCAGAGCCAGGTTCTGTAATGGCTTCCAGTTCATCCACAAGCAACAATCTCTTTTTTTCTTCAATTGCAAGCGGTACGAGTCTTTTTAGACTTGTTTCAAATGCTCCTCTTGATTCTCCTCTGTGCTTAGATAAGAATCCAATTTCATCAAAGATTGAGGCATATGAATCTTCGGCAGGGACTAAGAATCCCATCTGGAAAAGAATCTGAATGGCAAGTGCAAGTTTCAAAAGAGTAGTCTTACCACCTGAGTTGGCACCTGTTAATATAATAACATTTTCATTCCCGGCCATAGTGTCATTTGTAGTTCCAATCTTATAATTAATTGGAACAGCATTTTGAATTAAAACATTTTTACCATTTCTAAAACTTAATCCTTTTTCAGATATTTTTGGCATCAAAAGATTCTTTTCAACAGCAAATCTCCCCATAGCCACAAAGAAATCAATGTCGTAACATTCCTCAACTCTCTGGTTCAAAAAATCCCATAATTCTGATATATCCATCATTTCTTTTTTTATTTCAAATTCCCTTTTGGATATTTCTTTTCTAATGTTTTCTTTAATCTCAAATATTTCATTTCTATTTGCCTCTATTGGGAAAGATACTTCTTCGGGGAATAATTCTGAAACATCTAACCCTGTTTTTTGATTCAGGCTATCTACAGATTCCTTGACTATTTTTCTATATGCATCTTCAAGCTGTTTTGGGATATAAGTTTGAAAAGCTTTCAAAGGATCCGAATGTTTTATGTCTGAAAGCATTGATAATATGTCCTTGCCAGCTATACCAATATCCTGACTTTCAATTATTTTAGAAAATCTTTCATTGATATCCTTCTCTATTGTTTTAATCATTTCCTCTAGATTTAGTGCTTCCTTTAGCTTATTTAGCCTCTCATCTGGAAAATTTCCTTTAGAAAAGGAGTCTACCCTATCAGATATCTTTTGGAGTTTTTGAACATAATCGGATAATTTTGCACCGTCGTCAGCAGCTATGCCCCGGCTATTTTTAATCTCAAAAAGAACTTTATACATATCAAGTATCAGCTTTATTTTTTGAGAATTCTCAATGAAGCGTTCAATGAATAGCTCAGGGACTATATCTCGGATAGAGAAATCATCGATATTGATTGAAAAATCAGATATTTCAGAAAGTGTATCATAAAGAGCTGAATTTTTGCCATACAAGTAAAATATCAATGGATAATCGTCTCTGATACCTCTTGCCTCATGAGGCGATGCAAGATAAATAGAATCATAATATTCTGATTTTGTCTTAGTTGACAGTTCTTCGTCATCTGTTATTAAAACTCTGTCCCTAAATTTTTTGAGAGAAGGAATTTTCAGATCAGATATACCATCCAAATAGTCTAATATCTTATTAATTTCTTCTTGGGTTAGGCCTTCCACAAATTTTTTTGCTTTGTAACAATAATTTAATCTCTTTAAAATCAATTCCTTGTCTCTAAGGGGCATATAAAGGTAGAATCTGTTTCTTGACCTCTCTGTTTTTGGGTATGAAACTAGGATAGATACTATCTCTTCGTATATCTCCCAAGCATCCCCAAAAAGAACTTCTTCATACTTTTTACCAGTAATATCTTCAAATGTTTCTTTTTGAATCTGTAATATCTTCTTTTTACCAAATCCGGGGATCTTTAATAGCTTTTCAAGTTCTAGTTTTTCTATTATGCTTTTTAATTCGTCTTCTGAATAATATTCCAAAGCCTTTTCAAGACCTTTTTCCCCTAAGATTTGGCAAATATCCATTAACGTCTGTACCCCCTTGAGAATTCACAGTTTACACATAATACTTCTTCGTTGAACTTGAATAGCTCCTTAGTTGAATCTGCTAGTTTGTCGGCTTTTTCTTGGTCAGTGATTACGGCCCCGTGTGGAACTAATTTTTTATCACCAATTTTTACCCCCACAACTATTGCACCATGGCCTATGAAGCATTCTTTTCCAATTTCTGAGCTATGAACTACTGCCCTAAATCCTACAAAAGAATTATCTCCTATTTTTGTAGGGCCATGAATTACAGCGCCATGTGCTATTGAAGTCTTTTTACCAATTTCTACAGATGTATGCTCCAACGCATGGACTATAACTCCGTCCTGTAAGTTACTCTTATCTCCGATAATTATGGGAGTCCCTTCGTCTGCCCTTAAAGATACAAAAGGTGCAACATAGACCTCTTTTCCTATTCTCACATCTCCAATCACTGAAGACATTTCATCACAAAAACTTTCTTTGTCTATGTTTGGATATCTGCATTCCTTATTAAAGGAACACGTTGGATTTTCTTTTATTGCCATATCTTCACCTGAAAGGTTTTTCATATTTAAAGGATATGTAACAAGCACCTTCTCGGGAAACCATGCATGGGCCTTTAGGACTTTGTGGCGTGCATATATTTCCAAATAATGGGCATTCTCTCGGGATTTTTTCTGCCCTTAAAACTTCCGGACAGCTGCACCCTTTCTCTTCAGGAATATCTTCTATCTCAATATTAAATTCCTTGTATGCGTCTTTGTTGGAAAACTCATTTTTTAAAGAGAGCCCCGATCCAGGTATTACTGGAAATCCTCTCCAGCGTATATCGCAGGGTTCAAATACCTTTTCCATAAGTTTTTGGGCTTTCGTATTGCCTTCTGCCCTTACGCCACGAACATACTCATTTTCCACTTCAGCTCTTTTTTCTTTAATTTGTTTTAATAAAAGATAAATTCCCATAAGTATATCGTTGGGTTCAAATCCACATATTACCTGAGGTACATGAAATTTTTTAGATATAGGCTCATATGGTTTTGTTCCGATTATCGTAGAAACATGCCCGGGATCTATAAATCCTGAAAGATTTATTTTCCCACTACTTAACAATAAATCCATAGCGGGGGGAACTACTCTGTGTGCGGATAAGACATAAAAATTATCTGGAGAATTAAGAACTGCAACTGCAGTTGTTGGACAGGTGGTCTCAAATCCAATGGCAAAATGAACTATTTTTTTATTGGGGTTAGATGTGGCAAGATTAATTGAATCGTTAATGCTGTACACCAGTCTAATGTCAAGCCCAGATGCTTTTGCATCTGACAAAGAACGTTTAGATGGTACCCTTATCATGTCACCATACGTTGTTACTATGGCCCCTTTTTCGGCAACTTTGACAGCAGCTTCAATTTCGCCTTGTGTTGTTACACAAACTGGACACCCTGGACCAGAAACAACATGAACATTTTCGGGTAATAGTGCTCTAATACCATAATGAGTAATCACATGCTCATGCGTTCCACAAACATGACACAGTTTTATTTCACCTAAATCCTTAGAAAATTCAAATATTTTTCTTATTATTGTATCTGAAGCATTCCGGTCTTTATACAAATCCACTAAAAATCCTCCTGAACTTTTAGGAGTTCTTTCCAGATCTCCAAAGATTCCAGGGCTTCTTTCTCGTCCATTTTTTCAATTGCAAATCCTGTGTGAACAATGACATAATCACCAACTTTAACATCTACAAGGTCCAATCTTACCTCTCGTTTAACTCCGTTGAAATCAACTATTCCGACACTTTCTTTTATTTCAATAACTTTACCTGGAACTGCAAGACACATGATTTTTACCTCATTATATTGATTAAAAAGTCTTTCTTTATAACAGATTTATTTTATTGATTGGACTTCACTTATAAAAGAGATTATTAAATGTTTTCAGGAACGTTATTCTTCGTGTATATATGGGAGCATTTTTTTATAGATTTGACTATAGTGCTCAATAAAATATCATAAAATACTTAGTAGATAGCAATCATAGTTTATTAAGTTAAACTGAATAATTATACTAATTTTATATTAAAAAGAATATTTAGAAAAATAAGATAATCTTTACTTAATATTCATTATTATATAAGAACTAATATTCTTTAAACTATTTATCTTTAAGATTATATTTCAAAACGCATAAAGTTATATATATTCAATTTCCAATATATATAGCAACATAAAAAAAAATGTTGGTTGGTGAATAAATGGAAGAAGAACCTAAACAACAAATGAGTATGCCATTAATAGGCGATGATGCACCTAAATTTAAGGCAAAAACTACAATGGGAGAAATAAATTTTCCAGAAGACTATAAGGGTAAATGGGTAATATTATTCAGCCACCCTGCAGATTTTACACCAGTTTGTACAACTGAATTTATGGCCTTTGCATCAATGTATAAAGAATTACAGGATCTAAATTGTGAATTAATAGGATTATCCATAGATAGTATCTATGCCCACATAGCTTGGCTAAGGACAATTAAAGAGAAAATTGAATATAAAGGCATGAAAAATGTAGAAGTAACCTTCCCATTGATAGAAGACATACGTATGGACGTTGCAAAAAAATTTGGAATGGTCCAGCCAAACGCATCTACAACTCAAGCAGTAAGGGCAGTATTCATAATAGATCCAAAAGCAAAAGTTAGAGCAATTCTTTATTACCCTCTTTCAAATGGGAGAAATATGCAAGAAATCAAGAGATTACTTCTTGCAATGCAAAAATCCGACAAAGAGCAGATAGCGACCCCAGCCAATTGGCAACCAGGTGACGATGTTATAATTCCTACTCCAGGCACTTGTGGAACTGCAAAAGAAAGAATGGATAAGAAGGAAGAAGGCAAATACTGTCTTGACTGGTTTATGTGCTTTAGAAAAGAAAAATAATTTTAAGTCTCAAATTAATTTATTTTTTATTATAAAATTTTTTTAAACTTCAGCAAAATTAAGGATATAATTATGTTTATATTACTCAAAACATTTTGAACCATCAAACTTTGGGCCACATAGTGATTCGTTTGTATTGTTATGAATACTATTCTGCTCTTTTAATTTAAATTTTTAATTGGTAAAATTCTAATTTTTATTGAATTGACAAAAATAATATAAAGAAAATTAGAATATATAATTCATGGCAAAATGGTACGAAGAATTATTCCAGGATTATGCTGAAACTTATGAAAATGAAGTTTATACTAAAGGAACTATGGGGGAAATAGACTTCATTGAAAAAGAAATTAAAAAGGATAAATCTAAGAAAATTATTGATATCGGTTGTGGTACTGGAAGACACTCAATTGAACTTGCCAAAAGATAGTATAATGTAACTGGAATTGATCTATCTGAATGCATGTTAGAAAGAGCAATAGAAAAGGCCAAGGAAGCCAAAGTAAAAGTTGAATTTATTAAAGCGGATGCAAGAGAGTTAAAATTTAAAAAAGAGTTTGATCTTGCCCTTATAATATGTGGAGGTGGTTTTCCACTGATGGAAACAGATGAGATGAATTTTATGATTCTTCAAAGTGCTGCTAAGTCTTTAAATGATAAAGGAAAATTAATACTCACAACATTAAATGGTCTTTTTCCATTATTTCATTCTGTTAAAGATTTTATCAACTCGAATTCTACCGATGGAAAAACTGATGCAAATACATTCGATTTAATGGCCTTTAGAAATAAATCAGTGTTAGAATTTACAGATAATGGCGGCAATAAAAAGAAGATCAAGTGTGATGAAAGATATTATGTCCTTCAGAGATAACATGGTTATTAAAATCATTGGGATTTAAAAAAGTAGATATATACGGATGCAATCTTGGAGCTTTTAGTAGAGTGGATAAATTAACAACTGAAGATTTTCAGATGCTAGTAATTGCCGAATATTGAGTTATATGCTTTTACGTAAGATTTAAAAATAGAATTATTGATTGTATATCGGGAGAAGGTATTATTTCAGCCATATCGCCAGTATGCTTTCTTATTACCTTCTCCTTCAAAATCTTTAAATAGAAATTATTGTTCTCTTTTTTATGAATATTTGTGTAATAACAGATATACACGGAAAGAATAGTTCTTTAAAAAAATTATTTGATTCTATTGATATAAAAGAATTTGACCTCTTACTTTGTTGTGGGGATATTACTTCATTTGGCGGAGAAAGCGAAGCCAAAGAACTCTTAGATATTATACCTGATATTCCATTTTATTCAGTTTTTGGAAACTGTGATAGAAGCGATGTAAATGATTATTTAATATCAAAAAATATTTCTCTGCATGAAAAAGAGATTAAGATAAAAGAATACACAATAGGAGGCTTTGGGGGCTCAAATAAGTCTCCTTTTGGAACTCCTTCTGAATACGAGGAAGATCAAATAATGGTAGGTCTTTCAAAACTTTCATTTAAGAATATGATTCTAGTAACGCATGCACCCCCTTATGAAACTAAATTGGACAAAATTGGGAATAGCAAATCAATAGGAAGTACCTCAGTTAGAAGCATCATAGAAAAAATGCAACCATTAGTTGCAGTCTCGGGGCACGTTCACGAATCAAGGGCAATTGATTCTATTGGCAAAACTCAACTGTTAAATCCTGGGCCATTGAAAGATGGGTACTATGGGATAGTAA